>JAYTDA010000467.1:0-13684 GCA_043736155.1 Paracoccaceae bacterium | reverse complement strand
GCATAGATTTCAGTGGCATGGCCTTTGGCCTGGGCATTCATCCCGGTGGACAGATGCACGGTTGCCTCGCACTGGAACTCATGCGCCTGGCGGGAAAAGATCACCACGGCTTCGGTCGGGCGGCCGGCATATTTTGCCACGGCGGTGCCAAGCTGGGTGGTGACATGGCCCTGCAACGCCTCGCCGACGTCGATCTGTTTTCCGGATATCTGATAGCGCATGGTGCCTCCTTCATTCCCGCCCCGGGACAGCAGGTTCATCCTGCGCCTTGGCGGGTTGCAGTAGTGTCAAACGTCGAACGGGGGGGCGCTGCCCGGTAAGGCCGGGCGCCGGGTTTGCGCGGCCTTGCGGCGGCGCCGGGCAAACGATGGTTCTATTCGCAGGCATCCCCGGTATTTGGCGACAGTTCTGCGGGCGATGTCAATTCCCGATGCAGTCAGCGCTGCACAAATCGCCGCATCGCTTAGCGGGGCATCAACATCTTCGGTTTCGATCATCCGGGCAATCCGGCGCTGCACCACAAAGGCGGCGATGCTGGCAGTGCCACTGGTCACTGGCAGCGGGTTGGAAAAGAACAGCGACAGCGGCAGAATCCGCCCCGCCACCTCCAGCGCCTTCGCCGCCACGGCGCGCCCGATGGTGGAGGGGTGCAGCCCCAGTTCCGCCGCCAGACCGGTCCGCGACAAAGGTGCCAGATGGTCGGGGCCAAGGGCAAAAAACCGGTGCTGGTGCGCCGCGATCCGCCGCCCGATCCGCAGCAGGGTATCGCCGCGAAACGCCAGGGCCGCCAGCATCGTTTCGGCCCGGGTGCGCCGGTCCCGGGCGAAATCAGACCCTGCGGCCAGGGCGGCCTGCACCAGCGGCTGGTTCAGTCGCACCGCCTCTGCCAGCCGCGCCCCCAATTGCACCAGGTAGCCGCCAGCGCCATCGGGTTCCAGCCGCAGATCGGGGAACAGCCGAATATCGGGGGTGGCCTTTGGCACCACCGGGTGCGGTGCCAATGCGCGGATCAGCTGTGCCATGGCTTGCAGCTCCGCCTTTGGCAGATCAAGCGCCCGGGTCAGGCCACGCCAATCCTCGCTGGCAAACAGGTCAAGATGATCGGTGACCCGCGCCGCCAGATCGCGCGCCACCGACCTGTCGATCAGTTGCAATTGCAGGCATTCCGCCAGGGACCGTGCCCCCACTCCGGCCGGTTCGCAGGCCTGCAGCGCCGCCAGCCCGGCCTGTGCCAGCGCCAATGGCACCCCCAGCGTCGCCGCGACCTCTTCCAGCGCACTGTCCAGATAACCATCGTCGCGCAGGTCACCGGCCAGATAGTCCGCCATCGCCCGCACCGGTACCGCCAAGGTCATCGCCCCGATCTGCGCCTGCAGGTCCGCCACCAGCGACCGTTCGTCGGCCGTGGTCTCCAGCGCAAATTGATAGGCATCGCCGCTGCCATGCGACAGCAGTGGCCGCAGATCGTCATGCAGCAGAAACGGATTGTCGGCGGCTTCGGTTTCAATCGCGTCGATCAGATCCAGCGTTGGCATCCGCAGGATCTGCAACCCGGTGTGCAGCCCCGGCGACAGCAGCATCCGCTGGCTTTGTCGGAGCGATGCACCCAGTCTGACCCGCATGGCGGCAGCCCTTCAATAGATCCGGAAACTCTGGCCCAGATAGACCCGGCGCACATTCTCATCGCGCACCACTTCATCGGTGGTGCCGCTCATCAGCACCACGCCGTCATGCAGGATATAGGCGCGGTCGACGATTTCCAGGGTTTCGCGCACGTTGTGATCGGTGATCAGCACCCCGATGCCACGCATCTTCAGATCCTGCACCAGATGGCGGATTTCACCAACTGCAATCGGGTCGACCCCGGCAAAGGGTTCATCCAGCAGCAGGTATTTCGGCTCTGCCGCGAGGCACCGGGCAATCTCGACCCGCCGCCGTTCGCCGCCCGACAGCGACAGGGCGGGGGCGCGGCGCAGGTGGGTGATGGAAAACTCGCTGAGCAGTTCTTCCAGCCGTTCATGCTGTTTGGTGCGGCCGGTCACCACCAGTTCCAGAATGGCCAGAATGTTATCCTCCACCGACAGGCCGCGAAAGATCGACATTTCCTGTGGCAGATAGCCGATCCCCAGTTTGGCACGGCGATACATCGGCAAAGCGGTGACGTCGCGGCCATCGATGATGACTTGCCCGCTTTCAGGGGTGACCAACCCGGCAATCGCATAGAAACAGGTGGTTTTGCCCGACCCGTTCGGCCCCAGCAGCGCCACCACTTCGCCCCTCCCCAGGGTGATCGACACATCGCGGATCACGGGTCGGCGTTTGTAGCTTTTGCGCAGGTTGATCACCGACAGACCGGCGCTGCCGCCCGCCACTGTCAGAGCCGCCGTCGGTGCCGCCGTCGGTGCCGCCGTCGGTGCCGCCGTCGGTGCTGCCGGTTTGTCGGTATTTGTCATGGTTTGGCACCGGTTTGCAGGGTGGTGGTCACCCGGCCCTCGACCCGGGCAGTGCCGTCTTTCAGGTTGACCACCAGCTTTTGCCCCGACAGCGCATTGGACCCCTGGGTCAGCACCACATTGCCGGTCATCACAATTTCGCCGGTGGCAACCGAATAGACCGCCTCTGCCGCTTCGGCGGCTTCGGTGGCGGTCACCAGCAGCACGCCGCCGCTGGCAATCAGGCGGTTGATCTTGCCGCTGCTGCCAGCCTCGCCTTGCAGATATTCGACGACGACCGAGGCGGCAGACAGTTTCATCGCGCCCTGCACAATCACCACATTGCCGGAAAAGGTGGCGATACCCGTGGCTTGATCGATGGTCAGCTGATCGGCACCGACCTCGACCGGCAGACCGGGGTCCTGTTGCAACCCGCTGAGGGCAACCCCGGTGCCCTGTGCCACAGCCGCCATCGGCAAAGCCAAAGCCATGGCCAAAGCCATGGCCAAAGCCATGGCCAGAGCCATGGCCAGTGCCAGAAACAGACGGGAAAACAGGGCCATTGGAAATCCTCAACCTTTGGGATCATATAGCAGCTTCACACCGCCGTTGAAAACCAGAACGTAACTGCCGCTTTGGCTTGAGGGGCGCAGCACCATGCCGCCGGCGGTCAGGCTGCCAAACGGGCCGGTGGCGCGGACGCCGCCGCTGGTTTCCAGCGCTGTCTGGTCAAGGGAAAACCGGATGCCCCCGGTGTCAACCCGATAGCCCAGATCATTGCTGAACTGCACATGACCCGACAGGCTGACCTGACCGTTGCCACCATCCACCACCCCCTGATCCGCGGTGATCCGGGTCACCACCCCATCCGGGGTTTCAAGGGTGGCCTGCAGGCCCACGGCACTGGCGCGCGCCGGGTCGCCGGCATCGGGCCGCGCGGTTTTGGCGGTCAGGCTCAGCGCGGTGCCGTCGTTGGTCACACCGGCATAGTTGGGGGCGGTGATCCGGGGATCGCGCAGCAGGCCGTCGATATCAACCTGTGAAAACGGGATCGCCTGCATCGGGTCGATGGACCGGGACAGCAAAAACAGCGTTGACAGGATCGCCAGTGCCGTGATCGGCAACAGGATCTTCAGCCAGGCCACCGCCTTGGAATAGCCATCCGCAGCCCGTGCCATGTCACGCCACCCCGGCGCGCAGGCAGTCGTGAATATGCAGAATACCCACAGGCACCGCCCCGCCACCCGGTTCGGTGACAAACAGACAGGTGATCTTGCGCCGGTTCATCACCGCCAGCGCCATGGCTGCCAGGGCGTCGGTGGTGATGGTCAGGGGTGTCGCCGTCATCACCTGTTCGGCCCGCAGCGCCAGCAAGCCGTCCATATGGCGGCGCAGGTCGCCATCGGTGACAATGCCTGCCAGTGCGCCATCGGCATCAACCACGCCACAGACGCCAAAGCCCTTTTGGCTGATGGTCAGCAGCACTTCGGCCATCGGTGACGACAGCGGCACCAAGGGCAGTTCGGCAGCCAGATGCATCAGATCACCGACCCGCGACAGTTTCGCCCCCAGAGTGCCGCCGGGGTGAAAATCGCGGAAGTTCTGCGGGGTGAACTGCCGGTGTTCCATCAGCGCCACCGCCAGCGCATCGCCCAGGGCCAGCATCATCGTGGTCGAGGTGGTGGGAACATGGCCGGTTGCACAAGCCTCGATGGCGGTGGGCAACACCAGCGCCACATCGGCTTGCCGCATCAGGGTGCTGCCGGCATTGGATGCCACCCCGATCAGCGCAATGCCGAAACGGCGGGTATAGGCGATGATGTCCGCCAGTTCCGGGGTTTCCCCCGAATTGGACAGCACCAGCACCACATCGCCCGGTGCCATCATCCCCAGATCGCCGTGGCTCGCCTCTGCCGGATGCACGAAATGCGCCGGGGTACCGGTCGAGGCAAAGGTGGCGGCGATCTTGCGGGCGATATGGCCCGATTTGCCCATGCCCGACACGATGACCCGGCCCTGTGCCGCCACCAACAGGCCGATGGCATCGGCAAACGGGTCCGCCACCGCATCGGCCAACAGCGCAAGTGCGTCGGCTTCGCGCCGGATCACCCGGCGTGCGGTGGCCAGGAGCGAGGCGCGGTCAATGGGCAAAGATGTCGATCTCCGGATAGCCGGTCAGATCCAGCAGGGCACGGGTGGGCAAAAAGCTGAAACAGGACTGCGCCAGATCGGTCCGCCCTTCGCGCGCCAACCGCTGATCCAGTGCCGCTTTCAGCCGGTGCAGATACAGCACATCCGATGCGGCATAGGCCAGTTGCGCCTCGGTCAGCAGCTCTGCGCCCCAGTCAGAGGTTTGCTGCTGTTTGGAAATGTCGATGTCCAGCAGCGACATCAGCAGGTCCTTCAACCCATGCCGGTCGGTATAGGTGCGGATCAGCTTTGAGGCGATCTTGGTGCAATAGACCGGCGCTGTCAGGGTGCCAAAGGCACGGTGCAATGCCGCAATGTCGAACCGGCCGAAATGGAACAGCTTCAGCACCGCAGGGTCGGCCAGCATCCGTTGCAGATTGGGGGCAGCGGTCTGACCCCGGGCGATCTGCACCAGATGGGCATTGCCGTCACCCGAGGACAGTTGCACCAGACACAGCCGGTCGCGGTACGGGTTCAGCCCCATGGTTTCGGTGTCGATGGCCACCACCGGGCCAAGGTCCAGCCCGTCGGGCAGGTCATGGAGGTAAAGGATGTTGGCCATGGGGTCCTCCGGCGTTGGGCCATGGTGGTGGGACAGAACGGCCCCGAGGTCAAGCCCCGCCTCCCGCAGCGGCGACGGCCGGCGCCGTTCGTGCAGGCTGGCGGTGGGTCTGACGCGCCAGACCGACGCGCCAGACCGACGCGCCAGACCGCAGGATACCGGGGGCCTCAGGGGGATCGCATCAGAAATAGCCTCTCCCCCGACCCCTCTCCGAAGCCGGAGAGGGGGGCGCGAACGGCACCGTCAGCGCCCCCGTCTCCCTCGGGAGTGGGGCCGGCGAGACGGACTTGCAGCTTTACCGGCGTTGGCTGCGGCCCTATGCGGGTAGCCCTGCCGGGGACCTGCCTGATATTCACAACAGGGCCAAGGTGTGCGATAGGGCAGGGGGGATGAAAATTGGCGTGCCGGTCCGCTCCGTCGCTGTTGATGACAGGATGATTGACGCATGACGACCGGCCCGGCAGGTTCATCCACAGCGAACAATCGGCAAAGGCAGCGGGATGTATATCGGGCTTGATCTGGGAACTTCGGGGCTGAAGGCGATACTGATCGACGATGCCCAAAAGGTGCTGGCCGAAGCCACCGCCCCGCTGACCGTGCAGCGCCCGCATGAAGGCTGGAGCGAACAGAACCCGGCCGACTGGCTGACTGCCGCCGAAACCGTGATGGCGGGGTTGCAGGGCCACGGCCTGTCCAGGGTGCGCGGCATCGGTCTGTCGGGCCATATGCACGGTGCCACGGTGCTGGACGCCGCCGACGAGGTGCTGCGCCCCTGCATCTTGTGGAACGATACCCGCAGCCATCTGGAAGCTGCGGCGCTGGACGCCGATCCGCGCTTTCGCGCCCTGACCGGCAATATCGTGTTTCCCGGCTTTACCGCCCCCAAGCTGCAATGGATGCGCAGGCATGAACCGGCGCTATTTGCCAAAGTGGGCAAGGTGCTGTTGCCCAAGGATTATCTTCGGCTGTGGCTGACCGGAGAGCATGTCGCCGAAATGTCGGATGCCGCCGGGACCGCCTGGCTGGATACCGGCAAACGCGACTGGTCGGATGTGCTGCTGGCCGCCACCGGGCTGAACCGGGGCCAGATGCCGCGGCTGGTCGAAGGCTCGCAGGTCTCGGGCAGATTGCGCGACGCGTTGGCGGCGCGCTGGGGCCTGCCCAAAGGCGTGGTGGTGGCGGGGGGTGGCGGCGACAATGCCGCTGCCGGGGTTGGCGTCGGTGTGGTGCGGGCCGGTGAGGCGTTCGTGTCGCTGGGCACCTCGGGGGTGCTGTTTGCCGCCAATGATGGCTATCAACCCGATCCGGCAACGGCGGTTCACACCTTTTGTCATGCCTTGCCGGATACCTGGCACCAGATGGGGGTGATCCTGGCCGCCACCGATGCGCTGAACTGGTATGCCGGGCTGGTGGGCCATGATGCTGCGGCGCTGACCGGGGAACTCGGGGCGCTGCAGGCCCCGTCAAAAACCCTGTTCCTGCCCTATCTTGGTGGCGAACGGACGCCCTTGAACAACGCGGCGATCCGGGGGGCGTTTTTCGGGCTGGAGCATGCCACCGACCGCGCGGCAGGCACCCGCGCCGTGCTGGAAGGCGTGACCTTTGCCATCCGCGATTGCCGCGATGCGCTGGCCGCCACCGGCACCCGGCTGGAAACCCTGCTGGCGGTGGGGGGCGGCTCCAAGTCGGACTATTGGCTGGCCGCGATTGCCACGGCGCTGGATTGCCCGGTGCAGGTCCCCGCTGCCGGGGATTTCGGCGGTGCCTTTGGGGCCGCGCGCCTTGCCATCATGGCGGCCACCGGGGCCGGTGCCGAGATTGCCACCATGCCGCCGATTGCGCGCCGGATTGAACCCGACCGCGCCTTGTCTGATGCCTTTTCGGCGGGCCATGCCCGCTACCGTGCCGCCCAATCCGCGCTTGTCGCGCTTTAACCCCCCGCGCGTGTCGCGCTTTAACCCCAGCGCTTGTCGCGCTTTAACCCCGCGCGCGCGCCGCGCTTTAACCCCAAGGTACCCCCATGACCGATTTCTTCAAAGACATCCCGGCGATCAGATATGAAGGCGCGGAGTCCACCAACGACTATGCCTTCCGCCACTACAACCCCGACGAACTGCTGATGGGCAAGCGGATGGAGGATCATCTGCGCTTTGCTGTCGCCTATTGGCATTCGTTTGCCTGGCCCGGTGGTGACCCGTTCGGCGGCCAGACCTTTGACCGCCCGTGGTTTGGCGACACCATGGCGCTGGCCAGACTGAAAGCCGATGTGGCGTTTGAAATGTTCGATATTCTGGGGGCACCGTTCTACTGCTTTCACGATGCCGATGTGCGCCCCGAAGGCGCAACCTTTGCCGAAAGCAAGCGGAACCTGGACGAGGTGGTGGATTACCTTGGCCAAAAGCAGGCGGACCACAAGACGAAACTGCTGTGGGGCACCGCCAACATGTTCAGCCACCGCCGCTGGATGTCGGGGGCTGCCACCAACCCGGATCCGGACGTTTATGCCTATGCCGCTGCCACGGTACAGGCCAACATGGATGCCACCCACAAACTGGATGGCGCCAACTATGTGCTGTGGGGCGGGCGTGAAGGCTATGAAACCCTGCTCAATACCGACCTGAAGGCCGAACGCGACCATGCCGGGCGGTTCCTGCAACAGGTGGTGGAGTACAAACACAAGATCGGCTTCAAAGGCACCATCCTGATCGAACCGAAACCGCAGGAACCGACAAAACACCAGTATGATTATGACGTTGCCACCGTCTACGGCTTCCTTGTCCAGTTCGGGTTGGAAAAAGAGGTGAAATGCAACATCGAAACCGGCCATGCCTACCTTGCCGGTCATTCGTTTGAACATGAACTGGCGATGGCGGCATCGCTGGGCATCCTTGGTTCCATCGACATGAACCGCAACGATCTGCAATCGGGGTGGGATACCGACCAGTTCCCGAACAACGTTGCGGAAACGGCAGTGGCCTATTACGAGGTGCTGCGCGCCGGTGGTTTGCACAGCGGCGGCACCAATTTCGATGCCAAGGTGCGCCGCCAGTCACTGGACCCCGCAGACCTGATCCTCGCCCATGTCGGCGGCATGGATACCTGTGCCCGGGCGCTGAAATCGGCGGCGGCGCTGCTGGCGGATGACAGTCTGGAGGCGGCGCGGCGGGCGCGCTATGCAGGCTGGACCGGCGATGCCGCCAAGGCGATGCTGGCAGGCTCGCTGGACCAGGCGGCGGCGCGGGTGACGGCCGAGGGGCTGGAGCCGCAACCGCGATCCGGCAAGCAGGAGCGGCTGGAAAACCTGTGGAACCGGTTCGTCTGAACCGGGGCTGAAAGGCGCGGGTCTGAAAGGCGCGGGGATGCAAAGGCGCGATCTGTTGAAATGGGGCGGCGCGGCGCTGGTGGCCGGTTTGCCGATGCCGTCGGTGGCTGCCAGCAGCCCGCTGGATCCGGTGCAGAAATGGTATGCACTGGTGCTGGAACTGGTGCGCCATACCGCCACCTATTCCCCGCCGGTGGCGGCCCGCGCCTTTGCCTATCTGGGGATCATTGCGTACGAATCGATCGATCTTGCACCGGCGGGGGCCGCCAGTCTGGCCGGACAATTGCCGGGTCTGGCGGCTTTGCCGCCCCGGTCCGCCGGGATGGATGCGGCACTGGTGACCCATGCGGCGCTGGCGGCGGCGGTGCAGCGGTTCTTTGCCAATACCGGCCCCACCGGCCAACGCGCCATCGCCGCGATGAACCAGCATCTGACCGCGCAATTGTCCGGCGGTGTCGAGCCGGGACGGGCCGCGGCGTCACTGGCCTGTGGTCAGTCGGTTGCGGCGCATATTCTGGGCTGGGCTGCCACTGATGGCGGTGCATTGATCGACAACATGGGGTTTCCACGCAGCTACACGCTGACCAAGGGCCCCGGCCATTGGCTGCCAACCAGCCTGATCGTGCAGCACCAGGCGCCGCTGTTGCCCGGATGGGGCGCGGTGCGGCCCTTTGCCAAGCCAGCGGCAGGCTGCGCTGTGCCACCACCGCCCGCCTACAGCGAAGATCCGGCATCGGCGTTTTACGCCGAAGCGATGGAGGTGGTCGAGGTCAGGACGGCGCTGAGCGATGAGCAAAAACAGATTGCCCGGTTCTGGTCGGATGATGCGATGCTGTCGCAAACCCCGCCGGGCCATTGGGTCTCGATTGCGCTTGCCACGATCCGCCGCGAACGGCTGGGCGGAGTGCAGGCGGCGGACGTGCTGGCGCGGCTGGGGATGGCGGTGGCAGATGCATTCATCGCCTGTTGGCGGTCGAAATACCAATATGACCTGCTGCGCCCGGTCAGCTATATCAAAAAGCTGATCGACAATAGCTGGGAGCCGCTGCTGATCACCCCGCCGTTCCCGGAATATCCCTCGGGTCACTCGACCCAATCCGCCGCTGCTGCCGGGGTACTGGAACAGATATTCGGGAACAGCTACGCCTTTGACGACGATGCCCATGTTGACGAAGGCATGGCCCCCCGCCGCTTCGCCAGCTTTGCCGCCGCAGCGGAAGAGGCGGCTCTGTCGCGGCTGTATGGCGGCATCCATTTCCGCGCCGCCATCGAACAGGGGCAGGGGCAGGGCCGCTGTGTCGCCGCCCATGTCAACGCCCTGAAAACGATTGGATAGGCCGATGCGGCTGCTGCTTGCGCTTGCCCTGGTGCTGCCCGTTGCCGCCTGGGGCCAGGACCCGGTGGTGCCTGCCTTTGTCGAGGAAAGCGCGGGTTCGGGGCTGGCCCACAGCTATAGTGGCGGCTGGGAACAGATCGTGGGCGGCGGTGCTGCGGTATTTGACTGTGACGCCGATGGCTATCCCGAGATTTATCTGGCCGGGGGCACCGCCCCTGCACGGTTGTTTCGCAACCAGTCCATCCGGGGCGGGGCGCTGCGCTTTGCCGCCACCGCCTCGGGGGCTGAAGCCGAAGCGGTGACCGGCGCCTATCCGCTGGATATCGACAGTGACGGCATCATGGATCTGGTGGTGTTGCGGGTCGGGGAAAACCGGCTGATGCGCGGGCTGGGCGGCTGCCGGTTTGAACCCGCCAATGCGGCATGGGGCTTTGACGGCGGCGATGGCTGGTCCACCGCCTTTGCCGCCACATGGGAAGCGGGCGCGAAGTGGCCCACACTGGCAATCGGCAATTACATCGACCGGACCGAAGAGGCGTTTCCCTGGGGCTCCTGCACCGACAACTGGCTGCACCGTGGCGCATCGGCGGGGTTCGCGCCGCCGCTGCCGCTGACCCCGTCCCATTGCGCGCTGTCGATGCTGTTCACCGATTGGAACCGGTCTGGCCAGGCCAGTTTGCGGGTGTCGAATGACCGGGAATATTACAAGGGCGGGCAGGAACAGTTGTGGCATCTGGACCCCGGCGCCCCACCCCGGCCTTACACCGAGGCCGAAGGCTGGGCCCGGCTGCGGATCTGGGGCATGGGGATCGCCAGCGCCGATATCGACCGCAACGGCTACCCGGATTACTACCTGACCAGCATGGCGGATCAGAAGTTTCAGGTTCTGGCAGAGGCCAAACCCGGCACCGCACCAAAGTTCAAGGACACCGCCTTTTCACTTGGTATCCATGCCCAAAGACCCTATGTCGGCGATGACCTGAACCCCTCGACCGGTTGGCATGCCGCCTTTGGCGATCTGAACAACGATGGTCTGACCGATCTGTTCGTCGCCAAGGGCAACGTGGATCAGATGCCGGATTTTGCCCGTGCTGACCCCGACAACCTGCTGGTGCAACGCGCCGACGGCAGGTTTTTCGAGGCGGGGGCGCTGTCTGGCACTGGCAGCCTGCGGTCCGGGCGCGGCGGGGCTTTGGCGGATTTCAATCTGGACGGGCAGCTTGACCTGTTGGTGGTCAACCGCAATGACCCGGTGCAGATCTGGCGCAACTCCGGCACAGAAGCTGACACCGCCACCGGCCATTGGCTGGCGCTGCGGCTGGGGCAGGCGGGCAGCAACCGCGACGCCATCGGCGCCTTTGTCGAGGTGCGGCGCGGCGACGCGGTGGAAGCGCATGAGGTGACAGCGGGTGGCGGCCATGTGTCGGGGCAACTGGGCTGGCTGCATCTGGGCTTGGGCGATGCCACCGGGGCCAGCCTGCGGGTGGTCTGGCCCGATGGTGACACCACGACTTGGATGAAATTGGGTGCTGACCGGTTCTGGCAGCTGAACCGGGGGCAGGTACCCGTTGAATGGCAGCCGCCGCGCTGAACCCGGGTGTTGGGCAGCGGTGTTGCACCCGCCGAACGCACAGCCAACCCCCATCAAACCGGGCCTTGCGACAACAGGCTGCGCAGGACGGCGCCGGCGGCGCGGGTTACCGGGCCTTCGGTGGATGTCAGCAAGGCGAGGCGGTCGAACTGGTCTGGGTCTGCGGCAAGGCTGGCATGCAGGGCGGCACCGAAGCTCTGGCGCAGTTCGGTGCCGATGTTGAATTTGCACAGGGTGGTCTGCGCCGCCAGCCGCTGCCGTTCGGCCGGTGCCACACCCGAGCCGCCATGGCTCACCGAGGGCAGCGGGGTCAGCGCCGCAATCGCATCCAGCCGGGAGGGGTCCAGCGGCGCAGCGGAGGCGCCGCGTTGCAGTTGCAGAGTGCCGACCGAGACCGCCACCGCATCCACCCCGGTTTCGCGCGCGAAACGGGGGGCCGGTTCGGGGCCGGTTCGGGGCCGGTGCCGATGGAACGCTGACGGCCCGCAGAGCCGACATAGCCCACCTCGGCCTTCACAGCCGATACCGGCGGCGCGGGCCAGTGCGGCCAATGTGGCGGTTTCAGCGATGTCTTGCGCCAGGGCCAGGCGCGAGCCATCGAACATCACCGAGGTGAAGCCTGCGCCGATTGCCCTGCGACACGCCTCCAGCGCTGCACCAGGATCAAGGTGGGTGGCGACCGGCCCTGTTGCCGCATCGGCCAGATGGCGCAGCATCGCGGCTATCACCGGCAACCGGGTATCGGTGTGGGCACTGGGTCTTGCCTGCAGGATCAGGGGTGCCCGTTCCGACCCGGTCATGGTATCTGGTACCGAGGATAGGCCTGATCTTGCGGTGGGTCCTGGTGTCATCGGAGCTGTATTGGATCACATCCAGATCGGCAGCGCGGATGGCAAAGGGCTCCAGCGCCGTGTCGTATTTCGCCCCGGCGATGAACATCTCGGCGCTGTCAGAGCGGCAGATCAGCCGTGCTGCCATGCCGGTGGGCACAGAGACCGCATCGGGTTCGCCGTCCCGGACATCGCCACCACGCCCGCCGAGGTCGCGGTCGCTCTGGCCGCCGACATCGACCCGGATCGTCCCGGTGGCGGGGACAATGCAGGTTTCAGTGCCGGGAACGGCGCACCCGAAGGTTTCCCCGCGTTGCAGCCGGACGATGTTGACACAGGTCAGCGGCAGCGGCGGGAGACCCCTGCCGCCTGTGCGCAGGCCAACGCCGCCATCGGTGCCCGGCGCGAGCCTTGGTCGGCCAGCGCGGTCCCGGTGATCACCAGGGCGCGCAGCGGGACAAAAGCCACCGCTGTCACATCGGCTTCGGTCAGGGCGAAATCGGCAGCGCCGTTGCGACAGATCACCGACTGGCAGTGTTCGGCCCGGGTTTCCACCACCGCCAGCGCGGTGCGCAAGCCCGGACCGGTCCAACCGACATGGCTGCGGTTGATGCCATAGCGATCCAGCTCGGCCAGAACGAACTGACCGACGGCATCATCCGACCCAAGGGACAGCAGCGCCGCCTTGCCACCCAGCCACGACAGGCCGGCGGCGGTGTTGGCGGCGATGGTGGCGGCTGATCCACCCAGATCGGCTGCGAACTGGCGGGCATGGCGGATTTCAGTACCGGGGGGATCGGCATACCGGTCGGTTCCGGCGCGGCCCAGCACCAGACAGGCCCCGCCTGTCCTGGTCAGCGACGCCAGTTTGCCGTCAGATGCCGGGGTGCGCAGGGCGGTGATCCCGTGCGCAACATGGCCACAATGCGGTTGTGGCCTTTGGGCAAGCAGCATGGAAATCTTGCAACCGGTTGCAGAGGCCAATCGGTGCCGGAGTCCGGTTGTTTCGCTGCAATCGGTCGCTGCCATGACCATCCATATCGGCAATGACCCGCTGTTCCTCGGGTGTCGAAGTCGCCACTGACCGGCATAACCCAAGCTGGCAGACCGTGTTGGCGGACTGCGCCGCTGCGGGCTACCCGCGGCATTGAACTGGGACCGGTCGGGTTCATGCCGGAAGACCCGGGGCTGCTGGGTGACGCGCTGGCGCGCCACGGTCTGGCGCTGATCGGCGATGGGGTGTTTCGCCCGTTTCATGACCCTGCGGCCTGGGTAAAGCCAATGACGGTGACGGTGGCGCAGGGCGCGGAACTGGTGCGGCTGGCGCAGAAAACCGGCCGGATCTGTGCCGTCAACGATGGCTATACCGGCTATGCTCTGGTGCTGCACTTGCGGGTGGTAGTGGCGGAATTTGCCCATGG
>JAYTDA010000466.1:0-2197 GCA_043736155.1 Paracoccaceae bacterium | reverse complement strand
GGCCGCGATTCAATCCGGCTCCGCCTGAAAACCGCCGCTTGGGACGACGACTATCTCGCAAGCCTCATCAAAGCATAATCCTTCACCCGATTCCCCTGGCCCCGCCGCGATCATCCCGATGATACCGCGCAGATGGCCGTCAGCACGCCGCAGGCCGCCGCTGGACAGGATGGCGCGATGACCGCGCCGTTTGCCGGAAACCATGGCGTGTTCTGGCGCAATCGCGGCGATGCGCCGGTCACCGTAATCCTGCGGGACAGCGGCACCTATGCCGAGATGGTCGAGGTCGCCCAGCCATGACCCCGGGTTCGGGGTCGCCGACATAGGGCGGCCCCGGCCTTTACCCGATCCCGGACCTGGGGCCGAACCGGTCGATCAGATCGAAGGCATCGCCCCGGAAGACCTGGCGGACGATCGTCACCGTGTCCAGCCCGCGCCAGGTCCGGCGTTCAACCAGCAGGCAGGAGGCGGTACTGGTGATTTCCAGCGCCCGCGCACTGGCCGCATCGGCCGAAATCGCGGCAATGCGGTGCTCTGCCTCGGTCCAGGGCACAAGGGCCACCAGCCATGCGCCGGGGGAGGTGGCGGTGAAATCGGCCGGTTCGGCGGCCGGGGCGGCATCCAGAAAGATGTGGCGATCCTCCAGCAGCACCGGCGCACCATCGCAAAGATGCAAGGACCGGATGAACCGTCTGCGCCCGAGATGGCGCCCCTCGGAACCCAAGTGCACACAGCAGGGCGGGCGGAACTCGTCGGTGAGCGGTTGGTAGCCGTAGATGGCACCGCGTTCCTCGACCCTGGCGCGCATATCGGGATGTTGAGGATGGCGGAATGGATGCGGGGCCGCGCGACCACGGTGCCCGCCCGCCGGTTGCGCAGCATCAGGCCCTCGGCGGCCAGCGAGGCCATCGCCTTGTTCACCGTTATCCGCGCGCAGCCATAGTGCGCCATCAGCACGGTTTCGGTCGGAATCCGGGTGCCGGGTTTCCACGCTCCCGACAGAATCTTCGCTTCCACCTCGGCACGGATGCGGGCGTGCAGGCTCCTTGGTCTGGTGTCGTGCGTGTGGTCGTGCATCAGATCACGGCATGGGTTTGCGCAGCGGCAAGGTGGCAGGCGGCCTGGCCCCCGTGGGAGACAGCGCGCAGAGCGGGTTCGGTGACTCTGCATTGCGGTTCCACCACCGGGCAGCGGGTGGAAAACCGGCAGCCGGGCGGCGGGTTGCGGGGCGAGGGCGGGTCGCCTGCCAGCAAGATGCGGGGCCGGGTCGCCTCGATCCGGGGGTCGGGCGAGGGCACGGCGGACAGAAGCGCCTGGGTGTAGGGATGGGCTGGATCTTTGAACAGCGGGCGGGTAATGCCTTGTTCCGCCACCCGGCCCAGATACATCACCGTGACACCCGAACAGACCTCGCGCACGATGGCCAGGTCATGCGCCACGATCAGAATCGTCAGGCCAAGCTGTTTTTGCAACCGCGCGAACAGGTTGACGATCTGGGCGCGGACCGAAACATCCAGCGCCGACAGTGGCTCGTCGCAGATCAGCACCTGCGGGTTCAGCGCGAGTGCGCGGGCGATAGAGACGCGCTGCCGCTGGCCCCCCGACAATGAGCGCGGGATGCGGTCCAGCACGGTTGTGGGCAGGGCCACAAGATCCAGCAGGTCCGCCAGCCGCGCGCTGCGTTCGGATGCATTGCCGATGCCGTGGATCAGCAGTGGTTCTTCCAGCGTCTGCCCCACGGTCTGCCGGCGGCTCATCGAGCCCAGCGGGTCCTGAAAGATGAACTGCACGGCGCGGGCGAACCCCTTGCGATCCTGCCTTTGCCAATCTGCCCGGTCGCGGCCGTTGATCTTTACACGGCCTTCGGTCGCGTGTTGCAGCCCGATGATCGCCCGCGCGAGGGTGGTCTTGCCACAGCCAGACTCGCCGACGATGCCGTGGAACGCGCCTTTGGGAATGGTCAGGTCCACCCCGTCAACCGCCCGGACCAGCCCGGTGGTGGTTTTGAAATGGACCTTTAGGCCGGTCGCCTCGATTGCGAAATCAGTCATGGGTGGCGATCCCATCGGCGGCGATGACAACTGGGCAGGCCACGCGATGCGGCACCTCGCCATTGGCGATGGTTTGCAGGCGCGGGCGATGGCTGTGGCAGGCGGGTTGCACCCGGTCGCAGCGGTCGGCAAAGCGGCAGCCGGGC
>JAYTDA010000465.1:0-9204 GCA_043736155.1 Paracoccaceae bacterium | reverse complement strand
TGACTGTCGCTCATCGTCTTGCCATCCAGCTTCATCACCGGCACCTTGCCCGCCGGATTGCGGCGGATGAATTCGGGCGACTGTTCCCAATAGCGCTCTTCGATCAGTTCAACCTCGATCTTTTTCTCCGCCAAAGTCAGCCGGACTTTGCGGCAGAACGGCGACAGCGGCATGTGAAACAGGCGGTTCATCGGGGCATCGGTTCCAACGGGGCGGCTTTCCCTTCCTTGCAGCCGGAAGGCGGCAAGTTCAATCCTCGAAACAGGCTCAGTCCTCGAAACAGGCTCACTCTTCGAAACAGGCTCAGTCCTCGAAACAGGCGGAGCGGCCATCGGCCAGGATGGTTTCGCCACCGTCTCGGGCGGCAGCGGCGCGTTTCCTGACGAAAGACGTGGGGTTGGCGGCGTCGCGGCCCTTGGGGTCTGGCAGCACGGCGGCAAGGCGCGAGGCCTGGGTCGGCGTCAGTTCGGCGGCTGTCAGCTGAAAATGGTGCTGGGCGGCGGCTTCGGCGCCAAACACGCCTTCGCCGAATTCGGCGAAGTTCAGATAAACCTCGATGATCCGGCGTTTCGACCAGACCAGTTCCATCACCGGGGTCAGCACCGCCTCCATCGCCTTGCGGACCCAGCTGCGCCCCTGCCACAGGAACACGTTTTTCACCACCTGCTGGCTGAGGGTCGATGCCCCCCGACCGCCGCCTTCGTCCAGCGCTTGCCGGATCGCCACCATGTCAAAGCCCCAGTGCAGGCAGAAATTGGCATCTTCAGCAGCCACCACCGACCGCGCCAGTTCCGGGGCCATGGCTTCCAGCGGCACCCATTGCCGTTCCACCCCGCCAAGGCGGCGGGATTCGGCGAAGATATAAGGGTCGGTCGGCGGGTTGACGACGGTGTAAAGCAGGATCAGCGCGAGGTAGAATGCGGCAATGGCCAGCAGCCCGCGCAGCAGCCAGCGCAGGATGCGCCGGAGCAGACCGGGTTGCGGCAGGGCGGCAGCGGCTTTGGCACCGGGCTTTGGCCCGGGTTTGGCGCCTTTGCGCGAGGTGGGTTCTGCGGTTTTTGTCATTGCCCAAGCATAGCCATGAAGCACCGGCGAAGGTCAACCAGAAGCGTGACGTGCCAGAAGGCTATCGGGTTTTGGAAAACGGCCGCGCGACATCAGCCCCGGACCGGTTCGGGGCACTGCCCGGAACGCCGCAACCTGTACCTCCCTCCCCCATGTCGGGAGGGAGGGGGTGAGAGTATCGCAGGTTCGGGGGTGTTCCCGCACCCCGACCCTCCCGACGAAGGGGGAGGGAGAAGGACGCAGGCTTGTAGCCTAGCCAGATGCGATAGCCCGGTGACTCTCGGCAGGGCAATCGGGTGAAGTCGGCGGGCTTCCCATTGGCAAAAGGCGATGTTCGGCCCCCAATGGTTCCGGCAGTCAGGCTGCAGCCGGTTTATCCAGCAGGGCGCGCAGGCTGGCCTCGTCCGCGGCATTCAGCGAGGTCTGCATCACATGCCCTTTGGACTTGAACGACCCAAGCCGCGCCACCAGTTTTTCCGCTGCAATCTTGCGCACCAGCACGAACACGGCGGCACCGCCGGGTTTCAGGGTCCTGCCCAACTCTTGCATGAAGTCATCGTTGACGCCGATGTCGGTGTAACTGCCCGACAGCGCCCCGGCCCCTGCCCCAATCGCGGCCCCGAGCAGCGGGTTCAGGAACAGCATGCCGATGAACATGCCCCAAAAGCCGCCCCCTACGGCACCGATCGCCGTCATGTTCACCGGTTGATGCAATTGCACCCGGCCATCATCCCCCTGGGTGACAACGACGACATCTTCCATCTCCAGCAGATATTCCTTTTGCAGCCGCAAAAGTTCGGCCCGCATTTCAAACGCGGTGGCGGCATCCGCGAAACCCACAACGATCAGATCAGACATGATAACCCCCATTGAAAAACCCGTACCAGCCATGGCACGGGTTTTCAGCTGCTGTCTCTGATCCAGATCAGTTGCGGCGGGATTTGCGCCATGCACGGGAGGGGGGCCATTGCGGTTCCCGCGATTTCTCGGGCCGTGGCGCCAGACTTGACGAGGTGGGCAATTGAAGCCACTCTTGGCAAAATTTGCCAAGACCGCCACGACAGGTGCCAGCATGACAACGATGAATATCTCACTGCCGGAAGAGATGAAGGCCTGGGTCGACGAACAGGTGCAAAAACGCGCCTATGCGTCATCCAGCGAGTTCTTTCGCGATCTTATCCGTCGCCACCGCGACGCCGATGCGTTTCGCGCGATGATTTTGGATGGCGTCAATTCCGGGACCAGTGACCAACCGTATCGAGACTGGTTGGTGGAGCTGAAAGCCAAGTATGACCAATGAGGCTGGAGAGTTTCAGCCCCAAAGCCCGGCAGGATGTTGAACAGGCTGCAGCCTATTATGCTGCCGAAAGTGGCGTGGCACTTGCGATGCGGTTTCTTCAGTCGCTGGAACTTGCTGTGCAGCAGATCGAAGAAAGGCCGATGATGGGGTCACGGCGCTGGCCGCAAATTGGTCCTGCCGACCTGCGCGGCTGGCGCGTGACAGGGTTCCCCTACATCATTTTCTATATCGTGACGGCGGACCGGATCGACGTTGTCCGCATCGCCCATATGTCGCGCGACATCCCCGCCACGTTGCAGGAGTAGAGGGCCCCTTGCGGGAGCCTCCATTCATTCCGCAGGCATCGCCATGGCATCAAGGCTCAGCGGATGCGCCAGGTGTTTCAGCATCTCTTTCGGGCAGACCTGCAGAAAATTCGCCCGCTCCGCCGCCCAGTCGCCAAGGATTGCCGCGGCTTTCAGGCTGCCGGTCTCGGTATGGTGCGCCTCGATCAGACCCTTCAGCTGCGCCTCCCAGTGCGGCACCGAAACGGCGCAGGTGACCAGGGTTTCCAGGTTCATCAGATCCTCGGCGCGGCCATCGGGGTCATAGACATAGGCCATGCCACCGGTCATCCCGGCCCCGAAGTTGGCCCCGATGGACCCGAGGATCACCGCTACCCCGCCGGTCATGTATTCACAGCCGTTCGAGCCGCAGCCCTCGATCACCACCGATGCGCCGGAATTGCGCACCGCAAAGCGCTCGCCTGCCCGCCCTGCGGCAAACAGGTGGCCTGCGGTCGCCCCATAGAGCACGGTGTTGCCGATGATGGTGTTTTCCGATGCCACCAGCGGCGACGACATGTGCGGGCGCACCACGATCAGCCCGCCGGACAGACCCTTGCCGACATAGTCGTTGGCATCGCCCATCACCTCCAGCTTCAGACCCCGGGCGGCAAAAGCCCCCAGCGACTGGCCACAGGATCCGGTCAGCTTGATCGTCAGATGGTCGGGTTGCAGGCTGTTGCGCATGCCGAATTTGCGCACGATATGGCTTGACGCGCGGGTACCGATGGTGCGGTGGGTGTTGCGCACCGCATAGCTGAGCTGCATCTTTTCGCCGTCTTCAAAGAACCGCGCGCCGTCCTTGACGATCTCGGCATCCAGCGTATCGGGCACCGCGTTGCGCGGTTTGCTGCGGTCATACTTGATCTTTTGCGCGCCATCGACGGTGATCAGCAGCGGGTTCAGATCAAGGTCGTCCAGATGCGGCGCCCCCCGGCTGACCTGGGTCAACAGGTCAGCGCGCCCGATGATGTCGTCGATCGACCGGGCCCCGATCGAGGCCAGCAGTTCCCGCACCTCCTGCGCGTAAAAGGTGATCAGGTTGACTACCTTGTCAGCGGTGCCGGTGAATTTGGCACGCAACGCCTCGTTCTGGGTGCAGACCCCAACCGGGCAGGTGTTCGACTGGCACTGCCGCACCATGATGCAGCCCATGGCGATCAGGGCGGCGGTGCCGATGCCATATTCCTCCGCCCCCATCATCGCGGCGATGATGATGTCGCGCCCGGTGCGCAAGCCGCCATCGGTGCGCAGCGTAATGCGTTCGCGCAGGTTGTTCATCGCCAGCACCTGATGCACCTCGGTCAGGCCCATTTCCCACGGCAAACCGGCATATTTGATCGATGTGGCGGGGCTGGCCCCGGTGCCGCCGTTGTGGCCCGAAATCAGGATCACATCGGCCTTGGCCTTGGCGACCCCGGCCGCAATGGTGCCGACGCCGCTGGAGGATACCAGTTTCACCGTCACCCTGGCGCGCGGATTGATCTGTTTCAGGTCATAGATCAGCTGCGCCAGATCCTCGATCGAATAGATGTCGTGGTGCGGTGGCGGGCTGATCAGGGTGACACCGGGGGTGGAATGGCGCAGCCGCGCGATCAAAGCCGTGACCTTGATGCCGGGCAACTGGCCGCCTTCGCCGGGTTTGGCCCCCTGCGCCACCTTGATCTCCAATTCCTCACAGGCGTTCAGGTATTCGGCGGTGACACCGAACCGCCCCGACGCCACCTGTTTGATCTTGGCCGAAGGGTTGTCGCCATTGGCTTCCGGCAGGAAATGCGCCGGATCTTCGCCGCCTTCGCCGCTGTCTGACTTGGCGCCGATCCGGTTCATCGCCACGTTCAGCGTCTTGTGCGCCTCGGGCGACAGCGCACCGAGCGACATGCCGGGGGTGACAAAGCGTTTCCGAATGGAGGTTATGGATTCAACCTCTTCAATCGGAACTGCCTTGCCTAGCGGTTTGATGTCCAGCAGATCGCGCAGGTGAATCGGCGGGTTGGCCCGCATCGCGGCGCTATATTGCTTCCAGATGTCATAGTTGGCGCGGTCACAGGCCGATTGCAGCATATGCATGGTCTGCGCTTCCCAGGCATGCTTTTCACCCGACCGCCGCGCCTTGTAAAAGCCACCGATCGGCAGGATCGAACTGCCGCTTTTCCATCCCCTTGCATGCACCTCCTCGGCCTCCTGCTGGATACCGGCGACACCGATGCCCGAGATCCGGCTTTGCATCCCGGGGAAATATTCCGCGACCATGGCGCGACTTAGCCCGACAGCCTCAAAGTTCAGCCCGCCACGATAGGAAGAAATCACCGAAATGCCCATCTTCGACATGATCTTCAGCAATCCGGCGTTGATCGCATCGCGGTAACGCCGCATCGCATCGGTCAGCGAGCCATCCACCAACCCGCGCGCCACCCGGTCGGCAATCGAATCCTGCGCAAGGTAGGCGTTGACCGTGGTGGCCCCCGATCCGATCAGCACGGCAAAGTAATGCGGGTCGATGCATTCGGCAGACCGCACGTTTACCGAACAAAAGGTCCGTAACCCCTTGCGGGTCAGCCAGCTGTGCACCGCAGAGGTGCACAGGATCATCGGCATCGCCACCCGTTCGGCGCTCTGATGCTGGTCGGTCAGCACCAGATGGCTGGCACCGGAACGTACCGCATCCTCGGCCTCGGCCCGGATCCGCTCCAGTCCCTGGCGCAGACCATCGGCGCTGCCGCTGGCAAACGAACAGTCGATATGCGCCACCGCCTGGCCGAACTGCCTGACCATCGCATCAAACTCGGCATTGGCGATGAACGGGCTTTCCAGCACCAGGATCTCGGTCTGGCTGCTGTCTTCATCCAGCACGTTCTTCAGATTGCCGAACCGGGTTTTCAGGCTCATCACCCGCGCTTCACGCAGGCTGTCAATCGGCGGGTTGGTCACCTGGCTGAAGTTCTGGCGGAAATAATGGCTGAGCGGGCGGTATTGGCTGGACAGCACCGCCGCCGGCGTATCGTCACCCATCGAGGCGATCAGCTCTTTGCCATCCTCTGCCATCGGGGCCAGAACCTGCTCCAACTCCTCCAGCGTATAGCCCGCCGCAATCTGTCGCTTGCGCAGATCGGCCCCGGAAAACAGCGCCACCTCTGGCACATCGCGCATGATGGCGTTGAGATCAAAGACCTTTTCGACCCAGTCACCGAACGGTTGCGCCGCTGCCAACCTGTCCTTCAGCGCCACATCGTGGTAAAGTTTCCCGGTTGCCATATCGACGGCGATCATCTGCCCCGGCCCCAGCGCACCCTTTTGCCGGATGGTGGTTTCATCCACCGGCACCATCCCCGCCTCCGACCCGGCAATCAGCAGACCATCACCGGTCACCACATAGCGCATCGGCCGCAAGCCGTTGCGGTCCAGCCCGGCGCAGACCCAGCGGCCATCGGTCATCGCCAAAGCGGCCGGTCCGTCCCATGGTTCCATCACCGCGTTGCAATAGCTGTACATGTCCTGCCAGGCCTTCGGCATTTCCACCGCCTGCTTCGACCACGCTTCCGGCACCAGCATGGTTTTCGCCATCGGTGCCGACCGCCCTGCCCGCACCAGCACCTCGAACACCGCATCCAGTGCGCCGCTATCCGAAGTTCCCGAAGGAACGATCGGTTTGATATCCTCGGCCATGTCGCCAAAGGTGCCGGAGGCCATCCGGATCTCGTGGCTGCGCATCCAGTTGACGTTGCCTTTCAGCGTGTTGATCTCGCCATTGTGCGCCAGCATCCGGAACGGCTGCGCCAGCCACCACTGCGGGAAGGTGTTGGTGGAATAGCGCTGGTGATAGATGGCAAAGGCGGACTCGAACCGCTCATCCATCAGGTCAGGATAGAAGGTCGCGACCTGTTCGGCCAGCATCATGCCTTTGTAAATGATGCTGCGGCAGGACAGGCTGCACAGGTAAAGCCCCGAAATCTGCGCCGCAATTGCCGCCTTTTCGATCCGACGGCGGATGACATAAAGCTCGCGCTCAAAGGTTTCCTCATCGACGCCCTTGTTGTTGCGGATCAGGATCTGTTCAATCTCAGGCCGGGTCGCATTGGCTTTGTCACCCAGAACCTCAGTGTTTACCGGCACATGCCGCCAGCCGTAGATATAGTGGCCCATCCGCAGCACTTCGGATTCCACGATGGTCCGGCAGCGTTCCTGCGCCCCGAAATCGGTGCGGGGCAGGAACACCTGACCGACGGCGATCAGTTTGCCCAGGTCGGGTTCATGGCCGGTGCGCCGGATCTGGTCATAAAAGAACGGCACCGGAATCTGCACATGGATGCCAGCGCCGTCACCGGTCTTGCCATCGGCGTCCACCGCCCCGCGATGCCACACGGCTTTCAGCGCCATGATTCCGTTTTCCACCACGCGGCGCGACGGTTTGCCGGAAATCGCCACCACCAGTCCGACGCCGCAGGACGAATGTTCATCCTCGGCGCGGTAAAGCGAATGATCGTTCATGAATGCACGCTTCGCCTGTTCGGCATCCACCCAGGACTGGTCATAGATCATGGTCGCGCTCCTTTGCGGGCGGAAATCAGGGTGGGCGCATCAGCCCGGGACAGCACTTCGTTGCAGCCGAACAGCGGGGTGGTGGACATGAAGCCCTTTTCGCCGGGAAAGGCGAAATCCAGCGGGGAGAAATCGAACGGCAGGAAATCGCCACCATCTGCGCCCTGCCATTCGCCCCGGCCAGAGATGAAAACCCGGCGCACCGGATCGACATATTCGTGGCCACGGCTATGCCAGGCCGGGGTGCCATCATCATGCACGGCTTCGGCATCATACTCGGTGCGTTGCAGCGTAACACCGTCGATCACCACGGACTCACCGGTCAGCGTGTCAAAGCCGGTCACATTCTGCCGCGCGCCGTCATCGGCCAAGGTGCTGAAATCATAGGTATCCTTGCCGGTGGTCAGCAGGTCGGTCATGCTGCCGGGGTCGCGTTGCGGCTGTTCCAGCACCTTGCGCATATCGGGGTTCACATCGAAACTTTCGACCCATTCCGCTTCGGAATTGATCCGGCTGCGAAAGAACAGGCCGTTTTGCCCGAAATCAGAACGCCAGCGGTCGCCCGGTGCATCAGCCGTGCAGGTATAGTGGTTCGAGACGGTACAGCCCAGCATCTGCACCGTCATTTCGGGTGTGCAACCCTGCGGCGGGGTGAAGGTTCCGGCCCAGGCCGGGCAAAGACCCAGCAGGACCAGCATGGTTACCGAATGGATATGAAGATTGGCCATCATCTCTACTCCGCTGCCACCCGCGCTTCTTGCGCGATATAGTTCAGGATCGCCTCTGCCGCCTCGCGTCCGTCGCGGATCGCCCAGACCACCAGTGACGCGCCGCGCACGAT
This sequence comes from Paracoccaceae bacterium, assembly GCA_043736155.1. Classification (GTDB taxonomy): domain Bacteria; phylum Pseudomonadota; class Alphaproteobacteria; order Rhodobacterales; family Rhodobacteraceae; genus JANNRR01. The sequence continues at coordinate 1,136 of JAYTDA010000465.1, read as the reverse complement.
GTCGCCTGCAGCATAGACGCCGGGCAGGCTGGTGGTGTGGCTGCGGAAATCGGCCTTGATGGTGCCCCAGCGGGTCACCGCCAGTTCCGGCACATCCCACAGCGCAGGCAGGTCCTCGGGCTCAAAGCCCAGCGCCTTGATGACCAGATCGGCGGGTTCAAAGTAGTCGGCGCCATCGATCAGTTCGGGCATCTGCCGACCGGTGGAATCCGGGGCACCCAACCGCATCTTCTGCACAATCACGCCGTCCACCGGTTCCCCGCTGAAGCCTTTCGGCGCAGACAGCCACACGAACTCCACGCCCTCTTCCTCGGCATTGGCCACTTCGCGCTGGCTGCCCGGCATGTTGGCGCGGTCGCGGCGATACAGGCATTTCACGCTGACAGCGCCCTGGCGGATCGCGGTGCGCACGCAATCCATCGCGGTATCGCCGCCGCCGATCACCACCACCCGCTTGCCCTTGGCGTCCAGTTCGCCGCTGTCAAACTCCGGCACCTCGTCGCCAAAGCTCTTGCGGTTGCTGGCGGTCAGATAGTCGAGCGCGCGCACCACCCCGGCAGCACCCACCCCCGGCGCTTTCAGGTCGCGCGATTTATAGACGCCGGTGGCGATCAGCACGGCATCGTGTTGGCCGCGAATGGCGTTGAACGACATATCCACGCCCACCGCGCAGTTCAGCACGAACTGCACGCCGGATTGTTCCAGCTGTTCAATCCGCTGCATCACCACCGGCTTTTCCAGCTTGAACCCCGGGATGCCATAGGTCAGCAAGCCCCCGGCGCGGTCATGGCGGTCGTAGACCGTGACCTGTACCCCCTGACGGCGCAGGAAATCGGCGGCGGCCAGCCCCCCCGGCCCGGCACCGATGATCCCCACCGATTCCGCGCGTTCGGCATGCGGCCGGATCGGCTGCACCCAGCCTTTTTCCCAGGCGGTGTCGGTGATGTATTTTTCCACCGCACCAATCGTCACCGTGCCATGGCCGGATGTTTCGATCACGCAGTTGCCTTCGCACAGCCGGTCCTGCGGGCAGATCCGGCCGCTGCAGCCAATGCGGTGTGCCCTATTGCCAGTCGCATTGCCCGCTGCACAACAATATCCCCGACTGGCTGCGCCTGACCGCCGAGGGCCGGTTG
>JAYTDA010000464.1:0-1691 GCA_043736155.1 Paracoccaceae bacterium | reverse complement strand
AACACCGCCGTCGGCAGGATTTCCCCGCTGGCCAACAACGGCAGCCAATGGGCCTTTTGCGCCGCGGTGCCGCCGTTGAGGATCAGCTCGGCAGCGATTTCGCTGCGGGTGCCAAGGCTGCCGACCCCGATATAGCCGCGCGACAATTCCTCGCTGACCACCACCATTGCGGTTTTCGACAGGCCGATGCCGCCGAATTCTTCCGGGATGGTCAGGCCGAACACCCCCATCCCGGCAAGATCGGTGATCATCTCCATCGGGATCAATTCGTCGCGCAGGTGCCAGCCGTGAGCGTGCGGGATGATGCGGTCTTCGGCAAAGCGGTGGAACTGGGCGCGGATCATTTCCAGCTCGGCATCAAGGCCGGTGGCGCCGAACGTGGACCGCGCGCCGTCCAGCAGATCCGCCAATGCAACGCGGGCGGCAGCAGAATTTCCCTGCGCGATCAAGGTCCTCGCCGCCGCGCCGGGAGGAAAGCTGATCTCAAGGTCCGACAGCCGCGCCACCTCACCCTGGCTCATCGCAATGCCGCCGGAGATTTGCGCCAGATACTCTCCGAACCCGATCTGCAGGATCAGCGCCTCGACCTCGCCGAAGTTCCCCTCGGCGTCCAGGGCGCTGGCCCAGTCCTGCAGGGCCTGCAGGGCGGCGTGATAGGTGGCAAACCAGGCCAGCGCATGGGCTGCGTGCTGGTGTTGCTCCAAGGCGTCGGCATTGACGCGCCCGCCGATGCTGACCCGCGCCGCCAGCGCCAGCCGCCCCGCCTCCAGCACCGCCGCCACATCGGGCATGGCGGCGGCGGTCAACGGGATCAGGCCGGGCAGAAGCGGTGATCGGGGCAGGGCCTGTCCATCATGCGGCATGGAATCCTCGGGGCTGACGCTGCCAAGGCTCTAGCGCCTTCGCAGATTGAGCGCAATTAAAATACGTCTGGGTGCTGGATTGAGACCTAAAGTGTCGCACACGTTTTCGGGTGCGGCGTCGCGTTACCCCGGCTAAAACGACGAAATGGACTGGCTCCCCCCCGATATGACCCTCGCCGCTTTCTGGGCCGCCCTGGCGATTGGCGCTTTTTCCGGCTTTGTGAAGGGAGCGGTCGGTTTTGCGATGCCGATGATCATGATCTCGGCCTTCTCATCGTTTCTGCCGCCGGACCAGGCGCTTGCCGGGCTGATCCTGCCGACCATCGCCACCAATGTCAGCCAGTCGCTGCGGCAGGGCCTGCCCGCCGCTGTCGCCACGACCCGGCAATACCACCGCTTTCTGATCGCCACGCTGGTGATGCTGGTGGCCTCGGCGCAGTTCGTGGCGGTGATTTCGCAGGCGCTGTTCCTCATGCTGCTCGGCCTGCCGATCACCGTCTTTGCGGCGCTGCAGCTGATGGGCCGCAAGCTGGCGCTGCGGCTGGAGCATCGCCACCGGGCAGAGTGGATACTGGGGGCCATCGGCGGGCTCTATGGTGGCGTATCAGGCGTCTGGGGGCCGCCGCTGCTGGTGTATCTGTTGTCCATCGGCACCGACAAGGTGGAAACCGTGCGGGTGCAAGGGGTGATCTTCATGATCGGCGCGGTGGTCTTGCTGGCCGCGCATCTGGGCACCGGGGTGATGGACGCCCCGAATTTCGCCTTCTCCGCCGCGCTGATCCTGCCGGCGATGGCAGGGCAGGCGGCAGGGTTTGCGATACAGGACCG
>JAYTDA010000463.1:0-10579 GCA_043736155.1 Paracoccaceae bacterium | reverse complement strand
TTCAACCGTCGCCGCCAGATGGATGTGAAAGGGGCCGCCGTAGCCGCACATCCGCGCGGTGGCCAGCGTCAGCATCGGGCGCAGCCGCTTGCCGCCGGCTTCAATCAGATGCGCCGTCACCTGCGGGATGCGCGGCGCATGGTCCGATGCCATCCGGGTGCGGATCAGACTGTTCACCGCAGCCAGATCATCTGCCAACAGCGCCGCCAACTGGTCATGCGGCCGTTCCGACACCATCACAGAATACCTGTCCAATCCCATCCGGTCCCGTCACCCGTCTCGACAAGCGCAGAGGCTTGGCCTTAAGTGGTGCCTATGAAAGAGCTTTTGCGCACAACCGACCCAACGGTGATCCCCTATGCCTCGGCCCTTCTACAGGGCGAGGGTATAGACGTCTTTCCGATGGACGTCCACATGAGCGTGCTGGAAGGATCGATGGGCATATTGCCGCGCCGCCTGTTTGTGCGCGAACGCGATTGGTTCATCGCGCGGCAGGTGATGATCGACAATGAGATTCCCTTTGGTTTTTAGAGCATGTCCGACAAAAGTGGAATCCGGTTTTGGCGTAAGACAGGCGCAAAACAAGGACTCCAGAGTCTGTCTGGCGTTTCTATCAACGTTGGACAGACTCTGGGGAATGCCATGGCTTTTGCCGATGAAGCGCTGACGCTGGATGGGTTCCTCGGGGGACGGTTGCAGATCCTGCAGCCGCGCCAGGGTTACCGGGCGGCAATGGATCCGGTGCTGCTGGCGGCATCGGTTCCGGCGCGGGCGGGGCAATCGGTGCTGGATCTGGGCTGTGGGGCAGGGGTCGCCAGCCTGTGTCTGGGGGCGCGGGTGGCGGGGGTGCAGCTGTCAGGGGTCGAGCTGCAGGCCGACTATGCCGATCTGGCCCGGCGCAACGCTGCGGCGAATGGGCAGGAGTTTGCCCTGTGGCAAGCCGATCTGATGGCGTTGCCTGCTGCACTGCGGGGCCAGACCTTTGACCATGTGATCGCCAATCCACCCTATTTCGCGGCGGGCGGCGGCACCGCGTCGCAGAATGGCGGGCGTGAAACCGCGATGCGCGAAAACCTGCCACTGGCGGACTGGGTCCGGATCGGGATGGCGCGGCTGAAACCCGGGGGCTGGCTGGTGCTGGTGCAGTTGGCAGAGCGGTTGCCCGATCTGCTGCTGGCCTTGGCGGGGCGGGGCGGGATCAGCGTGCTGCCGCTGGCACCCCGGGTGGGAAAGTCCGCTAACCGGCTGATCCTGCGCGCCAAAAAAGGCGGGCGCGGCGCTTTTGCCCTGTTGCCCCCCTTCATCCTGCATGACGGTGTGGCGCATGACGGCGACCGCGACAGCCACAGCGCCGCAGCACAGGCCATTTTGCGCGACGGCGCGGCGATGGGCGGCTTCGATTAAGAATTTGGCAATAACTCTGCCGTCACAATTCCGTCACCTGAACCGCGTGACTTGTGCCCCGATCTGTGGTGAACTGCGGTTACGGATCAATCAGAGAGGAGAACACAGCATGGCCTTGAGTTCGCATCTGCAGGAGCTCCGCAAGAAACACCAACATCTGTCTGAAACCGTCGAACAGGCACAGCGCCATCCCGGCACCGATGCGCTGAAGATCGCAGAGCTGAAAAAGCAGAAGCTGAAACTGAAGGAAGAGATCAACCGGCTGGCACAAAGCTGAACAGCCGCCCCCTGTCTTACCGGTCCTGACGGCGCGCCCGCGCCGCCACGACTGCTCCACCCACAATCAGCACCGCCGCGATCCCGATCGTGGCGGACGCAGGGGTGATGCCTGTGGCCACCAATACCAGCGTTGACAGCAGCGGTGCCGCATAGGCCGCCACCCCCAGCAGTTGAATGTCGCCCTGTTTCATCCCGACATCCCAGTTGAAAAACGAAATGCCGACCGGGCCGATCCCCAAGGCTGCCACCGCTCCCCACCCCAGCGCCGTTTGCGGCCAGACCGTGGTTTCCAGCGCCAGATGCGCGATCCCCGACAGGGCTGCCGCCGCCAGACAATAGACGGTGACCGATACGCTGGGAATCGCGTCAAACCGGCGCGACAGCACCGAATAACCGGCCCAGACCAGCGCAAAGCCAAAGGCGACGGCGTAGCCCGGCAGCGCCCCCCCCGATACACTCCCCCCCTGCATCACGATCAGCGCCGCCCCGCCAAAGGCCAGCGCCGCCCCGATCAGATGGGCGCGCAAAATCCGCTCCCCCGGCAACAGACCCGACAGCAGCACGATCAGCAGCGGCCACAGATAGGCGATCAGCCCGGTTTCCGCCGCAGGCGCCAGCCGGAACGCGGTGAAATACAAGAAATGCGCACCAAACAACCCAAGGGTACCAAAGGCATAGACCCGCCACGGCACCTGCCGCAACTGTCCCGCCTGCCCGGTGGCCAGGGCCCAGACCAGCCCGATGCTGCCGCCAATGCCAAAACACAGCGCATTCAGCAGCAGGGGCGGCACCGGGGCGGAGCCGATGGTCAACAACGCCAGCAGCGACCATTGCAGTATCGCGGCAAAACCGATCAGGGTCGCCTTTGCCCGGCTCATCCTTGCCTCATGCGTTTTTTCTTTGCGAAAGTACTCAGCTTTTTCTAGGTCCTGGGGGTCAAGGGGGCAGCGCCCCCTTGCCTTGCCCTGCTTTGCCGGTCAGCTGAAATACTGCCCGCCATTGGCGCTCAGCGTCGATCCGGTGATGAACCCGGCAGCGTCGGACGCGAGGAACAGCACGCAGCGCGCAATCTCAGCAGGCTCTCCCAACCGCCCGACCGGGATCTGCGGGATGATCCGTTCCGCCAGCACCTTTGCGTCAATCGCCAGCACCATTTCGGTGCCGATATAGCCGGGGCAGATTGCGTTGACGGTGATCCCGGCCCGCGCACCTTCCTGGGCCAGCGCCTTGGTAAAGCCGATGTCGCCGGCCTTGGCCGCCGAATAGTTCGCCTGCCCGGCCTGACCCTTTTGCCCGTTGATCGACGAGATGTTGACCACCCGGCCGAACTTGCGGTCACGCATGCCGGACCAGACCGGATGGGTCATGTTGAACAGGCCCGACAGGTTGGTATCCATCACTTCGCGCCATTGCGAGGGCGTCATCTTGTGAAACATCGCGTCACGGGTGATCCCGGCGTTGTTGACCAGCACCTCTACCGGGCCAAGGGCGGCCTGCACCTCGGCAATCCCGGCAACACAGGCGTCATAATCCGCCACCGACCACTTGAAACACGGGATGCCGGTCTCAGCGGTGAACTTTGCCGCCGCTTCGTCATTGCCGGCATAATTGGCCGCCACCGCATAACCGGCGTCTTTCAGCGCCACCGAAATGGCCGCGCCAATGCCGCGTGACCCACCGGTCACCAATGCCACTCTTCCCATCTTTCCCCTCCAAAAAACGCAATCTTGTAATCTTGTTAGGGCAGGGCGATCAGGTGCGCAAGATTACTGCGCACCTTCAATCCGCCACCCGCCAGAAAATCAGCCGCGTTCCAGACACATGGCAACCCCCATGCCGCCGCCGATGCACAGGGTGGCAAGGCCTTTTTTCGCGCCGCGCCGCCCCATTTCGAACAGCAGCGTGTTCAGGATGCGCGCACCCGAAGCACCGATCGGATGGCCGATGGCAATCGCGCCGCCGTTGACGTTGACCACATCGGGGTTCCAGCCCATATCCTTGTTGACCGCGCAGGCCTGCGCCGCAAACGCCTCGTTTGCTTCAACCAGATCCAGGTCCTGCGCGTTCCAGCCCGCCTTTTGCAAGGCCTTGCGGCTGGCATGGATCGGCCCGACCCCCATGATCGCGGGGTCCAGCCCGGCGGTGGCATAGGAGGCAATGCGCGCCAGCACCTTCAGCCCGCGCTTTTCCGCCTCGGCCGCACTCATCACCAGCACGGCGGCTGCCCCATCGTTCAGGCCGGAGGCGTTGCCCGCCGTCACCGAACCGTCCTTGGCAAAGGCCGGGCGCAGCTTGGCCATTGCCTCCAGCGTGGCCCCGTGGCGGATATATTCATCGGCATCGACCGTCACATCGCCTTTGCGGGTCTTGATGACAAAGGGGATGATTTCATCGGCGAATTTCCCGGCTTTTTGCGCGGCTTCGGCCTTGTTCTGGCTGGCTGTGGCAAAGGCGTCCTGCATTTCGCGGGTGATCTGCCACTGGTTCGCCACGTTTTCGGCGGTCTGGCCCATGTGATAGCCGTTAAAGGCATCCCACAGCCCGTCGCGAATCATCGAATCGATGAAATTCATGTCACCCATCTTTTGCCCGGCGCGCAGGTGGGCGACGTGAGGTGACAGGCTCATGCTTTCCTGACCGCCGGCCACCACGATCGAACTGTCACCCAACTGGATATGCTGGGCGGCAAGTGCCACGGCGCGCAGACCCGAGCCGCAGACCTGATTGAGGCTCCAGGCGCTGGCTTCCGCAGGCAAGCCCGCCTTGATATGGGCCTGGCGTGCCGGGTTCTGGCCTTGCCCTGCAGTCAGCACCTGGCCGAGGATGGTTTCCGACACTTCGGCCTTGTCGATCCCGGCGCGCGCCACCACCGCTTCGATCACCGCAGCCCCCAGATCATGCGCCGGGGTGGCGGCGAATGCGCCGTTGAAGCTGCCGACGGCGGTGCGGGCCGCCGATACGATTACCACATTGGTCATGCGAACTCCCTTGGCTGGTGGCGCGGGAACGGCCCCGGCCCTGTCAATCGAAGGCGTATCGGCAGGATGCGCAAAGCGCAATGGTCAGGGTGGCGCTTCTGGTCAAGCACCCCCGGCATCTTGTCGCAAAACCTTGACTTTTGCGCGAAAGCAAGCCGATAAAGGATGCTGAACGTCCCGCTGTCTGCTGGCCGGCCGGTGGATTTGTCAGAGCCTCATTTCGGTCGGCGTTGCGAGTTCAGTCGTCGCTGACTACAGGTTTTGTTGACAAATGTCCGCGCAAGGTCCGACGTTTCGGAACCGTTGGGTGGCGCAGTGATCCAAAAGGACCCTTGACCATGGTGAAAATGACACTGGATTTCAGATCGTCTTACCGCGCCATAACCAACGCTGACATGACCCATCAACTGGCCAGGGAAACCCTGACATTTGACGGCAAAGACATCCCACTCCATCTGGTGACGTTCACCAGTCCGGCGGGCGACTACGTTATTCCGGCCAGAACCTTCGCTATTAGCACCCCATATACGCTTTCTCACAGCGCATCTGCAAACCATCTTGATCTGTACAGCCCCAACACTGCTTCGCTAAAACCCTATCTGCGGTTTCCAATCCCCGTAGATGGGCCGCCGCTTTGGGAGAATTATGTTCAGGCCACCTATGTTAATCCAGACGGGCTTCCGCAATGGGTACTCGACGTGAACACTTTTGATATTGCCGTGCTGGCTTGGATAAACTATCTTCAAACCCATCCATTCAAAGCCAGCGCAGCAACTCTCATCGATGATGGGGGACAGCTGGGGCAATTTTCATCGGACAGCCCGACGCTGATCGAGAAATTCGAGTCGCCAACGGCGCTCTTTTCATCCGTCATTCATGGCAGCACCTTCAACGACGGCTTTGCCGGGGGCGCGTTTGCTGACACCCTCTATGGCGGTCTCGGCGACGATAGCTTGACTGGTCTTGCGGGCGGCGATGGCATTTTTGGCGGCAACGGCAACGACTATTTGTTCGGGGTCGCGGGAATCGACCTGCTGTTTGGCGGCAACGGTGACGACACGATGTACGGGGGGACCGGGTCAGATGTCCTCAAGGGCGGGTCTGACGCGGATATGATTTACGGTTTCTCAGGCGATGACCACCTGTCCGGGCAGGCCGGGACTGACCTGCTTTCGGGCGATGCCGGCAATGATTCGCTGTCGGGCGGAACCGATTCCGACACGCTCAATGGCGGTACTGGCGCGGATACCTTGAAGGGCGATACCGGCGACGATTTTCTTTCCGGCGGCGACGGCAAGGACGTTTTGTATGGCGGTGACGGGGATGATTTCCTCCGCGGCGGGCTTGGCAATGACACTTTGACCGGCGGTGCGGGCCGCGATACCTTCAACTTCAATTTTGTGGGCGCGGCGAATGCCGACAGGATCGTTGATTTTGTGCTTGGCACTGATCTGATTGCTCTGACGCGCGGCGCTTTTGCCGGGGTACACGCTCACCTGGATGCACAGGAGTTTCGTCTTGGCACAGCCGCCCAGGATGGTGATGATCGTACCCTCTATGACAGCGCAACCGGTCGGCTTTATTATGACCCCGATGGCACCTTGAACGGGGCGTCCAGTGCCGCGCCCGTGCTTTTTGCCATCGTGGCAAACCACGCGGCGCTGACCCATCAGGACTTTAGTGTGATTTGAACAGGCCGCAGGGCGCGCAATTAGTGCCCGACCGCCACCCCACCTGTGGTTCACGCGCTTTTGCGCCCCGTCGGAATTTTACAGGGTGCCATCGTGGTGGGGGCACCGAAGTAATAGCCTTGCAGGCAATCCATCCCGATCCGGGTCAGATACTCGGCATCCGGCGCGGTTTCCACCATCTCTGCCACGGCAAACATTTCGAAATGCCGGGCGATTGACAGCATCGCCCCGGTGATGACCTGATTGTCGGCATCGGCATGGATGTTGCGGATGAACTGGCCATCGATTTTCAGGATGTCGAAATAGAAATCCTTGAAATAGCGGAACGCGGTATAGCCCGCACCGAAATCATCGAGGGCAAAGGATATCCCCTGACCCTGCAGGTCAGCCATGAACACCGCAACCGTATCGGGGATCAGCATCGCCGAGGATTCGGTGATTTCCAGGATCAGCCGTTCCCCCAGCGTCGGATCGCCCTTGAGCCCGTGGCGCAGGGTGCGCGACCAGTCGGGATAGGCGATCGAGCGCGCTGACATGTTGATCGACAGCCGCAGGGTCGGGTCTTGTTGCAGCGCGTTCAGCCCCAGCGACAGGGCGGCACAGTCGATGCGGCGCCCCAGTTCGGAGGTTTCGACGGTTTCAATGAAATCCCTGGCCGGGATCACCCGGCCGGTCTCGTCCAGCACCCGGATCAGCCCTTCGTAAAACGCCGGGCGGTCCGGGCGGCGGGTCTGTATCACCGGCTGATAGGCCAGCATCACGTTGCGCTGATCCAGCGCGTCACGCACCATGGTGATGGTGGCACGGTCCCGTTCGGCGACGGCAAAGGCCAGCGGGCTGGTGGTGGCATCGGCGCCGTCTGCGCCCCGGTTGCGGAAATGTTTGCCCATGGCCCCTCGTTCCTGCAGCTGCCCCGTTGTCGTCACCTTGCTGCCGGGGGGATTAACGCCGAGTAAATGATCCCATTTTGTTCCAATTGTGCTAGACTTGTCCGCATCAGGCCAGGCTATTGAAATACAAAGGGAATGCTATGGTTATCAGATGCGGTTGGTGTGGCAGCGATCCGATCTATGTCGCCTATCATGATGACGAATGGGGCAAACCGCTGCAAGGCAGCCGCGCCCTGTGGGAAATGCTGATTCTCGAAGGGTTTCAGGCCGGTCTGTCCTGGATCACCATCCTGCGCCGCCGCGACAGTTTCCGCACCGCCTTTGCCGGATTTGACCCCGACGTGATCGCCACCTGGGGCGAACCCGAGGTGCTGCGGCTGTTGGCCGACCCCGGCATCATCCGCCACCGTGGCAAGGTTGAGGCCAGCATCGGCAACGCCCGCGCCTGGCAAAAGCTGGAAGCGGCAAGCGGGTTTGACCGGTTTTTGTGGGCCTATGTCGGGGGTGAACCGATCCTGAACCGCCCCGCGTCAGGCAGGGAGGTTCCGGCAGAAACCCCGCTGTCGCGCCTGATATCGAAAGACCTGAAAAAGCTGGGGTTCAAGTTTTGCGGCCCCACCATCGTCTATGCCTTCATGCAGGCGGTCGGGATGGTGAATGACCATGTGCAGGGCTGCCATTGCCAGCCGCCGGACTGAGGGATCAAGCGCGGGTGGGGGCTGCGCGCCCCCACACCCCTGCGGAGTATTTGGCCGAAAGACAAACTGATGGAGAACACCGCGCCGTCGCGTCACTCCGCGATCAGCGCCGCCAGGATCGCGCGGGCGTCCGGCCCGTTCCAGTCGGCGTCGCCGATCAGCCGCGCCACTTCCCGCCCCTGACGGTCCAGAATGACGGTCAGCGGCAGACCCAGCACCCCCATGGCGCGGGAAAGCTGCTGTTTCGGGTCGCGCAGGACCGGCAGGTTGGCGATCCCGGCCTTGGCATAGAACCGTTCAATCGCGTCAACCGGGTTGCGCCCGGTGGCCACCGGCACCACGGCGAAATCTTCGGTGCCAAGTGCTGCTTGCAACGCATCCAGCGACGGCATCTCTTTCAGACAGGGGGCGCACCAGGTGGCCCAGAAGTTCAGCACCACCACTTTGCCCCGATAGTCCGCCAGCTGATGTTCGCCATCGGCCTGATCCAGCAGAACCGCATCCGGCACCGGTTTGGGTTCGGAAAAGGTCAGCTTTTTCATCGTGCCGCCGCGCAACGCCTGCAGCGCCGCGATGTCGGCGAATGCCAGGGCCGGCAGCAGGGCGTTTGCAGTGACGACAAGGGCCGTGTAGAGGACAGCGAAACGGATCAGGCGCATTTTTTCTCCGCAAGGCAACCGAATGAGTGACAACAAGACCGAAAAAGCCGGGGCCAATGCGATGTGGGGCGGGCGGTTCGCCGCCGGGCCAGACGCGATCATGCAGGCGATCAATGCCTCGATCGGGTTTGACAGGCGGCTTTACGCGCAGGACATCGCCGGCAGCCGGGCCCATGCCGCCATGTTGGGCGAGGTGGGCATTCTGAGTCCTAGCGATGTTGAGGCGATCCGGGAAGGCCTGCTCACGGTGAAGTCAGAGATCGAGAGCGGCGCGTTTGAATTTTCAGTGGCGCTGGAAGATATTCACATGAATATCGAGGCGCGGCTGAAAGCGATCATCGGCGAACCGGCCGGGCGGCTTCATACCGCGCGCAGCCGCAACGATCAGGTGGCGGTGGATTTCCGGCTGTGGGTGCGCGATCAGTGTGACGCGGCGATCAGCGGCATTCAGGCGCTGATGCGGGCCTTTGTGGCGCAGGCAGCGGCCGGGGCGGATTGGGTGATGCCCGGCTTTACCCATCTGCAGGTGGCGCAGCCGGTGACCTGGGGCCACCATATGCTGGCCTATGTCGAGATGCTGTCGCGCGATCTGAGCCGGTTCCGCGACGCCCGGGTGCGGATGAATGAAAGCCCGCTGGGGGCGGCGGCCTTGGCGGGGACATCGTTTCCGATTGACCGGGTGATGACGGCCAAGGCACTGGGGTTCGACCGGCCGATGGCCAATTCGCTGGACGCCGTTGCCGACCGCGACTTTGCGCTGGAGTTTCTGGGTGCCGCCAGCATCTGCGCCATGCATCTTTCGCGCTTTGCCGAGGAACTGGTGATCTGGTCATCGGCGCAGTTCCGGTTTGTGCGGCTCAGCGACCGGTTCACCACCGGGTCATCGATCATGCCGCAAAAGAAGAACCCCGATGCGGCAGAGCTGCTGCGCGCCAAGCTGGGGCGGATTCTGGGGTCATTGGTGGCGCTGTTCACCGTGATGAAGGGGCTGCCGCTGACCTATTCCAAGGACATGCAGGAAGACAAGGAACAGGTGTTCGATGCCGCCGACAGCCTGATGCTGTCGCTCGCCGCGATGGCGGGGATGGTGCGTGACCTGAGCGCCAACCGCGAGGTGCTGGCGCAGGCGGCGGCATCGGGCTTTTCCACTGCCACCGATCTGGCCGACTGGCTGGTGCGGACCCTCGGCCTGCCGTTTCGCGATGCGCATCACGTCACCGGGGCTTTGGTAAAGCTGGCCGAAGACAAGGGCTGCGATTTGCCCGATCTGACCTTGGCACAGATGCAGTCTGCCCATCCTGGCATCAGCCAGGAGGTTTATTCCGTGTTGGGTGTTCACAATTCGGTCGCCAGCCGGGTGTCGTTCGGCGGAACCGCGCCGGTGCGGGTGCGCGAACAGGTGGCGCACTGGCAGGAGATCTTGAAATGATCCGGCGATTGGCATTGGTTGCCTGTGGGCTGGTTCTTTTGGCCGGATGCAGCAATCCGGCGCTGGGGCTTCATATTGGCGGTGAGAAAGGCACCATCACCGTCAGCCCGACCGTCAGCGGGTCACTCGGGAATGTATCGGTGTCGGTCGGAGGATAAGCGATGGCGGCGGTTCGGGTGCTGTGTCTGCTGGCATTGGCCAGTCTGGTGGCGGCCTGCGGTGCCGATGGCGACCCTGTGCCGCCGTCCAAGGCGGCGGTGCCGGGGGTTTCGCTGTCGGGCGAAGTCAGTTTCGGGATCGCTGGCGCGTTGTGATGGCACCGCCGGGGCTGGTCTGGCTGGCACTGGCAATCTGGGGCGCAATCCACCCGATGTCGTGGTTTCTGCGCCACATGCGCGATACCGGCACCGGCCTGTCGGGGAGGATCGATGCCAGGACCACGGCGAACCCGGTGTAGCCATCAGTATTGGGGTCAAGGTTTTTCTAGTGTCCAAAGCCTGTTTTCGGTGACGAGAGTGTTGGCGAGGGAGATGAGTTTTCGCAGTGTTGCG
>JAYTDA010000462.1:0-4710 GCA_043736155.1 Paracoccaceae bacterium | reverse complement strand
TTGCCGTAACCGCTTTCATGGCAGGTTTCGCGCTAAAGGGGTGGCGTCTGGCCGCGCTCAGCGGTGGCACCTTTGTCTGGATCGCCCTGATGGGTCAGTGGCAATGGGCGATGGAGACACTGTCGGTGATCGTCGTGGCCGCCCCCTTTTCGGTGACGCTGGGGCTGGTGATGGGCGTTCTGGCGTGGCGGTCGCCGGCGTTCGAGAGGGTCCTGAACCCGATTCTGAACATCGCGCAATCCTTGCCGCATTTTGCCTACATGATCCCGGTCGTGGTGTTTATCGGCGTCGGCCCCAAGGCCGGGGCCATCGTGACAATAATTTTTTCGGTGCCGCCGATGATCCGCATGACGCTGCTGGGCCTGAAGAAGGTGCCGGAGGAGGTGATCGAGGCCGGCAAGATGTCGGGGGCGACGCGCTGGCAATTGCTGATGCGCGTGCGGATCCCTACCGCGCGCAGCGAGGTGTTGATCGGGGTCAATCAGGTCATCATGCAATCGCTGGCCATGGTGGTCTTGGCCAGTTTCATCGGCATGCCGGGACTGGGGCAAAAGCTGTTGCAGCTGTTGCAATCGCTCAAGATCGGCCTGTCGGTCGAGATCGGCGTGACCATCGTTTTGCTGGCCGTCACGCTGGACCGCCTGTCCAAGGCCTGGGCTCTGCGCCTGCCCGAACATGGCGACCCCAGCCCCTATTGGTTGCAGCGCCACCGGCTGTTGGTGATCTGGCTGGGCCTTGGCGCCCTGGGAATTGGACTTGCCGATGTCTTCCCCTATTTTCTGGAGGTCGAGCGCAAGCAGGCGCTGTCGATCGCCGGGCCGATTGATGCCCTGATGGATCAGGTGATCCGCCTGATCGCGCCCGTCACGGCCTGGCTGCGCTGGTTCCTGATCACCTGGGTGCTGATTCCGATGCGTGACGCCTATCTGTGGCTGCCGTTCACCGCAGTTTTGGCCCTGTTGGCCGCAATCGGCTGGGCAATCGGGGGGATGCGGTCAGCCTTGATCTGCGTGGCCTATTTCGGGTTGATCGCCCTGTCCGGCTGGTGGGACCGCGCCATGATCACGGTTTACATGGTGTGCATTTCGGTTTTCATCGCCGCACTGTTCGGCCTGCCGCTTGGCATCTGGGCCGCGCACAATCCCACCCGCGCCGCCCGCATTCTGCTGATCTGCGACACCGCGCAAACCTTCCCCAGTTTCATCTATCTGATCCCGGTCATCATGCTGTTTGGCGTCAATGACGTGGCGGTGGTTGCGGCGGTCGTGGTTTTTGCCGCTGTGCCGATCATTCGCTATACCATCGAGGGCCTGCGCAATGTGCCGCCCGAACTGATCGAAGCCGCCGACATGAGCGGGGCGACCAAAGGCCAGGTCCTGTGGCATGTGCGCCTGCCGATGGCGCTGCCCACCATGCTGGTCGGTGCCAATCAATCCGTGATGTTCTCGCTGTTCATGGTGATCATCGCGGCCTTTATCGGCACCCAGGATCTGGGCCAGGAGATGCAGCGGGCGCTGTCGTCTACCGATGTTGGCAAGGGACTGGTTCTGGGGCTTGCCGTCGCCTTCATGGGGCTGATGACCGACCATCTGATCACCCGCTGGTCCCAGGATCGCAAACGCGCATTGGGGATATAGGGCGGTGCGCCGGACCGCGTGTCAGAGATGTCGCCGGTCGGGTCAACTGCCTCCCGACCCCCTACCCCCGATCCGTCAGCCGCACATAGAGCGCGGTCACCGCCAGAATGATCAGTCCGAACAGGATGCGCCGCGCCCCTTCGGGCATCTGCAGCAGGGTCAGCATGGTGGCCAGCACCGTCAGGATCAGGGCGCCGACAATGGTGCCGCCATAGCCGCCGCGTCCGCCAAAGATCGAGGTGCCCCCGATCACCGCCGCCGCCACCGACGGCAGGTCCAAGGGCAGCGCCAGTGACAGCGACGGCGTCTTGACGATGCCGATGTACAACAGCCCGGTGATCCCGGCGATCACGCCGGACAGGGCATAAAGCGCAAAGAACACCTGGCCCGACCGCACACCCGACACCCGGGTTGCCGCCTCGTTTGACCCGATGGCGTAGAGCAGCCGGCCAAAGCCGGTACGGCGCTGCGCCCAGATCAGCAGCACGGCAAACGGGATGAACAGATACAACCCGTTGGGCAGGCCAAAGGTCCTGCCAATACCGAGCCAGATCAGGAAATCCGGGATCTTGCTGCCGGTGGCTATGACATGGCGCTGATAGACCAGCAGACAGCCGGTGCCGATCAGCCCGGTGCCAAGGGTCATGATCAAGGGATGCACCCGCGCCACGGCAACGCCGAAGCCGTTGACCAGCCCGGCCAGCACCGCACAGCCCAGCCCGATCAGCAGGGCCGCAGGCACGCCGACCTGAGGCACCATGGTTGCCGTGACAAAGGCGGTGATGGTGGCGACGGTGCCTGCCGACAGGTCGATACCGCCGGTCAGCATTGTCAGGGTCTGGCACGCTGCCAGCATCGCCAAAGGGATCGCCGCCTTGATCGTATTGGCGATCCACAGCCGGTTGACGATGCCGGGTTGCAGGAATTCCAGCAACCCGATCAACCCGAACAGCAGCAGCACCAGCGGGATCAGCGGGCGTTCGACCATCAGCCGCCCGGCGCGGCTGATCAGGGTGGGTGCATCGGCTGCCATTGTCACCTTGCCCGTCCCGTCATGTCTTGCGCCCCTTGATCGCCAGCACCGCCCCCAGCATCACCACCACCACCATGATCGAGCCTTCGACAATGGTGGTGACATTCGGATCCACCGCCAACAACGTCAGATCCATCCGCACCAGCCGCAGCACAAACACCGCGAGCACCGGCCCCAGCAAGCCGCCACGGCCACCGCCCAGCACCACACCGCCCAAGACCACGGCGGCCACGGCGGCCAGCAGATAGGGGCCGGGGATCGGCTCGCCGATGCCGGTGCTCATCGTCAGCGACAGCCCGCCAAGGGCGGCAAACAGCCCGCACACCGCATAGGCCGCGATCCGGGTCGGCCCGACCGGGACACCGGAGCGAAAGGCCGCCAACGGGTCCGACCCGATGGCATAGAACATCAGCCCCAGCTTCGAGCGGCGGATCGGCAGCCAGATCACCACCATTGCCACGCCCAGAAACACCACGGCCTTCGGCAGCCATTCGGTCAGCGCCACCGGAATTCCCGGCAGCGTCACCCCGCCGACGATCAGGGCGCGCAGCCAGGGTGCCGCTGCCCCGCCCGGCGCCTTCAGGATCAAGAGCGCCACCCCTTGCCAGACAAACAGCATCGCCAGTGTCACCACGATATCGGGCACCCGGGTCCAGACGATCAGCGCGCCGTTGACCGCCCCCATGCCAAGGCCCAGCGCCAGCACGAACAGCACCACCGCCACGGCTTGGCCGTCACTTGCCCCCTGCATCAGCAGCGCCGCCGTCACCCCCGCCACCGCCATCATCGCCGCCAGTGACAGATCGATCCCGCCCGCCAGCACCACCACCGCCATCCCCAAGGTGGCAAGGGCAAACGGCAGTGCCGCACGGGCCAGTGAATCGAGGCCGGAGACGCCGAAATCCGGCTGGATCAGCTTGGTCACAACCAGCAGCACCGCCAACAGCGCCGCCAGCCCCAAAGTCCAGCCATTGGCAGCGACCCATCGGCTCATGCCCGGTCTGCCTTTTGACCGGTCAGGCCATAGGCAGCGCGCATCAAGGTGGGTTCATCGGCATCGGCGGCATCGATCACATCAACGACACGGCCGTTGAAGATCACCACCACCCGGTCACAGGCCAGCCGCACCTCGGCCAGTTCCGAGGTATAATACAGCACCGCTGCGCCCTGTGACGCCAGGTCGCGGACCAGCGCGTAAATCTGCCGCTTGGTGCGGATGTCGATGCCCCGCGTCGGGTCGAACAGCAGCAGCGTCGCCACCCCCTTGGCGATCCAGCGGGCGATGGTGACCTTTTGCTGGTTGCCGCCGGACAGCCGCCGCACTTCACCCTGCGCGCGGGTGTCGATCTGCAGGCGGGTGATGGCGGCGGTGACGCGGGCATCCTCGTCGCGTTTCGGCACCCTCCCCCATTTGGCCAGCGGTGCCACCAGCGGCAGCCCGATGTTTTCGCGGACCGAGCGGGACATCAGCAAGGCATGGGCCCGGTCGCCGGGGACGAGGCAAAGCCCCGCCGCAATCGCATCGGCGGGGTGGCGGAAGTCGTGGGGATGGCCGTCGATCTCGATGATGCCCGTCGATGCCCGGCGGTTGCCCGCCAGCACGTCGAACAGCTCGTCCTGCCCCTGCCCTTCCAGCGCCACCACGCCCAGCACCTCACCCTGATGCAGGTCAAACGACACATCGGTCAGCTTGGTCCCGGCGCTGAGGTTTTTCGCCCGCAGCCGGGGGGTGCCGCTGCGGACCGCTTTCCCCGCGCCCCGCATTGCGGCACCGGGGCCGTGGCCGGGGCCGAGCATCAATTCGACAATCCGCTCCTCGATCCCTGCGGAAATCGGCAGATTGCCCACCGTCGCCCCGTCCCGCAGCACCGAGGCACGGTCGCAGAGTTCGGCGATTTCGGTGAAACGGTGCGAGATGAAGATCACCGCCCGCCCGGCATCGGCTTGTTGCCGCACCACTTTCAACACCCGCTCCACCAGATCGGGCGGCAGGGCGGCGGTCACTTCGTCCAGCAGCAAGACATCGGGTTCATTGGCCAG
>JAYTDA010000461.1:0-6369 GCA_043736155.1 Paracoccaceae bacterium | reverse complement strand
GAAGTCTCCATCGCAACCCTCCATGCCAAACAACATGGAAAGTCACTGATTCACCACTTCAGACGTTTGTCACCCCCTTGCTTCACCCGATTGCCCTGTGCCCGGCGGGCTTCGCCCTTGATTCCGGGCAAAAAGGAGATACACAATGGTGATTCAATCAAGACCCACTCTGGTCAATCGGCCGCCACCCTCATGCTGTGCACGGCAGCCCGTAGTCGTTTACATCAAGACTGCCGGGACCAGCAAACACAAAGCGTTACAGAGATCACCACAGAAACTGTCCCGCGATCAGGGGGTAGCTCATGGCGACATGAATTGGCACTTAGGCCTATAAGTTGGCGAACGGCAGCGGATTGCCCCCCTCACAACCCCTCCGGCTGCGGCATCCCCAGCACATGATACCCGCCATCGACCCGGATCACTTCCCCCGTCGTACAGGCCCCGCCATCCGAGGCCAGATAGACCGCCGTCCCGCCAATCGCCTCCAGCGTCGCATTGGCGCGCAAAGGCGCATTCGCCTCGGTATGGCGGAAGGTGGCGCGGGCACCGCCGATGGCGGCTCCGGCGAGGGTTTTCATCGGGCCGGGGGAGATGGCGTTGACCCGGATGCCCTGCGGGCCGAGGTCATTGGCGAGGTAACGCACGGCGGACTCCAAAGCCGCTTTCGCAACCCCCATCACGTTATAGAACGGCGTTACCCGGTTCGATCCCTGATAGGTCAGGGTCAGCAGGCAACCACCGCCCGGCATCAATTCCGACGCCCGCCGCGCCACGTCGATGAAGCTGAAACAGGATACCGTCAGCGAGGTTTTGAAATTCTCGCGGCTGGTGTTGATGAACCGGCCGGTCAACTCATTCTTGTCGGAAAACGCGATGGCATGGACCAGAAAATCGATGGTCCCCCAGGTGTCTTTCAGGGTGGCAAAAGCAAGGTCGAGTGACGCATCATCCATCACGTCGCAATCGACCAGGATCTTCGACCCCAGCGACGCCGCCAAAGGTTCCACCCGCTTGCCAAAGGCGTCGCCCTGATAGGTAAAGGCCAGCTCCGCCCCCTCCGCCGCCATGGCGCGGGCAATGCCCCAGGCAATCGAGCGTTCATTGGCAACGCCCATGATCAGGCCGCGTTTGCCCTGCATCAGATCAGCCATGGAAATGACCTTTCGGCGTCATGCGTGAAATTTGCTCAGCACCAAAGTGGCATTGGTGCCGCCAAAACCAAAGCTGTTGGACAGCACCGAGTCCAGTTCCACGGCTTCGCGCAGGGTGGTGACAATCTCCGCCGGGTGCAGCGCCGGGTCCAGTTCGGTGACATTGGCCGACGCCGCAATGAAATTGCCCTGCATCATCAATAGGCAATAGATCGCCTCATGCACCCCGGTCGCCCCCAGCGAATGGCCGGTCAGCGATTTGGTCGATGACACCGGCGGGGTCGACCCTTCGCCAAACACCCGCCGCACCGCCAGCATTTCGGTGACATCGCCCGCCGGGGTCGAGGTGCCGTGGGCGTTGATATAGTCGATTTTCCGCCCCGCTGGCAGGGTCGCCAGTGCCAGCTTCATGCTGCGCTCACCGCCTTCGCCCGATGGTGCCACCATGTCGTAGCCGTCGGACGTGGCACCATAACCGGTCACTTCGCCGTAAATCTTCGCGCCACGCGCCAGGGCGTGTGACAGTTCCTCCAGCACCACGACACCGCCGCCGCCGGCAATCACAAAGCCGTCGCGGCTGGCATCAAAGGCGCGTGAAGCGGTGGCGGGGGTGTCGTTATACTTGCTCGACATCGCCCCCATCGCATCGAACAGGCACGACAGCGTCCAGTCCAGTTCCTCGCCGCCGCCGGCAAACACAATGTCCTGTTTGCCCATCTGAATCTGTTCCACCCCGTTGCCGATGCAATGGGCCGAGGTCGAGCAGGCCGAGGTGATCGAATAATTCACCCCCTTGATCTTGAACGGCGTCGCGAGGCACGCCGAATTGGTCGATGACATGCAGCGCGTCACCATGAAGGGGCCCATTTTCTTCGGCGCCCCCTTTTCGATCACCATCTGGTGCGCCAGGAAGAAGTTGGAGGTAGAGGGGCCGCCCGACCCCATCACCAGCCCGGTGCGCTCGTTCGACACATCGGCCTCTTCCAGCCCGCTATCGGCAATCGCCTGTTCCATCGCCAGAAAGTTGTAGGCCGCCCCCGGCCCCATGAACCGCAGGTTGCGCTTGTCGATATGGTCCTCCAGCACGATCTGCGGCATGCCGTGGATCTGGCTGCGAAACCCGTGTTCGGCATAGCTCGGCGCAAACACGATGCCCGACTTGCCGGTGCGCAGCGACGCCGCAACCTCTGCGGCATCGTTGCCGATGGAGGAGATGATCCCGATCCCGGTAATGACGACGCGGCGCATGGGTGGCCTCCCTGAACTTGGCTCTGGCCTATGTAAGGCAGGGGCGGGGAGGGGGCAAGGTGGTTGGGGGGGCAGCGCGCCATCGACTTGGTTCTCGCCTTTCCAACCCCTTTGTGCTTGGATGTGCCTGTTTGAGTACAGGAGCCAACGATGCCAGCCAGCACCACCATGACAATTCGCATCAGTCCTGACCTCAAGGACAAGCTCGGGCGTTTGGCACATGGCACACGGCGCAGCAGGGCATACCTCGCGAGCGAAGCGGTCGAGGCTTATGTGGATCGGGAATTGGAAATCATCGACGGGATTCGGCGCGGGCTGGCAGACGTCGCCGCAGGTCGGGTTGTGCCGCATGACCTGGCTATGACCGAGCTTGAAATGGAGATCGGGGTGGCCCGTGGCGGAAAGGGGTGAAACGGCCCGTCATCTGGTCGCGAGACGCTTTGGACGACCTGAAAGCCCAAATCGCCTATATCGCGGCAGAAAATCCCGCCGCTGCGCAACGGGTCGCGGATCAAATCCGGGCCGCCGCCTTGGCACTGTCGGAAATGCCATCCGGCCGACCTGGTCGGGTTATCGACACCTATGAAAAGTCGGTAACGCGCTTACCCTATATCATCGCCTACACGATCCCTGCTACCGCAATTGGAGAAGCCATCGCCATCGTCCGGGTGATCCATACGGCAAGAAACTGGCCTGCCGATCAGTGGCCGATAACCTGACTCGCGCGTTTCGATCAGCGCATCGTCCATGTTGCCACTTTGGGCATCTGTGATCGCTCGGGCAAAGGCCGCAGTTCGTCGCTGCACCCACCCGGCGGTCAGGCGTTGCCCTCTGCCCACACAAGCAACGCCCCGTCAGTTGGCCGACAGCGCCACCTTCATATCCGTTACCTGATAGATCACATCGCCGTCGGCTTCGACACGGCCATTGGCAACCCCCATGGTCAGCCGCCGGGACTGGATCGCCTTGGTGAAATCGACGAAATAGCGCAGCAGCTTGCGGTCGGGCCGCACCATGCCGGTCAGCTTGACTTCACCAACCCCCAAGGCATAGCCGCGCCCCTGCCAGCCGCGCCAGCCGAGGTTGAAGCCGGTCAGTTGCCACAGACCGTCCAGGCCAAGGCAGCCGGGCATGATCGGGTTGCCGGGAAAATGGCAGGCGAAAAACCACAGGTCGGGGGTCACGTCGAACTCTGCCACCACATGGCCTTTGCCGAATGCACCGCCATCACCGGATATGTCGGTAATGCGGTCCATCATCAGCATCGGCGGTTCCGGCAGTTGGGCATTGCCGGGGCCGAACAATTCACCGCGGGCGCATTTCAGCAAATCGTCCTTGTCAAAGCGTGTCGGATATCCCGGCATTCAGCCCTTGCCCCCTGAACTGGCATCTTGTTCCTGTGCCCCCTCTAGCATCGCGGGCCTTGTTCTCGCAAGGGTGGGTGGGGAAAGCGGGAGGCGGCACGCCGGACTGGGGTCTGTCGGGCACGCCGGACCGGGGCCTGTCGGGCACGCCCGACCGGGGTCTGTCGGGAAATCCGGTTGAATTGTGGGGGCGCAACGCGATATGGTAGCCTGACCTGCAACGGGAACCGCATGACACACTGCACCCAAGAGCCTGGAACCCTGTGGCTGGCCCGCGCCAGCCTGCGGCCAACCCGGCAACGGCTGGCACTGGCAAGCCTGTTGGTCGGCGATGGCGAAAACCGCCATGTCACCGCCGAAAGCCTGCATGCCTCGGCGATGGCCATGGGGGAGCCGGTGTCTCTGGCCACGGTTTACAACACGCTGCGCACCTTTTGCCATGCGGGTCTGATGCAGGAAGTGGTGGTTGACGGCTCCAAAAGCTATTTTGACACCAGGATGGACAATCACCCGCATTACTACTGGGAAGACAGTTCCACGCTGACCGATGCCCCTTCGGATCAGATGCAGATCGCGCATTTGCCCCCTGCCCCCGAAGGCACCACGATTTCCCGGGTCGATGTGGTGATCCGGCTGCGGCGGGTCTGAAGCAGGAACGCGGAAAATGGCCTTTTCTCGCCATTTTCTGTTCGCAAATATCCCACGGGGGCGAAGAGCGCCCGGAAAACCTGCCAGTGGCAGGTTTTCAGCGAAGAGCGCCGCGCCCGTGGCGCGGCTGCGGGGGTGTGAAACCCCCCGGCTTCGCTGGGGCCAATCCCGGAAAGGATGCTGTCCTGCTGTCCTATCAACATCTCTACCATGCAGGCAACCTGGCCGATGTGCACAAACATGCGCTGCTGGCCTGGGTGCTGGATTACCTGACGCAAAAAGACAAACCGCTGAGCTATATCGAAACCCATGCCGGTCGCGGGCTCTATGATCTGGCGGCACCCGAGGCGGCAAAGACCGGCGAGGCGGCACGCGGGGTTGCCCGGGCCTTGCCGCTGTTTGACCCCGGCCACCCCTATGCCAGGGCGCTGGCGCAGGTGCGCTCGATCCATGGCCCCGCCGCCTACCCCGGTTCGCCGATGCTGGCGGCACTGGCGCTGCGGCCGGATGACAGTCTGCACCTGGCGGAACTGCATCCGCAGGAACAGGCGGCCCTTGCCGATGCCATGCTGTTTTCCCAGGCGATCCTGCACCGCAAGGATGGTCTGGCACTGGCATTGGCACTGACCCCGCCAACCCCGCGCCGGGGGCTGATGCTGGTGGACCCGAGCTATGAGATCAAAGCCGACTACGAGGCGCTGCCAAAGCTGTTCGCCAGCGTGGCGCGAAAATGGAACGTGGGGATCCTGATGCTGTGGTACCCGATCCTCGCCGGTGCCGAACCGGCCGATCTGCTGGCGCGGATGCTGGCAACCCTCGCCGCCAACCACCCCGCTGCCCTGCGGCACGAGGTGCGCTTTGCCCCGGCGCGTCCGGGCCACGGCCTGACCGGGTCCGGCCTGTTCGTGGTCAACCCGCCCTTTGGGCTGGCGGCGGAGGCGGCGCGGCTGGCCCGGATGCTGCGGCCGTTGGGCTGACCCTGTGCTGTAACAGCCCCAACAGGATCAATGGTCGCCGGGGTGCCCTTCACCCAGCACGAACCGCTTGTCGCAATAGCCGCATTCGACCCAGCCCTTGTCTTCGGGAATCGTCAGCCAGACCCGGGGATGCCCCAAGGCACCTTCGCCGCCGTCGCAGGCGATGCGGCTGGACTGAACAACCTCGGTTTCTGGCGCGGAAATCGGCATTGGCGGTCCTTTGCGGTGGAACAGGTCAGCAGGGGTGCGCCCAGCGATAGACCACTTCGCGCCACCGGGGAAAGGGACTTTGTCGGATGGTTCGCAGATAATTCCGCAGGGCTGCGGCTCAGGCACCCGGCTCAGGCACCCGGCTCAGGCCCGGTGCACCGCCACCTGAAAGCAATTGTTGGCGGCAGAGCGCACATGGGCATAATCCACCTGTGGCCGCGCCAGCAACGCCATCGCCGCCGCCACCAGATCGCCGGTCGCCACTACCCGGCCGGTGCCATAGACGATCCGGTTGTCGGCGCCATAGCCACGCAGGATATAGCTCGGCGAGTCCAGGATGGCGGGCAGGTCTGCCGCCGGCACCGCAGCGGCACAGGGATCAGCGCACACAAACACCGGCCCGGTTTCGGCATAGGGTTGCAGCGCCGAAAACGGCCGGTACGCCAGCACCAGATAGGGCGCACCGGCTGGCACCATCTGCAGGCAATGACGGCACGGCACCCCGTCGCCATCCGAAACCCGCCGCTCCGGCACCATGCCATAGGCGTCCGGACCCCCGGCCTGATAGGCGCGGGCCTGTTCGGTTGAGATCGGGTGAAAGGCAATCATCATCCATCCTCCTTCTGACTGGCACCAGAATGCTGCTGCTGCCGCCCCGAAACGACCCGGTTCCTGCGCAACCCGCGTTTGTTTTTCGGTCAAATACTCCGGGGGTGAGCGAAGCGAGGGGGGGGAGCGCCCCCCAGCTTTTCCCGGTTCAGTACCGCAAAA
>JAYTDA010000460.1:0-1712 GCA_043736155.1 Paracoccaceae bacterium | reverse complement strand
TGCACCCCAATCGCGCCCTCTGGATCAGCACATACTCCATGCCAAAGCCAAAGCCTTCCTCATCGATGTCCCGCCGTTGCGGCAGCTCCAGCTGCGCCTTTTCCACCCTGAACGCCCATTCCAACACCGCCTGCACGGCCAGCGCGCGTTTCACCCGAACGCCGCCTGCGCGCCCGATCCGTCCCTGCATGCTCATGGCAGCATTCCTTCAAACAGGGTCATCTGTGCTGGGCGCTCCGGCCCAACCGCCGGACGCCAGATCCACGGGCCCGAGGCCATGGGCAGTTGCGAGAGCGCGCCACGCATGCGCTGCTGCCAGAGGGTGAACTCCGTTGCCGAGCAGCCGCAAAGCGCGTGACCGATGGGCCAGCCCATCAACCAGCCGACGAACAGCGGGTTCAGCCGCCGCCGCGCCCGGGCTTTCAAGATGCGCCGCGACACGACACGCCCATGCGATGCAATCATGAAAGCCCACAGCGGGCGCGAGATCGGGGCGTGATGCGAGGGTTGCAGCCCATGCGGCGTGATCGCCGGGTCCGGGTGGGTGAAGCCCTGTTCCGCCCGGTAATGCAGGATATCCATCCGGCTTTTGCCATCGGCGCGGGTCACGCTGGCCGGGCTGCTGCCCTTCCAGTTCTGCGCCGCCGGTGTCGGCCACTGGATCGCCTGCGCGCTCAGCTTGGGTTCGCCCCGACTGTTGATCTTGCCGCGCAAGCGGTCGACCTGATCGTCCGCCACCGGCGTTTGCCATTGTGCCGCCTGCGCTGGCAAGGGAGGCATCCCGCCCGAGCCATAACTCTGGCCCGGCCCACCCTTCGCGCCATCCGATCCCTTCGGCGTCGACCAGTTCGTGATGCCCAGCGCCAGCGCCTCGGCCTTGCGGGTGAAATCGCTGTTCCCGGCCGGGTTGTAGCGATCCGTGCCGGGATGCAGGCTCATCGGCGTGGGCCAGGATGAAGATGCGCAACCGCTGGTGCGGCGCACCGACTTCTGCCGCAGAGAACAGGCCCGCCGCAGGCGTATAGCCCATGCGCCAAAGCTCTCGCAAAACGGACTCAAGGCCGAGGGTGACGTGACCGGCGACGTTTTCGAGAAAGACCCATTCGGGGCTGCACTCGACGATGACGCGGGCGACCTCGGGCCAGAGGTGCCGAGGGTCGTCGGCACCACCGCGTTTGCCAGCAGCGCTGAAGGGCTGGCAGGGATATCCGGCAAGGACGATGTCGAAGGCACCGTGGAAGGGCCGGGCATCGAAACTGCGGAGATCATCCCAGATTGGGGCCGGGGCGAAATACCCTGCGCGCTGGGCGGCGATGAGGACCGAGCGGGGATATCCTTCCCATTCGACGAAAGCGCGCGTGTGGAAGCTGGGCTCGGCCAACATGACGCCCAGATCCAAGCCTCCGCCGCCTGCGCAGAGGGACAATCCGTGCCGGGGACGAGACACCATGCCATTCACCGCACCCCTCGCTGGCGCAGCCGTTCCGGTGTGACAAGGCCTCGCACCAGCATGGCATCACGGATCGTGTTGCTGATCACGCTCTGGGGCAGATAGCCGTCGGCGTTGACCATCTTGGCGTAGAACGCCGCCTTTTCGTCGTCGCTGAGCGGAAGCTTCACCTCGCCCTTGCTCGGCCGCTTTGCCTTTTTGCCGTTGGCGATAGCGGTGGCGGTTTGCGCATCTCGCTGGGCGGCCCGTTCCATGAACCGGT
>JAYTDA010000459.1:0-13955 GCA_043736155.1 Paracoccaceae bacterium | reverse complement strand
GCCGAACCCGCCGCCCCCCCTGAAGGACTGTCGCAATCGTGGCTATATCTGGCCCGGAACATCCTAGGGGGACCGCACCATGAGCTTTATCAAGACACTTGCCACACTGGCCGTCGGCTTTGCCGCAGCCAAGGGCTTTCAGAAGTTCCAGCAAGGCGGCGGCATGGCCGGTTTGCAGGGCAATCTGAAAACCGCCGGTCAACCCGGCGGCATCGCCGACACCATCGGCGGCATGGCGGAAAAGATGGGGATACCCGGCGCTACCGAAGCCGTGCGGACCATGATGGGTCAGGCAGGTGGCATGGCGGCCAGTGGTGCCGAGGCGGCGCAAAGCGGGCTTGGCGGCATGATGTCTGCCGTCACCGGCGCAGCAGCAGCCGGAACCGGGGCAATGGCAGGCATCTTTGCCAGCCTGACTCAGGGCACCGCCGCCGGTGCCATGGCAGAGGGTCAGGCCAAACTGATGATCCGCGCCATGATTGAAGCCGCCAAGGCCGATGGTGCAATCGATGCCGAAGAACAGGCTCGGATCATGGGGCATCTGAAAGACGCTGAGCCCGCTGAAATTGCCTTTGTGCGGGATCTGATGGCCAAGCCGATGGATCTGGCAGCGTTGGTTGCCGATACCGATGCGACGATGCGGGCACAGGTGTTTGGCGCGTCACTCGCGGCGATCCGGGTCGATAGCGCGGTAGAAAGCGCCTATCTGGTCGAATTGGCCAAGGCTTTGGGGATCGATGACGCCACGCGCGACGGTTTGATTGCCGCAGCGAAAGCCGTGGCCTGACGCGGATTTCCGGACGGCAGCACGGTTCGCTGCCGTCCATCCCTCCCAAAGCGGATTTTGCGATTGACACTGGCCACGTCGCGGCTAAAAGGCGGGCTTCAAGGAATTCGCGGGCCCGTGCTGACGCTGCTGGCCCGGCTGCAGGAGACGACAGATGGCCAAGCCGACGACAATCAAGATCCGGCTGAACTCGACGGCAGGCACGGGGCATTTCTATGTGACCAAAAAGAATGCCCGCACCATGACCGAGAAGTTCTCGATCAAGAAATATGACCCGGTCAAGCGGGAACATGTGGAATACAAGGAAGGCAAGATCAAGTAGGATCGCCTGCACCTGTCTGGTTCTGGGGCCGCCTTATGGGCGGCCCTTTCGTTTTTGCGGGGCTGATGGGTTGGGCAGGATGCTTCTGTCTGCCTGGCGCTGGATGCTTCGTGTTGGAACCAGCCGACTATTTGCCCGACGCCGCCCCGGCGAAAGCCGGGGCCCCGAGGTTTGAGAACCGGCAGTAGAGACTCGCGGCCCCGGATCGAGGTCCGGGGCGACGTGGCATGGAACGGTCGGCTGGTTCCAGCGCATCTCACCCCATTCCAGCCATCAGGCCATCAGGCCAAAACGCCGCTGTCGGCGCTTTCCGAGCCAGCGGCGCAATGAAAAAGGCCGGGGTTTCCCCCGGCCCTATCCGCCCAATCGTGGTGCGGCTTATTCGCGGTTGCCCATGAATTGCAAAAGGAACATGAACAGATTCAGGAAGTCGAGATACAGGGTCAGTGCCCCCATGATCGCCGACTTGCCCAGCCAGTCCCGATCACCGGCCTGCGCCATTTGCAGGTAGGTATTCTTGATCCGCTGGGTATCAAACGCCGTCAGACCGGCAAAGATCAGCACGCCAAGCGCCGAGATCGCAAAGGTCACTGCGTCCGACTGCAGGAAGATGTTGACGATCATGGCGACAAAAAGCCCGATCACGCCCATCATCAGAAAGGTGCCGAAGCCCGACAGGTCCTTTTTGGTGGTGTAGCCATACAGGCTGAGGCCGGCGAAAGCCACGGCAGTGGTCAGAAAGGTGGTGGCAATCGACATACCGGTGTAGATTGCAAAGATGTAGCTGATCGACAGACCCATCAGCGCCGAAAAGCCGTAGAACACCGCCTGTGCCGTGGCAACCGACATCCGGTTGATCATCGCGCCAAACGCGAACACCACCGCCAGCGGGGCAAACATCACCACCCACTTCAGCGGGGTGGCGAAAATCGCCTGCAGCAGCACCTCGTTGGTGCCAACGCCGTAAGCCACCACACCGGTAACCGCCATACCGATGGCCATCAGGCCATAGACCTTGCTCATATGGGCGCGAAGGCCCTCATCGATCTGCGCAGTGCGGGCACCAGCGCCCACCGAGCGGATCGTCTCATACTGTGCCATGCGAAGCCTCCGTTAGGGTTCCGAACAGGTGCCCGAAACAGGGCAGCCTTCCCGGTGCAATATTGGGGGCTTTGGCCGCAGTTTCAAGCCTTTCCTGACGGAAACCCGTCAGAGTTGCTGAGCAAAGGCTTTCCGATGCCTAATTGCGCCATGTCGCCGGTGCATCCCAGATCGGGCGCGCGGCTTCGGCCGCCGCTTGATCGCGGTTCAGGCCAATGTCATCCAGTTGCGATGCATCCAGCCGCAACAGGTGCTGGCGTTCACGCCAGATGCGGTGGCTGTTCAACAAGAACCCGGCAACGCCACGCAGGTTGGACATCAAGGGGACGAACCTGGCAGATTTGAGTGTTGAAAGCTGGGTCATGGCGTGTTCCTGTGATAAATCTGGCGGAGTTCATCATTCATGTTGATCCTTTGCCTGACTTGAGTTCATATGTAAATCGAATGATTTTGACGATAACCATCAAGGAGTGTGATGTGGCGCACAATCTGGACCTGACGGCCTTGCGGTCTTTTGTAGCTGTCGCGGAAACCGGCGGCGTCACTCGCGCCTCGGGGTTCTTGAACCTGACGCAGTCGGCGGTGTCGATGCAACTGAAACGGCTGGAGGAAAGTCTGGACCTGTCGCTGCTGGACCGCACCGCGCGCAAAGTGGCGCTGACTGCCGCTGGTGAGCAGTTGCTGAGCTATGCGCGGCGGATGCTGGCGCTGAATGACGAGGTCTATGGCCGCCTGACGCATCAGGCCTATGAGGGCGAGATTGTGCTGGGGGTGCCGTGCGATGTGGTCTATCCGGTGATCCCGCAGGTGTTGCGCCGGTTCAACGCCAGCTTTCCCCGGATGAAGGTGCATCTGGTCTCCAGCTATACCACCCGCCTGCGCGCAATGTTTGCGCGCGGAGAGTGCGACCTGATCCTGACCACCGAGGATACCTGCGATTCCGGTGGCGAAACGCTGGTGCAACTGCCGCTGGTCTGGGTCGGTGCGCCCGGCGGTATTGCCTGGAAGCAACGGCCGTTGCGGCTGGCCTTTGACTATGGGTGCATTTTCCGGTCGGTGGCACAGGCCGCCCTGGACCGCGCCGGTATTCCGTGGGAAATGGCGGTAGAGTCCGATTCCTCGCGCACCATCGAGGCATCGGTCAGCGCCGATCTGGCGGTTCACGCCGCGATCGAAGGCACCTTTCGCCGCGATCTGGAACCGGTGCCGCATGGCGGTTACCTGCCGGATCTGTGCACCACGCGGATCAACCTGTACAAATCCGAACATTCCCCTGCCAAGGTGGCAGAGGATCTGGCGGATCTGATCCGCCAGGGTTTTGGCAGCAAACCCGGGCTGGCAGCTTTGACGGGCCTTTCCGACCGGACAAGCGGCGCCGAGACTGATCGGAAGATCTTTGCGGTGAGCGCCTGAAGTGCCGCAGCGCCCTCACATTGCCAAATGCAATTGACCTACCGTCAAGTCTGTGCATTTTGCATTGCAAATTGCTGATATCGACTTTAGGGAGAGGATGCCCCACCAAAAATCCACCTGCGGTTCAGCGCTGACCCAACCTAAGCGCGAAAATCCCCTTGTTTTTCCGTCGGCGGAAAAATTTGCTTCGCCTTCGACAAATCTCACAGATTGGCACGAAAATTGCTGTATTGTTGGTAGTCAAACAATTTGCAAGCAGGAGGTTCCATGAAGCACCCGGTTGATGTCCATGTTGGAAAGCGCATTCGTCACCGTCGCTGGATGGTGGGGATGACGCAACAGCAACTCGCCGATCAGGTCGGAATCAAGTTCCAGCAGATCCAGAAGTACGAAACCGGGATGAACCGGGTATCGGCATCGCGGCTGTGGGATATCTCTGCCACCCTGGGCGTGCCGATCGCGTTCTTTTTCGAAGGGATCGACACCCGCAAGGGCCAGACCGGCGCAGTCGAAGGCGACATTCTGGCGGATAAAGAGGCGCTGGAGCTTGTCCGTTCCTACTACGCCATTCCCGAACAACAACGCCGCCGCCTGTTTGATCTGGCCCGGGTTCTCAGCGAAGCCGCCTGACAGCGCTGCAATCGGCCCGGTGATCATCGGGCCGGTGCACAACGGCTTGACCTGCCCGCAACCTGCGGCTACCGCGAAGGCGGTGGCACAGCGGAGAATGTGATGGCTGAACTGACCGACACAATTCGGGCCGATCTGGTTGCAACCGCCGATCTGTTGGCCGATGCCGCCCGGACGGCGACGCTGCAGCATTTCCGCACCGCTGACCTGAGCGCCGAAACCAAGGAAACCGACCGGTTCGACCCGGTCACGGTGGCAGACCGGCTGGCCGAAACCCGGATGCGCGAGATTTTGGCGCAGCGCCGCCCGCAAGACGGGATCCTGGGTGAGGAATTCGGCGCAACCAGTGGCAGCAGCGGCCTGACCTGGGTGCTGGACCCGATTGACGGCACCCGGGGCTATCTGTCGGGCACCCCGACCTGGGGGGTGCTGATCTCAGTCGCCTCTGACCAGGGCCCACTGTTTGGCCTGATCGACCAACCCTATATCGGCGAACGGTTCATCGGCGGCTTTGGTCATGCCGAACTGATCGGGCCGATGGGCCGCCGCCCTCTGAGCAGCCGCGCCGCGCGGCCGCTGGATCAGGCGATCCTGCTGTCAACATTTCCCGAAGTCGGTACCCAGACCGAAGCCGCTGCCTTTCGCCGCGTATCCAAAGCCGCCCGGCTGACGCGCTATGGCATGGATTGCTACGGCTATGCCCTGCTGGCACTGGGACAGGTGGATCTGGTGATCGAGGCGGGGCTGCAAGCCTATGATGTGCACGCCCCTATTGCCGTGGTTCAGGCCGCTGGTGGCATCGTCACCAACTGGCAAGGTGGGCGCTGCGATGACGGCGGGCAAGTCCTGGCAGCCGCCAATCCGGCGATCCATCAAGCGGCGCTGGCATTGCTGAACTCCTGAATGCGGCGCAACCCGCTGACTGTTTGAGAGAATCCGGCGATGACTGGCAACGGCGACATACTGATCCGGGGTGCCGATGTGGTGGTGACCATGGATGCCACCCGCCGCGAACTGGCCGGTGCCGATGTTCTGCTGCATGGTGGGGTGATTGCCGGGGTGGGGCGCGACCTGCAGGGCCGTGGTCTGGCCGCCGGTGCAAATGTGATCGAGGCGCGGGGCTGTGTGGTGACGCCGGGGTTGGTCAATACCCACCACCATCTCTATCAGACCCTGACCCGGGCAGTTCCCGGCGGCCAGGATGCCCTGCTGTTCGGCTGGCTGCAAACCCTGTACCCGATCTGGGCGCGGTTTGGCCCGGAAGAGATGTTTGTTTCGGCCCAGATCGGGTTGGCCGAACTGGCGCTCAGCGGTTGCACCACCAGTTCGGATCACCTGTATCTGTTCCCGAACGGCTCCCGGCTGGACGATACCATCCATGCCGCCCGCGAGGTTGGGTTGCGGTTTCACCCGACGCGGGGGGCGATGTCGATCGGCGAAAGCGCCGGGGGGTTGCCGCCGAATTCTTTGGTGGAGAACGAGGAGGCGATCCTGCAGGACTGCATCCGGGTCGTCGATTTATACAATGATTCCAATGAGGGGTCGATGTGTCGGGTCGGGATTGCGCCGTGTTCGCCGTTTTCGGTTTCGCGGGAATTGATGAAGCAGGCGGCTTTGTTGGCGCGCGACAAGGGGGTGATGCTGCACACCCATCTGGCTGAAAACGATGAAGATATCGCCTATTCGCTGGCGCAGTTCGGCTGCCGCCCGGGTGACTATGCCGAAGGGCTGGGCTGGGTTGGCGAGGACGTCTGGCACGCCCATTGCGTCAAGCTGGATGCTTCCGAAATTGCGCTGTTCGCCCGAACCGGCACCGGTGTTGCCCATTGCCCCTGTTCCAACTGCCGCCTTGGTTCCGGCATTGCGCCGGTGCGCCTGATGCGCGATGCCGGGGTTTCGGTGGGGCTTGGGGTCGATGGCTCAGCCTCCAACGATGCCGGGTCCTTAATTGGCGAGGCGCGGCAAATGCTGTTGTTGCAACGGGTTAGCCGGGGCGCAGACGCCATGGCGGCGCGTGAGGCGCTGGAGATTGCAACCCTGGGCGGGGCGAGGGTGCTGGGGCGTCCGGACTGCGGCTCGATTGAGGTTGGCAAGCGGGCGGATCTGGCGATCTGGGACATCGGCGGGGTCGAGGCCGCCGGTTCCTGGGACCCGGTGGCGGCTTTGGTGCTGTGCGGGCCGGGGCGGGTGCGGGATTTGTTGGTCGAGGGGCGCGAAGTGGTGCGCGGCGGACGGATGGTCACGATTGATCTGGAAATGGTGGTGCAGCGGCAAAATCTGCTTGCGCGGCGGTTGATGGGTTAATCGGTTGGGATTGTTGAAGAAATGCTGTGTGGGTTTCATGCAGGTTTCATGCAGCTTTCATGCATATGGCTGACGCAGGTTCCGGGGTTAACGCAGCGGACGACACTTATTTGGGGGGAGCCATGTCACACGATTTCGACCTGCAACGGCAGGGGACCTTTGAGACCTTCGCCGAGTTGGGCAAGGCCCTGCCCGCCCACGCCGTGGTGACGTTTCTGTTTGCGGCGGAGGAGGTGGTGCCGAACTGGGTCGCCGCCGAAAAGGCTTTGGTGGCGGCGGGGTTCACCGTGCGGCACGATGAAGATGAGGGGATGCTGGAGGCGGTGGTGGGGCCGGTGGCTTTCACCGCCGATGAGGTCTGGCGGTGGGAGCGGCTGGCGACCGAGGCGGTGATTGGGCTGGAGTTCTGGCCGGATGGGTGGGAGGTGGAGTGAGGGGGCCTTTGGACCTTACACTTTGTACTAAGAAGAGTTGAATTCGAAGATCTGACCTGCGAAACTACGCTTTAGACCACCTCCTCCGGAGAGTTCGATGCAAGCCTTCCTTGACAAGACCACTTTTTTCACTTACATAGCGCTTGGAGATGCAGGGGTCGATTTTGGCTTTGTGCGCTCATTCAGGGGCCCGCGCAATCAATGCGCGGGCTTCCTAGTTTAATGATATTTGTGTTCCTTGATGAATTTGGCCACAACGGCCCATTCATTAGCCGTGATCACCCAAAACACAATACAAGCCCAGTCTTTGGACTGGCCGGATATCTCTTGCCTGAGCATCAAGTTCGCGGGTTCAGTACTTTCTTCATAAAGAGGAAGGAGGAGATGCTGAAAGAAGAAATCACAAGGTCGGGTAAGCAATCGTATGAGTGGGAAAAGAAGGGCACAAACCTGTTCACTGCGAACTCAATCAATAAGTATCCGGCCATTAGGCAGGTAATGTTTAGGATATTAAATGAGATTAGACAAAAGGATGGCAAGGTTTTCTACAATGGGCGCGAAAAGATTCGCGAGGGTATTGAGAATCTCAATGCAACTGGGTTCTACAAAACCATTTTCTCAAATGCAATCAAGAGGATCGACAATTACTGTGACAGTATCGATCAGAACTTTGTTATCGTAATTGACGAAAACTCTGCTCGGAGAGAACTTCTCGTAACGGCTGCGAAGACCATGTTCGGAAATGACCCCGCCCGGAGAATGATAAGCCCACCGTTTGAAGTCGAAAGCCACTTGAATCAGAATATCCAAGCCGCGGATTGGATTGCTTCCGTAACAGGTAGGCTTTGGAACTATCAATTGGACCAAAACTCTTATAGTGAGTACCAGCCTTACACCAAATATTTCTGGAATAGACTTAATTCAGTTTCAACGCATAGCACAGTAATGCGACGGCCCGCTAGGGCCCCACAGAAATTGAAAGTTCCCGCAATCTCCAATCACGCTTTGGGTTCATTCGGGCTGAAACTCCTTGAGGCTCAATCAAAGAAGTCCGAAAATTGATCTGGCACATTCTCTGGTTTGCGGCAGACGCATGTTGGCTGTGTAATCCGAGACAGCACCTCATAATTTGCCTTTCAGTGCCACCCCACCGAACTGATCAATCCTGATACTCCGGTCGGGAAACCGGGCGATGATGTCCATCTCTCCCCCCATCGCCTGAATGAACCGGCGCAGGGTGCCGACATACATGTCGGTGCGTTTTTCCATCTTGGCGACCGAGGCCTGGTTGATGTGGAGGGTGGCGGCGAGCGACTGCTGGGTCTGGCGGCGGAGGTCGGCGAGGGTCATTGCGGCTTCGGGGGCCAGTGATTTCTGGTGGGCTCGGGCGCGGGATTCGGGGGTCATCTGGGCGCGGAGGGTGAAGAAGGGGGTGGCCATAGGGGGGCTTTCGGATCGCGAGGGGTGATGGATTGCACCCATCCTACGTTGGATCGGGGGTGGGTTCAAAGTGCGTTCTCGTCGGTCGCGGAGGGAGTCGGGGTGGAACCCCGACCTACGGGGACAATCGCTTTCCCCCGACCCACACCGCCTCTACCGCCCGGTCATCGCCCATCATGATGGTCGGAAACAGCGCCTCCCAAAAGCTCTCCGCCCGCGCTGACCTTTGGGCAATCGCTGCAGTTGAGGCGAGGTTGATCACGATCAGGTCCGCCTCGAACCCTGCCGCCAGGGTGCCCACCTTGTCCTCCAGCCGCAGCGCCTCGGCCGAACCGGCGGTCGCCAGCCACCACAATTCCGCCGGATGCAGGGCGCCGCCACGCAGCTGCGCCACCTCATAGGCCGCCGCCATGGTGCGCAGCATCGAGAAGGAGGAGCCGCCGCCGGTGTCGGTGGCAAGGCCGATGCGGAGCTTTGGTTTCAGCCCGGCGAGGTCGAACAGGCCGGAGCCGATGAAGGTGTTGGAGGTCGGGCAATGGATCAGCGCGGCACCGGCCTCGGCCAGCCGGACTTTTTCGCGGTCGGTGAGGTGGATGGCGTGGCCGAACAGCGCGTTCGGGCCGAGGAGGCCGTGCGCCTCGTAGGTGTCAAGGTAGTCGCGGGCTTCGGGGTGAAGCTGGCGGACCCATTGAACCTCGTCATGTTGCTCCGACAGGTGGGTCTGCATCAGGCAATCGGGGTTTTCCGCCCACAGTGCCCCAAGTGCGGCGAGTTGGTCGGGGCTTGAGGTCGGGGTGAAGCGGGGGGTGATGACGTAGGACAGGCGGCCCTGGCCGTGCCATTTCTGCAGCAGCGCTTTGGACTGGTCGTAGGCTTGCCGGGGCGTGTCGCACAGGTTCGGCGGGGCGTTGCGGTCCATGCAGGTTTTGCCGGCCAGGAAGCGCAGGCCACGTTGGGCGGCCTCGGTAAAGATCGCGTCGACCGAGGCGGGGTGGATGGTGGCGAAACTGCAGGCGGTGGTGGTGCCGTGGGCCAGCATCAGATCGAGGGAGCGGGCGGCGATTTCGGCGGCGTAGGCGGGGTCGTGGAAGCGGGCTTCTTCGGGGAAGGTATAGGTGTTCAGCCAGTCGATCAGCCGCTTGCCCCAGGAGGCGATGATCGCGGTTTGGGGGTAGTGCATGTGGGCGTCGATGAAGCCGGGGGAGATCAGGGATTGGCCGTAGTCGGTGATTTTTGCCTGCGGGAATTGGGTGCGGAGTTGGGCGGCGGGGCCGGTGGCTTTGATATGGGGGCCGTCGATCAGGACGGCACCATGGGTCTGGTGGTGGGCGGCTTCGAGGCCGTGGGTGAAGGGGTCGGCGGTAAAGGTCAGGGTCTGGCCAAGGAGGAGGTGCATGGGGGAGGCTCCGGGTTTGGGGCCTATGGTAGGAGGGATGAGGGGATGGGGAAAGGGGGGGTGTCGCGGGCCGGGACATTTTCGGGGTGAGTGATTTCAAGGGGTTGGGAGCGGGGGTTAGGGGAATATTAACCGGTGGGGGGGGGTAGTTGGATGAACCGTACCTTCGCGCGCGGCGTTAGGGGGCGGGCGATACAGAGAAGCGTGCGGGAAGGTGTAGCGGTTGAGCATGCTAGATTGGGTGAAATCCATTGCGTCCCGTGAACTTCCCGCGGGTGTGGTGGGTTTCACCCACCCTACTCGCTTGTTTGACAAACACCGGTAACATGATAGTGGATGTTCTAAAATCATCTAGTGTGCAATCTGGGAGCGTAAGCATATGAAATCTGCAAGAAGTCTCTATCTTAGTCTTGTTTTGGCACTAGCACCATCCCTAGCGACAGCTGATTTGATTTACGCCCACGACGTTGCTGGAAACGGGACTGCCGGTACAATCGAAGATCTTATTGAGGCAGTCAAACAAGGACGAAGCATATCAATATTATACTCGGTCAGCGATACCACCTGGGTACGAGCATGCCCCAGCGTCTCTGTCGTCGGTGGCGTTGTTTCGTGCTACGTAACGGACGTCCTGAGTACCACGAATCTGGATAACACGAATGGTGTTTTCGGGGCTAAGACATTTGAATCACCAAGAGCACTAGAGGCTCACATCTACGACACCCTTGGCTACCGCGCGGTAATCAAACGAGATTTCTTCACTGGTGCCGAACTTAGCGTAGTCCTCCCCGCCCAGGGGAACTTGGCTCTACGCTGGTACGCCGATTAGGCTCAGGACCCACTAATTTGCTTGCTGGACCGGGATTTCGCTGATTCACTGGCTGCATCGAAGGAGGTGCTGCCATGACTGAGATGTTTCTGCTCACCGAAGATCAGATGGCGCGGATTTCGCCGTTCTTTCCTTTGTCCCATGGCAAGCCGCGCGTGGATGATCGGCGGGTTCTGAGCGGCATTGTCTATGTGATCCGCAATGGTCTGATGTGGCGGGATGTGCCTGTAAGCTACGGACCACACAAGACAATCTACAATCGCTTCATTCGCTGGAGCCGGATGGGCGTCTTTGGTCGCATCCTGATGGAGCAAGCGTAGGGTGGGTGAAACCCACCGTGTTCGGTGACTATCCTGCGGGTGTGACGGGTTTCACCCACCCTTCACGGTATGCCACCAATGACCCGAACCGCACCCCCTCCCCCCTACCCCGCCGCCCTGCCCAGCACTTCTTCCGCCCATTGGTTCAGGCTTTTCCCCGCCAGTTCCGCCGCCATTGCCGCCCGCCGGTGCACCTCGGGGCTGACGCGGAACATCACCTGGCCGGAATAGGACTTTTGCGGCTGTTTGCCGATCCGGGCGCAGGTTTCGAGATAGTCGTCGACCGCCTCGTGAAAGGCGTCGCGCAGCGCTTCCACACTGTCGGCGTGAAAGCCTACGCTGTCGCGGATTCCGGCGATGTGGCCGGTCAGGATCGCGTCTTCGTCGTCATAGTCGATGCGGGCGGCGTAGCCCTTGTAGGTCATGGTGTTGGTCATGGTGTTGGTCATGGTCTTGCTCCGATGCGGTCCAGAAAAACTCGGGCGTCGCGTATCTGGTAGCGTTTGGCTTCTTTAGCTGGGTGAGGGCGGTGAAACGTCGCAACCTCTCCATTTTTTTCGAACCGCACCCGTGAACCGCTGCCTTCGATCAGTTGCGCGCCTGCTGCTAGCAACAGGCTTTCGACCGATGCCCATTCAAGTGTGGGGGACACCGGGTCGGCGAAAACGACGGCAAGGGTTTTGCGATGCCTGCTGTTCATTGCACAAAGATAGGTTACGCTTGCAGTAATTGCAAGCGTTTTTTTGCGCATGAATGCGGCATCCGACACCAGTCCGTATCGCCGCGTGCAGTCGCCTGCACGCGGCACTTTGCCTCCCGTCACAACATCAAATCCCGGATTGCGACATGAGGCAAGGGCGGCAGGCCGATGTCGCGGCGGAGGTAGGGGTTCAGTGCGTCGGCATCGGGCGGACGCGGCGCGCGGCGGAACAGGGCGCGCAGGATTTTCCAGCGGCCGTAGTGGTGGATCAGCACTTCGAGATCGTCGGAGGGGAGTTTTAACGGGGTGTATGCGATCATTTGATTTCACCGGCGGCGCGCGGCCTGCCGATGCCTCTGTTTGGGGAAAGGATGAGTCCGGATTGGGCCAAATGGCCAAAACGGACGATACGCGATTTGATTTGGGTGGGTGCCGGATCACAATCCGGCGGTGCGGAACATCAACCCTGGCGGGTCAGATACATTCCACGGGCCAATGCCCATGCCACCCCATGAAACCAGCAGAAAGCGTCAATACGATCCATCATCTTGCGCCTCCCTCGATTATGGCGTGACATCGGCGGCACCATACAGGGACCGGCCTGAATTTCAACTGAAATTTATGGGCCGATCCGAGAATCCGGAGGGGTGGGATCAGTCCCGCCGTGCCGCGAAAAACCCGGTCAACAGTGCCGCCGCTTCATCGCCACCAATACCGTCATAGACCTGCGGCGCATGGTGGCATTGCGGGTGGGCAAACACCCGCGCCCCCTGGGCCACGCCGCCGGATTTCGGATCGGCGGCACCGTAATACAGCCGGGCGATACGGGCGTGGCTGATGGCGGCGGCGCACATGGCGCAGGGTTCCAGCGTGACATAGAGGTCATGGCCGGTGAGCCGTTCGCTGCCTAGCGCGGCACAGGCGGCACGGATCGCCAGCAGTTCGGCATGCGCCGTCGGGTCGTGGAGTTCGCGGGTGCGGTTGCCAGCGGCGGCAATTACCGCACCGGTGGGCGAGATCACCACCGCCCCCACCGGCACCTCGCCGCGCGCCGCGGCAGCGCGGGCTTCGGCCAGGGCAAGGTCCATATGGCTGCGAAACGGGCTCATGGCTTCTTTTGCCCTTTGCCGGCCAAGGCCACAAGCCTCGCTTCCCCCCAGAGCGAATTGGCGCTATGGGACGGCATGGCACAAAAACCACCCCCCAAGGCACCGCAAAAGCCGCTGCGCAAACCCGCCAGACCGGCGTCCGTCGCGGGTGCCAAGCCCGCTGAACCCGGCGCGAAATCTGGTGCCAAAACTGGTGCCAAAACTGGTGCCAAAACCGGGGAGCGCATCGCC
Source organism: Paracoccaceae bacterium (assembly GCA_043736155.1). Taxonomy (GTDB): domain Bacteria; phylum Pseudomonadota; class Alphaproteobacteria; order Rhodobacterales; family Rhodobacteraceae; genus JANNRR01. Next base: position 939 of record JAYTDA010000459.1, on the reverse strand, counting down.
AAGGTGCTGGCGCGTGCCGGTGTCGCCTCGCGGCGCGAGGCGGAAAAGCTGATCGAACTGGGCCAGGTTGCGGTCAACGGGGTGGTGATCGACAGCCCGGCGCTGAATGTCACCGAGACTGACAAGATCACCGTCGATGGCAAGCCGCTGGCGGCGGCGGAACCGTCGCGGCTGTGGCTTTATTACAAACCCATCGGTCTGGTCACTTCGGAACGCGACGAAAAGGGCCGCGAGACCGTGTTTGACAGCCTGCCCGAAGAGTTGCCACGAGTGCTGTCGATCGGGCGGCTTGACCTCAACTCCGAAGGTTTGCTGCTGTTGACAAATGACGGCGAGTTGAAGCGGCGGCTGGAATTGCCCTCGACCGGGTGGTTGCGCAAATACCGGGTACGGGTCAATGGCCAACCGACCGAAGAGATGCTGGAGCCGCTGCGCACCGGCCTGACGGTCGACGGCGAGCGGTTTCAGGGCATGACGGTGACGATCGACAAGATTCAGGGCGCCAATGCCTGGCTGACCGTCGGCATCCGCGAAGGCAAGAACCGCGAAATACGGCGGGCGATCAACCATGTCGGGCTGATCGTGAACCGGCTGATAAGGGTCAGCTATGGCCCGTTCAAGCTGGGGCTACTGGAACCCGGACAGGTTGAAGAGATCAAGGCCCGGGTGCTGCGCGACCAGTTGGGCACTGGTGAGGTGCCAGAGGGCACTGCGAAGGCCAAGGTCAAGCATTCGTCTGGTGGCCGCCCGCCGGTCAAGCCGAAGCCACCGGCCGGCCCGCACCCTGCCGGGGGTAAACCGGCGCGCAGCGGGGCAAGCCGCCCTGGCGCAACTGGCCATGGCGCATCTGGCCATACCACCTCGGGCCGTCCCCCCGCTGGCCGCAGCCCTTCCGGTCGCCCTCCGCGCAAAGTTACCTGAGGCTGTGCGGTGAGTGGG
>JAYTDA010000458.1:0-1617 GCA_043736155.1 Paracoccaceae bacterium | reverse complement strand
GCTGGCGCAATGGCCGATGTGGTTGCCTTGGCTGGTTTTCTCTGGTGGCGTCGTGGCAGTGTCACGGCTATCTTCAAGCGGGTTTGGCATTCCGCTTGCGTTGGCCGTTAGTCTTGCAGCGTTTTACGCTATCACCGCTGCCATGGATCTTGATTTTGCGGCACTGCGCGGGCTTGATCTGCTGCTGGGCCCGTTTCAGGGCGCATCTTTTGCCAGCGGGCTCAGTCTTGATCTTGTCGCCGATGTACAATGGTCGGCTGTGCTATCGCAATTTCCGGTGATTGCCACCATCATCGGGATCTCGCTGCTTGGCACGCTGCTGAACGCCTCAGGGCTGGAACTTGCTCTCGGGCGTGAGATTGATTTTGAGCGAGAGTTGAAGGGTGTTGGCCTCGCAAACATCGCAGCGGGGATGGCAGGCGGATCGGTTGGCTATCATATTCTGTCAGAGACATTGCTGGCGCGGCGTTTTGGCATTGGCGGGGCTGCGGCGGGGCTAAGTGTGGCTGCAACAACAGGATTTGCCCTGTTCTTTGGGGCGGGAATACTGGCCTATCTGCCGATCGGTCTGTTTGCGGCAGTGGTCTGGTATCTGGGGTTTGATCTGATGGTGACTGCTATCCGGGATCATGGCATGGCAATGCCGCGACTTGAGCTGGCCATTGTGCTGGTGACGCCGGTCATTGCGCTGGTCTTCGGTTTTATGGCGGCGGTTGGCTTTGGCATCACAGTGGCGGTGCTTTTGTTCGTCATCACCTATTCCGGGGTCGATGTGACGCGGTTAAGTACAACCGCCGCGAATTTTCATGCCCGCGTAGAACGGGCCCCGAAAGATCTCGCCTTGCTGGCAGACCTTGGCAGCTGCGTGCGGATCGACCGGTTGGATGGTTATCTGTTCTTCGGATCAGCCAGCAGACTGGTAGACCGCATCCAACGGCAACTTGGACAGGCACCCAAGCCGCGTTTTTCTATTGTTGATCTTAAAAAGGTTGTTGGGCTGGATATGTCGGCCTGGGCGGCATTTGAACGTCTGGGGCGCAGCTGTGGCCAGCAAGGTATCCAATTGATCATGACCGGCCTTTCGCCAAAGCTGGCTGCGCGTTTTGGCCGTCTTAACGCCGAAAGCCGCGGCCATTTTCGCTTGGCTGACGATCTTGACGAGGTCCTTGTGAAGATCGAGGAAGACCTGCTTGCGGGCGCGCGCGCCGTGGACATGGTCGATGGAGCGTTCGGTCTGGAAGCCGATACGACAAATCTGCTGCAAAAATACGGCTGCTCGATGAAACTTGCGGCAGGTCAGGAACTGCTGGCCCAAGGCGCGCAATCCGATCATCTGGTCTTATTGCTGAGCGGTCGGCTGCGGGCGACAGTGACCGATCGCAATACCTCGCACCGGATTGTCAGCCGGTTTCTGCCGGGGGCCATTGTCGGTGAGATCGCGTATTACGCCGGCGTCAACCGCACCGCGACGATCATCGCCGAAACCGAGGCTACTGCGGTGCGGATGGATGCCGCAGCTTTGGCCCTGATGGAACAGGAAGAACCGGCGGCGGCAGCGCGCTTTCACCGGACGTTAGCCATGGTTCTGGCCAGACGACTGATGACAACAACCCGGCT
>JAYTDA010000457.1:0-5186 GCA_043736155.1 Paracoccaceae bacterium | reverse complement strand
CCGCTGTGCACCCGTTGCAAGGAACCTGACCATGGCCTATCCCATCACCCTTGTCGGCATCGGCAAGATCGCCCGCGACCAGCATATCCCCGCCATCGCGGCCAGCCCGGATTTTGACCTGGTAGCGGCGGTATCGCGCAATGACACGGTGGCGGGGGTGCCGAATTTCAAGACCATCGATGCGTTTCTGGCCGAGGGGCCGGGCGGGGCGGTGGCGCTGTGTACGCCGCCGGCAGTGCGGACCGAGGCGGCGCTGAAGGTGATTGCCGCCGGGCGCGATCTGCTGATCGAAAAGCCGCCTGCCGCGACGATTGGCGAGATTGAAACCATCATCACGGCGGCAAAGGATGCAGGCGTCAGCCTGTTTGCCACCTGGCATTCGCGCTATGCCCCAATGGTGCCGCACGCCAAGGCGTGGATTGCGGCACGCAAGGTGGACCGCGTCAGCATCACCTGGCGCGAAGATGTGCGGCGCTGGCATCCCAGACAGGCCTGGATCTGGCAACCCGGCGGTTTTGGCGTGTTTGACCCCGGCATCAACGCCCTGTCGATCCTGACCGAGCTATTGCCCGGCCCGATCCATGTTGCGAAAGCGCGGATGGAGGTGCCATCCAACGCCTTTACCCCGATTGGCGTCGATATCGAAGCGGTGGCGCAGGGGAGGATTCCGGTTGCAATGAACTTTGACTGGCGTCAGACCGGGCCACAGACTTGGGACATTTCGGTGGAAGCCGAAGGTCAGCGGCTGGACCTGCGCCATGGCGGTGCCACACTGGAGATCGATGGCGTTACCGCGAAAAGTGAACCCGAGGCGGAATATCCGACGATCTACCGGATGTTTGCCGAAATGATCCGCAGCCGCACCTCGAACGCCGATATTATGCCGCTGCGGCTGATCGCCGATGCCTATCTGACCGGTGCCACCATCGCCACCGACCCCTTTTACGATTGAGGATATCCACATGCTGACCGGTAATCATCTGATCGCGGGCGACTGGGTCGCCGGGGCGACCAAGTTCCACTCCGCCCCTGCCAGCGGCGCAGCCCATGAGTTTTCGGTGGGGACACCGGCGCTGGTTGAGCGGGCCTGTGCCGCCGCTGAAGCCGCGTTTCCCGCCTATGCCGCTACGTCGCGCGAACAACGCGCCGCCTTTCTGGAGCGGATCGCCGAAGAGATCGAGGCGCGCGGGGCGGAGATTACCGCCATCGGTTCCGCCGAAACCGGCCTGCCCGCCGCGCGGCTGGACGGCGAGCGGGGCCGCACCACCGGGCAACTGCGGCTGTTTGCCAGCCATATCCGCAAAGGTGACTATCTGGACCGCCGCCATGATCTGGCGCTGCCCGACCGCAAACCGGCACCGCGCCCGGAGATGTTCCTGCTGCAGCGCCCGATTGGTCCGGTGGCGGTGTTTGGTGCCTCGAACTTCCCGCTGGCGTTTTCGACCGCCGGGGGCGACACCGCTTCGGCTTTGGCCGCCGGCTGTCCGGTGGTGGTCAAAGGCCATTCCGCCCATCCCGGCACCGCTGAACTGGTGGCACAGGCGATTGCGGCGGCTACCCTCGCCTGTGACATGCCCGCCGGGGTGTTTTCGCTGATTCAAGGCGGCAGGCGCGATGTCGGCGAGGCGCTGGTGCAGCACCGCTTCATCCGCGCCGTCGGCTTTACCGGCTCGCTCGCCGGGGGCCGGGCGTTGTTTGATCTGTGTGCGGCGCGGCCCGAGCCGATCCCGTTCTTTGGCGAACTGGGGTCGGTGAACCCGATGTTCCTGTTGCCTGCCGCGCTTGCGGCGCGGGGGGCGGCGATTGCACAAGGCTGGGCCGGTTCGCTGACCATGGGGGCGGGACAGTTCTGCACCAACCCCGGCATTGCCGTGATGATGGACGGGCCGGAAGCGGGTGGTTTTGCCGCTGCGGCCAAGCTGGCACTGGAGGCGACGGGTCCGCAAACCATGCTGACCGATGGCATCGCCGCCGCCTTTCGTGACGGCTGTGCCCGGATTGCCGGGGCCGGGGGTGTTGCCCCGGTGCTGGCGACTGAATCTGCCGCCCGCAATGCCCGGCCCTGTCTGTATGAAGTGTCTGCCGACGACTGGCTGGCCAACCCTGCCCTGCATGCAGAGGTGTTTGGCCCGCTTGGTCTCTTGGTCCATGCCCGCGACTTTGCCCAGATGGAACAGATCGCCGATGCGATGGAGGGGCAGTTGACCACCTGTCTGCAGGTCGATCCCGCCGATTATCCGCAGGCTCTGGCGCTGATGCCGGTGCTGGAGCGCAAATGCGGGCGCATTCTGGCCAATGGCTTTCCGACCGGGGTCGAAGTGGCGGATGCGATGGTGCATGGCGGCCCCTATCCGGCATCAACCAACTTTGGCGCCACCTCGGTCGGCACCATGGCGATAAGGCGGTTCCTGCGGCCGATCTGCTATCAGAACCTGCCAGCGGCGCTGCTGCCTGCTGATCTGGTGTGACGGCCCGGTGCCGCAAGGTTTGATCGGGCAACCGGCATGACTGCCGGGATCGCTGCGCTGTTTCTGGCCTATGTGCTGAGCCAGTTCTACCGGGTGTTTCTGGCGGTGATCGCCCCGGCACTGGCGGCGGGGATCGGAGTTGGGCCGGACGATCTGGCACAGGCATCGGGGCTGTGGTTTCTGGCCTTTGCCCTGATGCAGTTCCCGGTTGGCTGGGCGCTGGACCGGATCGGGCCACGGGCAACGGTGTCGGTGCTGCTGGGGGTCTGTGGCAGCGGCGGGGCACTGATGTTTGCGCTGGCTCAGGGGCCGGTCGGCATTTCGCTGGGGATGATCCTGATCGGCATCGGCTGTTCGCCGGTGCTGATGGCCAGCTACTACATCTTTGGCCGAACATTTTCCCCGGCGCTGTTTGGCACTCTGGCCGGTGTCATCATCGGGGTTGGGGGCATTGGCAATCTGGGCGGGTCGGTGCCGCTGTCGATGGCGGTACAGGCGTTTGGCTGGCGCCAGACGGTGCTGGCGCTGGCGCTGGCAACAGCGCTGGTCGGGGTGGCGCTGGCGCTGCTGGTACGCGATCCGCCACCGGTGGCGGGAGGCGGGGCAAAGGGGTCGCTGCGGGATGTGCTGCGCATCCCGGCGCTGTGGCTGATTTTGCCGATGATGGCGGCAACCTATGGCCCGGCGATTGCCGTTCGCGGCCTGTGGGTCGGGCCCTATCTGGCGGATGTGCATGGTGCCAGTGCAACGGGCATAGGCAGGGCAACGCTGGTGATGGCGCTGGCGATGATTGCGGGCAACTTTGCCTATGGCCCGGCGGACCGGCTGTTTGGCACCCGCAAAGCGGTGGTGCTGGCCGGGACGCTGCTCGGGGCGCTGTGCTTTGGCGCATTGGCGCTGTGGCCGGGGATCGGGAGGATGCAGGCGGGGGTGCTGCTGTGTGGCATCGGGTTCTTTGGTGCCTCGTTTTCGATGATCATGGCGCATGGCCGCGCGTTCTTGCCGCCGCATCTGCTGGGGCGCGGGGTGACGCTGATCAACTTTTTCGGCATTGCCGGGGCCGGGGTGATGCAGGCTTTGTCCGGCCCGCTGCACAAGGCCTATCAGGGGCCGGACCCGGCACAGCCCTATGCCGCGCTGTTCTGGATGTTCGCAGCCATTCTGCTCTGCGGCTCTGCCCTCTATCTGTTCAGCCGCGACCGCACCGACTGATGCCTCTTTTCGCCGCCGGTGACATGGGTTAGACGGCGCTGTCCGAAGACGAACCAAAGGAAGCAACATGGGCTATCGCGTCGTTGTCGCTGGTGCCACGGGCAATGTGGGCCGCGAAATGCTGAACATCCTGGCGGAACGCCAGTTCCCGGTGGATGAGATTGCCGCACTGGCGTCGCGCAAATCGCTGGGCACCGAAATCAGTTTTGGCGACCGGACTTTGAAGACCCGCGACCTTGATAGCTTTGACTTCACCGGCTGGGACATTGCGCTGTTTGCCGTGGGCTCAGATGCGACCAAGCTCTATGCCCCGAAAGCCGCTGCTGCGGGCTGTATCGTGATCGATAACTCGTCGCTCTATCGCTACGACCCTGCGGTGCCGCTGATTGTGCCCGAAGTGAATGCCGATGCGATCATGGGTTACAGCAAGAAAAACATCATCGCCAACCCCAACTGCTCCACTGCGCAGATGGTGGTGGTGCTGAAACCCTTGCACGACCGCGCCCGGATCAAGCGGGTGGTGGTATCGACTTATCAGTCGGTGTCGGGGGCTGGCAAAGACGGCATTGACGAGTTGTGGGACCAGACCAAGGGGCTTTATGTTCCGGGGCGCGAGGTTGCGCCAAAAAAGTTTCCCAAGCAGATCGCCTTCAACGTGATTCCGCATATCGACGTGTTCCTTGATGACGGCTCGACCAAAGAGGAATGGAAGATGGTGGCGGAAACCAAGAAGATCCTCGACAAGGCGATCCGGGTGACGGCGACCTGCGTCCGGGTTCCGGTATTTGTCGGCCATTCCGAAGCGGTGAATATCGAGTTCGAGGAGTTCCTTGATGAAGACGAGGCCCGCGACATCCTGCGTGAAGCGCCAGGGGTGCTGGTGGTCGATAAACGCGAACCGGGCGGCTATATCACCCCGATCGATTGCGTCGGCGACTACGCCACCTATGTCAGCCGCATCCGGCAGGACAGTACGATCGAGAATGGACTGAGCCTGTGGATCGTGTCGGACAACCTGCGCAAGGGGGCGGCACTGAACGCGGTGCAGATCGCCGAGGTGCTGGGGAATAGAGTGCTGAAGAAGGGGTGAGGCGCGCCCGGACGATCTTCCAGTGGAAGATCGTCAGCGCCGAACGCAAGGGTCCGCAAGGATCGGGCCGGACGAGGCCGTCAAGAAAACGCTCCGGTAGCGCGTTTTCAGGCCGAACGCCCGAAGTGCCAAGCGCAGGGCCGGGGGAGCACAACACCCGTAGGGCGGGGTTCACCCCGCCACCTTTTCCGCGTCTCCCAACCCGCCAAAGGGCAGCGCCTGAACCGAGAGGCAGGAAGCGAAGCGCCCGCCACGCGACAATCATTGGGGGGCGGTTCGGGCGCTGCCCGATCCAAGGGGACCGGGCGAACTTCCAAGTAGCCATCAGTATTGGGGTCAAGGTTTTTCTAGTGTCCAAAGCCTGTTTTCGGTGACGAGAGTGTTGGCGAGGGAGATGAGTTTTCGCAGTGTTGCGG
>JAYTDA010000456.1:0-32407 GCA_043736155.1 Paracoccaceae bacterium | reverse complement strand
ACCGCCTATTTCAGGGATGGCAGTTCGAAACGGGTCGATGCGGTGATCCTGTGCACCGGCTACCAGCACCATTTCCCGTACCTGCCCGACGACCTGCGGCTGAAAACCCGCAACCGGCTGGCAGCGGCGGATCTGTATAAGGGTGTCGCCTGGGTGCATAACCCCGCGCTGTTTTACATCGGGATGCAGGACCAGTGGTTCACCTTCAACATGTTCGACGCCCAGGCCTGGTGGGTGCGGGATGTGATTCTGGGCCGGATTTCCATACCGGCTGACAGGGCCCTGTTGGCAAAGGATGTGGCAGACCGGATTGCTGGCGAAGACGCCGGCCAGGATGCGCATGACGCCATCCATTATCAGGGCGACTATGTGAAAGAGCTGATCGCCGAAACCGACTATCCGTCCTTTGATGTCGATGGCGCATGCGAGGCGTTCTATGCCTGGAAAGACCATAAGAAGGTGAACATCATGACTTTTCGCGACAACGCCTATCGGTCGGTGATCACCGGCACTATGGCACCCTTGCACCACACGGCGTGGCAGGATGCACTGGAAGATTCGATGGAAAGCTACCTGAAGAACTGAGGGGCTGACTAGGGGCACGCGATTTCTGCGAAAACTCCGCGGCGACTTTGGTGCCGCGACTTGAATTTTCGCAGAAAATTCGGGGCTGAAATTCGGGCGGAAATTCGGGGCGGAAATTCGCGATCCAGCCGGTTGCGCCAAGGGCAACCAATGTTTGCCCCGATGGGTCGAACACCTGCCATCATCGGGGAACAGTTTTGTCGCAAAGTAACAATTTCTCTCGCCCTGCCAGCGGTTGCGTGGTTATTTTCACCAACGGGCCGTTTCAGCGGCTGAAACTGGCTGGGCCCGCAGGGACGGTTGTGGCGAAGAGGAGGCAGGGCAGATCGCGGCAAACGCTGGCTGATTGAGGGCTGGCACTCGGATTTTTCAACCCAAGCGGCACAATCGGCGGCGCAAAGCCGCTGCACCAATAGCCGTAACAACCAACGGGAGTAAGGGACATGTCGACGCAATCCAGTTCGGGCCAGATGGTCCGGGCGCTTGACTGGAAAGGGGCCTTTTGGGTCGCGGCAGGTGTGCCGCCGCTGGTCCTTTTCTCGATTGGCGGTATCGCCGGAACCACCGGAAAGCTGGCCTTTGTGGTCTGGATCATCTCGATGGTCATGGGCTTTCTGCAAAGTTTCACCTATGCCGAAATGGCCGGCATGTTCGGCAACAAGTCGGGCGGCACCAGCGTTTACGGTGCCACTGCCTGGCTGCGCTATTCCAAGCTGATCGCGCCGCTGTCGGTCTGGTGCAACTGGTTCGCCTGGTCGCCGGTGCTCAGCCTCGGCTGCGCGATTGCCGCAGGATATATCCTGAACGCGCTGTTCCCGGTGCCGTTGGCGGAAAGTCAGGCGGTGATCGACTGGGTTGCAGCGAACCTTGCCAGCTATACCGACAGTACCCAATCGGTGGTTGACTACATCGCTGCCAACGCAGGCACCGCCCCGGCGGATGCGATTGCCGCAGTGGCATCGGCGGATGGCGTTGCAGCGCTGACCCCGGCGTTCCGGGTGTTTGAAGCCTTTACTCTGAACATTCCCGGCCTTGGGGTGCTGCACTTCAACTCCACCTTCGTGATCGGCGTGCTGTTGATGCTGCTGATCCTGTTGATCCAGCACCGGGGCATCGCCAGCACGGCCGCTGCGCAAAAGTGGCTGGCGATCATAGTTTTGACCCCGCTGCTGCTGGTCGGTCTGGTGCCGATCTTTACCGGCCAGATCAACGCGATGAATGTCACCAACCTGCTGCCCCCCACCGCCGCCTATTCCGGGGTTGATGGCAGCTGGAACATCGGCGGCTGGACCCTGTTCCTTGGCGGGCTTTATATCGCCGCATGGTCGACCTATGGCTTTGAAACCGCCGTCTGCTACACCAGCGAGTTGAAAGACCCCAAGGCCGACACCTTTCGCGCCATCTTCTATTCCGGCCTGCTGTGCTGCGTGTTCTTTTTCATCATCCCGTTCTCGTTTCAGGGGGTTCTGGGGCAGGAAGGCATGTTGGCCACCGGCATCGTTGACGGCACCGGCATTGGTGAGGCGCTGGGCAACATGGTCGGCGGTGGTGCCGTTGTCACCCAGATCTTCGTGATCCTGATGATCGCCGCGCTGTTCATGGCGATCATGACGGCGATGGCCGGGTCTTCCCGCACCCTATATCAGGGATCGCGCGATGGCTGGTTGCCGAAATATCTGAGCACGGTGAATTCGCACGGCGTGCCGTCGCGGGCGATGTGGACAGACTTTGCCTTCAACGTCTTTCTGCTGGCTTTGGCGTCGGACGTTGGCGGCTATTTCTACGTTCTGGCAATCTCCAACGTCGGCTACATCCTGTTCAACTTCCTGAACCTGAATGCAGGCTGGATTCACCGGATCGACAGCGCCCATATGGACCGGCCATGGAAAGCGCCGAACTGGCTGATCGGGGTCAACACAATCCTCGCCTTTGTCAACGCGCTGTTTCTGGGCGCCGGTGCCAAGGTCTGGGGCTATTCCAACGCACTGTGGTCGGGCCTGATTTTTGCCGCGCTGATCATCCCGGTGTTCTGGTTCCGCCACTACCTGCAGGATGGCGGCAAGTTCCCGAAAGAGGCCTATGACGATCTGGGTCTGAAAGACGGCGATCTGGGTGAACGCAAAGCCGGGATGCTGCCCTATCTGACGCTGGTTGCCGGTGCGGTTGTGGTGCTGTGGGCCAACTGGTTCTTTGTGCTGCCGGGGTGAACCGGGCCTGAACTATGGAGAAGGGGTAGCAATTTCCGAATTGGATTTGACAGATTCAACGTCCCTCTGGCAGGCCCCATCGGGCCTGTCACAAAGCAACAGCTCAGTTGGCACCCCCGGTCCTCAAAGGACCGGGCAGCGCCTGCCCCCCCTCAGGGCGGGCGCTTCGCTTCGCCGGGGCAGGCGCTTCCCTCTGTCGTCTCGTGCTCCACCAGTCCAGCGGCACCTTGATCTAGGGGAGCGGGACGATCCGGTGGATCGTCTATTCCCGCTCATCTCGGCAAAGGCGGTGGGGTTGGGTTGTCAGACAAAGCGAATTGGCCGGCACAGTCCATTTCACTGCAAGTAGCCCTTTTTTGCTGCCGATTGTTTGCTGCCAAGAAAAAATCTTGCACTTCATTATTGATTTCTGCCGGGAATCCTCCCAGACTTGGCGAAAATCAGACCATTCGGGGAGACATTGCATGACCAATTCCTGGCGTTTTTCGGCGTTGATCGACCGCCACCGCGCCCTTGGCTCCGATCTGGAAGACTGGAGCGGCATGGGCACCGCCTGGTCCTATGCCAAGGGCGATCCCGATGCCGAATATATGGCGATCCGCACCAAGGCGGGTCTGATGGATGTGTCCGGCCTGAAAAAGGTCCACATCACCGGCCCCGCCGCCAGCCATGTCATTGAGCGCGCCACCACGCGCAACATGGAAAAGCTGATGCCGGGCCGGGCGGTCTATGCCTGCATGCTGAACGATGCCGGGAAATTCATCGACGATTGCGTGATCTACCGGATGGGGCCGAACAGCTTTACCGTGGTTCATGGCTCGGGTCAGGGGCACGAGCAATTGACCATGGCGGCGACCGGCCGCGATGTGTCAGTGCGGTTCGATGACAACCTGCACGACCTGTCGCTGCAAGGCCCGCTGGCGGTGGATTATCTGGAACAGCATATCCCCGGCGTCCGGGCATTGCCCTACATGAGCCATATGCCAACCAGCCTGTTCGGCAAACCCGTCACCCTGTCACGCACCGGCTATACCGGCGAACGCGGCTACGAGATTTTTTGCCGGGGTCAGGATGCCGGGATGATCTGGGACCGGATACTGGACGAAGGCAGGGCGATGGGGATCATTCCCTGCCGGTTCACCACGCTGGATATGCTGCGCACCGAAAGCTATCTGCTGTTTTTCCCGTTCGACAATTCCGAGATGTATCCGTTCGATAACGAAGGCCCCGGCGATACATTGTGGGAACTGGGGCTGGATTTCACCGTGTCGCCCGGCAAGACCGGGTTTCGCGGTGCCGAGGAGCATTACCGGCTGAAAGGCCGCGAACGGTTCAGGATCTGGGGGCTGAAGCTGGATGGCACCAAGGTGCCGGGCAACGGCGCACCGGTGTTCCGCGACGGCAACAAGGTCGGGCTGGTGACGCAGGCGATGTTTTCGCCCTTGAACAAGCACAACATTGCCATTGCCCGCCTGCCGGTCGATTGTGCCACCAATGGCACCAGGCTGGAAGTGCGCTGCGGCACCCATGGCCCGATCGCCGCCACCACCCATGCGATGCCGTTCTTTGACCCCGAGAAAAAGCGCCGCAGCGTGCAGGGCTGAACCGAACCCAGATCACCGACCACAGGCCGCGCATGAGCAAGACCCAATTTCCCCCCGCGATCAAAAGCCGCCCCACCTATGGTGTGCTGCAACCACGCACCGGGGCGCACCATCTGGTAATTGCCGACGGCGAAGGTGCCGGGGCTGTCGCCGATCTGCTGGACAAGGCGGGTGAGGGCCGCGCCGCGATGCTGGCCACCCTGCACATCATCTATGCACCGGGGCTGAACGGCACCGATCAATCAACCCTGCTGCAGGCGCTGGGGGCGGCGCAATTCTACCGCGCCCCCACCATTCCCACGCTGTTGCCAAGGCTGGCGCAGGTATTGGCCAACGCCCGGATGGGCACCCAGTTCTACCTGACCGGCACCGAAAGCCTGATCGGGCAGGCCGAGCGTGACATCATGGCCACCGGTTTTCCGCACAAGGACATTCAAAAGGAACATCGCGGGTCCACCGCACGGCGGGTGCAATGTGTGCATTGCAAAGGCATCACCGAACATGTGCTGACCGATCCGTTTCCATGCAGCCATTGCGGTCTGCATCTGTTTGTCCGCGACCATTACTCCCGCAGGCTGGCGGCGTTTCAGGGGGTGAATATCGACGCCGAAGACCCCGGCAAGGTGCCCGAAAGCGTGGAGCGGTTCAGATGAGCGGCGGGGCAAAACTCAGCGTACAGGTCGCCGAAGTGATCAGGGTCAATGACCTGATCACCCGGTTCCGCTTTACCGCGCGCGACAACAGCCGGTTGCCCGCCTTTTCCGGCGGCTCGCACATTGTGGTGGAAATGGAGGACCACGGCACCCGCCGCCTGAACCCCTATTCGCTGATGAGCGACCCCGGCGATACCTCCGGCTACGAAATCTCTGTCCGCCGCGACGATCAGGGCCGCGGCGGGTCGCTGTTCATGCACCGCCATGTGGTGCCGGGGATGCAGATGGTGGTGAGCCACCCGATCAATCTGTTTCCGCTGGACACCCGCGCCCGCAAACATCTGCTGATTGCCGGTGGGATCGGCATCACCCCGTTTCTGGCGCAGATCGCCCAGCTGTCGCTTCAAGGCGGGCGGTTTGAATTGCACTATGCCGCCCGCAACCGCAGCCTTGGTGCCTATATGGACCGGCTGACTGCGGCGCATCCGGCACAGGTTCATTGCTATTTCGACGATGAACGGCAGATGATCGACCTGGCCACTACCCTGTCGATGCAGCCGCTTGGCACCCACCTTTATGTCTGCGGCCCCAAGGGGATGATCGGTTGGGTTCTGTCTACCGCCGAAGCGATGGGCTGGCCCAAAGGCGCGCTGCATCACGAGGAATTTCTGGCCCCCGGCACCGGTGCCGCCTTTGCGGTTCACCTCAAGACCTCTGGCAAGACCATCACCGTCGGCACGGCACAATCGCTGCTGGAGGCGATAGAGGCGGCCGGGGTCGATGCCCCCTATCTGTGCCGTGGCGGGGCATGTGGCCAGTGCGAAACCGACGTGCTGGCCAGTGATGGCCACATCCTGCACCGCGACCACTGGCTGACCCCCGAGGAACAGGCATCGGGGCTAAAGATCATGCCCTGTGTGTCGCGGTTCGAGGGGAAAACCCTTGTCATTGACCGTTAGGAGCGATCCATGAGCCTTGATCTCAAACCGGGCGACCCCAAACTCGGCGACCACGGCGGCTTTTTCCGCGATGAGACATTTCGGGGTGACTTCACCTATCGCAATTCGCCGCAAGCCATCCGCCGCTTTCCGTTTCCGTTCGACCGCGATGACTACATGTATTCGGTCAACATGGAACCACACGTGCCGGGCCGCAAAGACTCGGTGTTCGAACATGCATTCGATGTGGATGAGCATTATGTGGCGGAAATGATCGACCGCGCCAAGGTGCTGGCCGAGGACCCGCTCCGCTGCCAGTCGCTGCCGCACATGACCCTTGCCGGGTGGGATCTGCTGGAACTGATCATGGAGGCCAAGGCGCGCGATTATCCGCAATGGTTTTCGCTGACCAAAGATGGCAACCGCTGGCACTGGGTCAACCGGCCCCTTGGCATTGACCAGCACTTCACTTTCCTTGATGACAGCACCCTGCCCTACGGCCCGTTCGAATATATCACCCGCCAGACCCAGGGCGACTTTTCGCTGCAGGATGAACGCGACAACGATCTGTGGATGGATGCCGGGATGATCACCAGTCAGGCCGACTGGAGCCTCGATTTCGACATCGGCATGAGCTTCATGGAATGGCATGCCCCGGTGCCTTTGGCGCATGAAAAGGGCGTGTTTGACCGCGCGCTGAAGTTCCTGCTGAAACTGCAGCACGGTGCCCCGGTGCGGCGGTTCAACTGGACGATGACGGTGAACCCGCTGCTCGATACCGCCCCCGAAACCTATCCGAAATGGGGGCCGACGCGGGCATCGGTGACGCCCGACAATATCGGTGAAAAGATGCATCTGCGGGTGGAGTTGCAGGCCCTGTTCCGGCTGCCCCGGTCCAACGCCGTGGCCTTTTCGATCCGCTGCTATCTGGGCCAGTTCGCCGAGTTGGTGACGGTGCCGAAGTGGGGCCGCCGCCTGCACCGGGTGGTGCGCGACCTGCATCCCGACCTTGCCGCCTACAAGGGGTTTTTGCGCAACCGCGATGCCATGGCGGCGTGGCTGGCCGCCCATGACGATGGTGCCGCCACCTCTCCCGGCTGGTGGCCGGAGGATTGATCATGGCGGCAGCCCCGCTGCGCCTTGGCTTTCTGATGCTGCCGGGGTTCCCGATGGCCTGTCTGACCTCTGCCATCGAACCCTTGCGCGCCGCCAATGAAATCACCGGCCAGCTGCATTTCGAATGGCTGCTGATCGGTGAACAGCCCGGCCCGGTGCCCTCATCGGCGCAGGTGCGGTTTGAACCGGATGTGCTGTTGGCCGATTGTGGCGATGTCGATCACCTGTACCTGCTGTCACCCCCGGTGGCCCAATTCGCCGACCCCCGCCGTTCCCCCGCGCGTCTGCGCTGGCTCGACCGCACCGGGGTGGTGCTGGGGGCCTTTTCCGGCGGTATCTTCCCGCTGGCCCGCGCGGGCTTGATGGAAGGCCACGGCTGTTCGGTTCACTGGTGCTATGAGGCGGCGTTCAAGGCGGAATACCCGCGTGTCAGCGCCAGCGAAGCCGTGATCGTCCGCGAAGGGCGGCGCATCACCGTATCGGGGGCTGCGGCGGTGTTTGATCTGATGCTGCTGTTGATCGAGGAGCGGCTGGGGCGCGCCTGCATGACCGAGGTGGCCTGCTGGTTCCAGCACCCGTTTGTCCGTGATGAACATGCCCGCCAAAAGGTGCCGGTGGCACGCGGTGCCGGCACCGCCGATACCCTGCCCCCTGCGATCCGCGACGCCATCACCCTGTTCAACGCCCATATCGAAGACCCGTTGCGCATCCCCGATGTCGCCGCCGCCGTCGAGATGTCGGAGCGCCATTTCGAACGGCAGTTCAAACGCGAAACCGGGCAAAGTCCGTTGCGCTATTACCGGCTGATGCGGCTCGCCAAGGCGCGGCAGCGGGTGCTGTATTCCAGCGACACAATGACCGACATCGCCGCCTCGATCGGTTACCCCCGGTCCGCCCCGATGACACGGCACTATACCGAGGCGTTCGGCGTCAGCCCGCAGGCCGAACGGCGGCTGTCTGGCGGACTGCGCGGACGACAGGCGTCGGAATAGGGGGCCTTTGGAACATGGGTAAAAGGAACTGTCCATCGGCATAGTGACCCGGGCCGATCAGTTGGTCTTCCAGTGGAAGGACAACCGGCCCGTTGCCCGAGAGCGCAAGCGAAGGGCAAGGGGCGTTGTTCTGGGTGCTGTGGTCGGGAATTCGGGCGCCTGCCTGGGCTGGCGCTCTATCCGCGCTTGCCAAGGGGCAGGCAGGCGCGGCCGAATTTGTCTCCGCCAAATCCGGCACGAAGCAGGAAGTCCTGGTGCCCCCTACCCCTGCGCCGACAGCACCCCGATCCCGGCAAACACCACCGCAATCCCGGCCCATTGCAGCCGCTGCACCCGCTCCCCCAGAAACCGCCAGGCCAGCAGGATCGTCAGCACCCCGAACAGCGATGATGCGACAGACGCATATTCCGGGTGCGGCAGCCGCGCCGCCGCCTGGACCAGCGCCAGCGCCGTGGCATCCAGCACCCCCATCAGCGCCAGCAGCCGCAGCGATCCGCGCACCTGGCCCACCGGGGCGCGCACCGCCAGCACCATCCCCGCGATCACCGCAGCCGAGGTCAGCCGCGCCACCAGTACTGTCGGCACCACCGCGCCCTGGCGCACCGCCTCTTGCCCCAAGGCAAAGGTCAGCGCAAACCCCACGGCCCCAAGCGCTGCCCACAGCAGCGCAGGCACCAGCGGCGGCCGTTGCCCCCCGCCCTCATCCGCGCTGTGCAGCGCCACCACGGCGATGCCCGCCACGATCGCCAGCACCGCCAGCCATTCCATCACCCCGACAGCAGCGCCTTGCCAGGCGGCAATGCCCAGCGAGATTATCGGAAACGACCCCAGCACCGGGGCGACGATCCGCACCGGGGCCAGTTGAAACGCCCGGTACAGCCCCAGCATCCCCACCACATAGGCAACCCCGGTGGCCAGCGCATAGCCATAGGCTACTCCGGTCATCTGTTCCCAGCCCCCCCAGACCAGCGCCGCCGCCGCCATGGCAACACAGCCCGCACTGACCACCACCAGCATCATCGGCAGCACCGACCCGGCCTGCGCCAGTTTGCGCACCAGCAGGTCATGCACCGCCCATGACAGCGCCGAGGCCAGACCACAGATCAATGCCAGCATTTCCGCCCCCCGCCCCATCGCGCCGCTTGTGCCAAGGGCGTCCCCGCTATATTCTTAACAAGCAAGAAGTTTAACCCCTGTGAATACCGGCGGTGCCAAACCATGCGCGACAGCCCCTATCCCGCCGTTACCCCCGGCCCACCCCGGCCCAGCCGTATCCTGACACCGCGCTCGGCCGAACGCCACCATGGCCGCGAACGCCATGTGGTACAGGGCGGCGGTGCCCTGATGGTGCAGATCGCCACCGGTGACCGGCTGGTGCTGGTCAACGATCAGGGGGGCCAACCGGCGGAACTGGTGGTGGCCGCTGCCGATGGCCGGATCGATGCGGCGCTGTTGGGGCTGGTGGCGAACGGCGATGCGGGTGGGCTGAAGGCGCTGTTGCGGGATGCGACGATGGCGCGGCTGCGCCTTGGCATCGCCGCACGGGGGATCGATCTGGCGCGCGCCGGTGCGGTGCGGCTGTTTGATGCCGCCACCCCCGCCAAGGCGCAGATGGACCTGACGGCGCTGGACAATGGCTGGCTGATCCTGTGTGCCCCCGGTCTGCCGATGTTGCCTCAGGCGCAGGATACCGCGACCCCGCTGACCCTGCACATCACCCGCGCCAACCCGGCGCTGATCGGCCACCATGCCCTGCCAGAGCCTTTGGCGGACCCGGTACAGGATATAAGGGTCAATTCCTCCACCGCCCGCGCCTATCTGGTCAAAGCCGGGGAATATATCCAGGTCATTGATGTCGATGGCCACCAGATGACCGACTTCCAGTGCTTTTCGGCGCGGAAACTCGACAAGGGCATCCAGCAGCCGCTGGATGTCACCACATCGCGCACCTTCATGGGCCATGCCTACCCGATGCCGGGCCTGCATTCGAAATATTTCGATCAGGACTGGGAACCACTGGTCGAGGTGTATCAGGACACCGTGGGCCGCCATGACGCCTTTGCCATGGCCTGTGCGCCGAAATATTACGACGATATCGGCTATCCCGGCCATGCCAACTGTTCCGACAATTTCAACGGCGCCCTGGCGGGTCACGGCATTGGCGGGCGGCCCGGCTGGATGGCGGTGAACTTTTTCTACAACACCTGGATCGATGGCCATGGCGTGCTGAACAGCGACGAGGCCTGGTCGCGCCCCGGCGATTACGTGATGATGCGGGCCCTGACTGATCTGGTCTGTGTCTCATCGGCCTGCCCCGATGACACCAGCGCTGGCAACGGCTGGAACCCCACCGACATTCATGTGCGCACCTACGCCGCCACTGAACGCTTTTCCCGCGCCGTGGCATGGCGCACGACCCCCGATGCGGAGCCGCAGATGACCAAGGAAAGTGCCTTTCACCCCCGCACCGCCGCCCACACCCGCAATATGGTGGACTACAAGGGCTATTGGCTGCCACAGGCCTATCGCGACGGGGTATTGGATGAATATTGGGCCTGCCGCGAACAGGCGGTGCTGATCGATCTGTCGCCGCTGCGCAAATTCGAGGTGACCGGGCCGGATGCCGAGGCGCTGTTGCAGTACTGTCTGACCCGCGATGTGAAAAAGCTGAGCCAGGGTCAGGTGGTCTATTCCGCCATGTGTTACGAGCATGGCGGCATGATCGACGATGGCACCCTGTTCCGGCTGGGGGCCAACAATTTCCGCTGGATCGGTGGCGATGAATTTGGCGGCGACTGGCTGCGGCAGCAGGCGGAAAAAGCCGGGCTCAAGGCGATGGTGCGCCACTCTACCGATCAGTTGCACAATCTGGCGGTGCAGGGGCCACGGTCGCGCGAGATCATGGCAAAGATCATCTGGACCGCGCCGCTGCAGCCGTCGATGGCCGAACTCGGCTGGTTCCGCTTTGCCATTGCCCGCCTTGGTGGCCCCGCTGGCGCGCCGCTGGTGGTGTCGCGCACCGGCTATACCGGCGAATTGGGCTATGAAATTTTCTGCCACCCCAAGGATGCGGTGGCGGTCTATGATGCGGTGTCAGAGGCCGGGGCGGAGTTCGGCCTCAAGCCGATGGGGCTGGCGGCTTTGGACATGGTTCGGATCGAGGCGGGGCTGATCTTTGCCGGATATGATTTTTCCGACCAGACCGACCCGTTCGAAGCGGGCATCGGCTTTACCGTGCCGTTGAAATCAAAGACCGATGATTTCATTGGCCGCGACGCGCTGATCCGCCGCAAGGAGCATCCGTCACGCCGGTTTGTCGGGTTGGAGATTGATGCAGCGGTTGATGTCGGCCATGGCGACCCGCTGCATATCGGCCGGGCACAGGTCGGCGAGATCTGTTCCGCCACCCGCTCGCCGCTGCTGGGCAAACAGATCGCACTGGCCCGGGTGGATGTGGCCCATGCCGAGGCGGGTACGGCGCTGGAGGTGGGCAAGCTGGATGGCCACCAGAAGCGCCTGCCCGCCGTGATCGTGCCGCTGTCGCATTACGACCCGAAAAAGACCCGGCCACAAAGTTGAGGCGCTGATGGACCCGATGATCGACCGGATCGGCGGCGAAGCGACGGTTCGCCTGTTGGTGGAGCGGTTCTACGATCTGATTGAAACCCTGCCACAGGGCCGCGCCATCATGGACAAGCATCTGCAGGGCCATGGCCTGTCGCACGTGCGCCCGGAACAGTTCGATTTTCTGTGCGGCTTCTTTGGTGGCCGCCGCTATTACATGGAACGCCACGGCCACATGAACCTGCGCGAGATTCACGCCCATGTCGCCATAACCGCTGCTGATGCCGAAAACTGGCTGGCGGTGATGGCAATAGCAATGGCCGAGGCCGGGGTCAGGGCCACCGAAAGCGAACAGATCATCGCCACCTTTCGCCGCGCGGCACTGATACTGGTGAACAGTGCTGTCTGAGCTTTGGAACGGTGCCGCCTTGCCGTTGCGCAGGGATCAGACCAACGGCCCTTCTGGTTGACCGATCGGCGTCCCGCCCGGGATGAATCGTAGGGTGTCGTGCTGGCACGCACCTTTTGTCGGGTATGGTGCGTGCAAGCACGACACCCTACACTCGAATGCCTGCGTCAGAGTCCGCAGAAGGTCGCGGCAGGTCGGCTGCAAGGGCCGTTGGTATCAGACCCGGTGATAGGGCAGCCCCGCCAGGATCGATGCGGCCCGGTACAGTTGCTCTGCCAGCATCACCCGCACCAGCAGATGCGGCCAGACCATGCGACCAAACGACAGGCTGGCGTCGGCCCGGGCGCGCAAGGTGGGGGCGATGCCATCGGCACCACCAATCACAAAGGCCAGATCCTGCACCCCGCCATCGCGCCAAACGGCGATCTGGGCGGCAAACTCGGGCGAAGACATCGCCTTGCCGCGTTCATCCAGAGTGCAGACCAGCGCCCCTGCCGGGATCGCACGCGACAGAAGCGCGGCTTCCGGTTCCATCCCGCCACCGGTCTTGTCTTCCACCTCATGCACCAGCGCCGGGCCAAGGCTCAGCGCCCGCCCGGTGCGGTCGAACCGCAGCAGATAGTCCTGGATCAGCGCACGTTCAGGCCCGGTCCGCAGTCGGCCTACCGCCGCGACATGAACCCGCATTCAGGCCCCCATTCAGGCCCCCATTCAGGCCATTGCGGTCCGGCCCGTGCCAGCGGCCATCCACATCTTTTCCAGCTGATAGAAATCGCGGACTTCAGGGCGGAACACATGCACGATGACATCACCGGCGTCGATCAGCACCCAGTCGCCGGTTTCCTTGCCCTCTGCCTTGCAGCTGACGCCATGCTCCTGTTTCAGCCGGTCCATCAGCTTGTCGGCGATGGCGGCGACCTGGCGGGTCGAGCGACCGGAACAGACCACCATGAAATCCGCCATCTCCGACCGTCCGCGCAGCGGGATCGTGACAACCTGTTCGGCCTTGTCGTCATCAAGTGATGCAAGAATGGCGTCCAGCAGAGGGTCGCCGGACAGTTCGGGCGGGTTGCTCATGAAGGCAACCGGGGCAGCCGAGAATCCGGCTGCGCTTTCCGTATATGACAGGACATTGTCCTCCAGGTGGCGTGCCGCCGGGGCCCCGGCACTGGGCATGCGGGAAAGGTAACACCTGGCGGGTGAAATCTCAATGACAGCCGGCAGATTCGGCGCATTTGTCACATTTTCCGCTTCGGCCCTTGCGCCTTGCCCGGCGCAGGCGGTCGATTCCGGCATATCGGCGACGCGGGTGGTGGGTGAAATCACCCACCCGGCGGCCCGGCAGATCGTCAACGGCGGCCATGGCGGGCCCGACTGGGTGTCTGGATGGTCTGATCCGGGTCGGGAAGATCAGCCGGAATAAGCCTTTGCCAGCTTTTTCGCCAGTTTGCCGAATCGGTCGGTCAGCGCTGCCATGTCGACCTGACGGTCGAACGGCCCGCCCAGCCATTCCAGATAGCCCTCGCGCTCCTCCGAAGCCGGGTCCTCGGTGCAGTCCAGCATGTAACTAAACCCCGGCGCCCCGCCGCTGTCTTCGGGTGGGCAGGCGCCCTCGGCCTCCAGCAGGGCAATGACCACTTGCCCCGGTGCCGGATCGTGCGGCTTGCCGGGTGTGATCAGATGTTCCCAACTGTCGCCCATGTCATAGGTATAGGTGAATGTCTTTTGTCGGCCCATGATCGCCAGAATGTCGGCCAGGGTCGCGCCCTTCACCTGGTGATTGCCATCATCGTCGCCGCCAAAGAAGGCTTCGGCATCTGCCCAGCGATGCTTGCGGCCACAGGTGAAATCATAAAGATGCGAGTCGTCCCATCCCATGGCGGCCTGCAACAACTTGTGCAGGTCGGTCAGCGTCACTGTGACGGGAACGGTCAGACTGCGTCTGACCTCATAGGGAAGGTCCGCCAAGGCGCTGTTCAGATCGACAACCTGCATGCTTTCCTCCGTGATGACCGTGGTGAGGTTTCGGATACAGCCGGGAAGGAGACAAGACTTGTTCCGCAGTCTTGTTCGGCAGCCTTGTTCCGAAGTCTTGTTCCGCAGTCTTGTTCCATCGCGTGATCCGGCGTATATCGCACCCCATGTACCGCTTTTTCGACATGGCTGACCACGCGCGCCTGCCCTGGCGCTTTGCCCGGCAAGCGCGGTCTGTCCTCGCGTATCGGTGACCGGAGCGGTGCGTGACAGCACGCCAGAGTGATGCGCCTAAATGCACACCCTTCGACATCCCACCATTCTCAAAACCCGAAATGAGAGAGCCATGCAAGCTCGTACCCTTTACGACAAGATCTGGGACGACCATGTCGCCCACCAGGCCCCCGACGGCACCTGCCTTTTGTATATCGACCGCCATCTGGTGCATGAAGTCACTTCGCCCCAGGCCTTTGAAGGTCTGCGGATGACAGGCCGCAAGGTCCATGCCCCGGACAAGACCATTGCGGTGCCGGACCATAATGTGCCGACCACGCCGGACCGTGCCAATGCGGCCACCATGACCGAGGATTCACGCATTCAGGTCGAGGCTTTGGACAAGAACGCCCGCGATTTCGGCATCCATTATTACCCGGTGTCGGATGTCCGTCAGGGCATCGTGCATATCGTCGGGCCGGAACAGGGCTGGACCCTGCCGGGGATGACGGTGGTGTGTGGCGACAGCCATACCGCGACCCACGGTGCCTTTGGCGCTTTGGCGCATGGCATCGGCACTTCAGAGGTGGAACATGTGCTGGCAACCCAGACCCTGATCCAGCGCAAGGCCAAAAACATGAAGGTGGAAATCACCGGATCGCTGCGCCCCGGAGTGACGGCGAAAGATATCACGCTGAGCGTCATCGGCGCCACCGGCACCGCCGGCGGTACTGGCCATGTGATCGAATATTGCGGTCAGGCGATTCGCGAACTGTCGATCGAAGGCCGGATGACGGTGTGCAACATGGCGATCGAGGGTGGGGCGCGGGCTGGGTTGATTGCCCCGGATGCAAAGACCTTTGCCTATGTCAAAGGCCGCCCGCATGCGCCAAAGGGTGCCGACTGGGACAAGGCGATGGCGTACTGGGCCACCCTTTACACCGACGAAGGCGCGGATTTCGACAAGCTGGTGACGCTGCGGGGTGAAGACATTGCCCCGGTGGTGACATGGGGCACCTCGCCCGAAGATGTCCTGCCGATCACCGGTGTGGTTCCCAACCCCGAGGATTTCACCGGCGGCAAGGTCGATGCGGTGCGCCGGTCGCTGGACTATATGGGGCTGACACCGGGGCAAAAGCTGTCAGAGATCGCGATTGATACCGTGTTCATCGGCTCTTGCACCAATGGCCGGATCGAGGATCTGCGGGCCGCTGCGGCGATCCTGAAAGGCAAAAAGAAGAAAGACGGGCTGCGCGCCATGGTGGTGCCGGGATCCGGTTTGGTGCGGGCACAGGCCGAGGAAGAGGGTCTGGCGCAGATTTTCATCGACGCCGGGTTTGAATGGCGGCTGGCGGGCTGTTCGATGTGTCTGGCGATGAACCCTGACCAACTGGCCCCGGGTGAACGCTGCGCCGCGACCAGCAACCGCAATTTCGAAGGGCGGCAGGGGCGCGGTGGGCGGACCCATCTGCTGTCGCCGGCGATGGCGGCGGCAGCGGCGATTACGGGCAGGCTGACGGATGTAAGGGAGATGATGTAACTCAAGAACCGATGCCGCTGGCGGGGTTGTTTCGCCGGTGGCACCGCTCGTTCGGCGCGGCGACTAGGGTCACAAAAACACCCGCTCCACCGTCCACCAGGCGCCAACCATCGCGATCACTGCCGAACAGGGGACGGCGATGCGGCTGCGGTACCAGGGTTTGGCACCGAACGGCAGACCGAGCAGCAGAAAGGCACCCGAGATCACCGCCAGTTGCCCCAGTTCCACCCCGATGTTGAACCCGATCAACCCCACCACGAACCGCCCCGCGGTCAGCCCGACGTCGCCCAGCACCGAGGCAAAGCCCAGGCCGTGCAGCAGGCCGAAGCCGAACACCACCGCGATCCTGACGGCACCGACCTTGCCGCCAAAGATGTTTTCCACCGCCACATAAACGATCGATGCCGCGATCAGCGGCTCAACGATCGAGGCCGGCACCGACACGATGCCAAGGCTGGCCAGCGCCAGGGTGACGGTATGAGCCAGGGTGAACGCGGTGACCTGTGCAAGAATAGGCCGGGTGCGCAGGGCAAAGAAGAACAGCCCCAGCACGAACAGCATATGGTCCAGCCCGTTTGGCACGATATGTTGGAACCCGGACACGATATAGCGCAGGAACACCGGGGCAGCGCCTTCGCTGACCACCGCATCGCGCGGCAAGGGTTCGCTGAGGCTGCCGCCTTTCAGCAGCGCGGCATAGGCATCCTCGCCACCGCCGCTTTGGCGCACCACCAGCGACCCATAGGCCGCCGACCATCCGACCTGAACCGGGCTGCCATCCGGCGGCAGTGCGGCGCGCAGGGTCAGGATGGAATCGCGTGGCAGCGACAGGTCGCCCGCCTCGGGGGCGACGATGGCGACCAGCTCCGGCACGATCCGCGTGCTGCCCGCCTGCAGGATGAAGCCCTGCGCAAGGTCTGGCCAGGCAGCGCGAAAATCGGCCTCGATCCGGGCCGGCGGCTCGGCGCGCAATTCGTCATACTGTGCGGCCAGCGGCGAGGCATTGGTATCATCCAGCGCCGTCAGGTTCATCCCCACCAGCAGCGGTTCCACCGTCAGCCGGATGGTCAACTCCACCTGATCACCAGACACCTGCACATCTGCGACGGCTGGCCGCACTTCGTGGGCTTGCGCGGCAAGGCTGGTGCAGGCCAACAGAATCGAACAGACTGCCGCCAGACGACCAGCTTTAAGGAGACGCGCCATGAAATTCCTCATCACACTGATTGCTGTGCTGTGCCTTAATGCATTTCCGGCGCGAAGCCACGAGTTTTGGATTTCGCTGAACGACTATCAGGTGGAACCGGGGGAAAAGATCGTGGGTCGCCTGCTGGTCGGGTCAGGGATGAAGGGGGACTCGATGCTGTATCTGCCGGAGCTGTTCGAGCGCTTCGAAATTCTGGAACCTGGCGGTGCGCGGCAGGTCAAGGGGCGGGCGGGCGATAATCCTGCGATGGACATTCCGGCCGGCGGCGACGGCCTGGCCATTGTGGTTTATGAAAGCGAGATATCGCTGGTAAATTACGACAAGTGGGAAACCTTTCTGAAATTCGTGACGCACAAGGCCTTTGCCGGGATGCCGGAGGCACACTTCGCCCGTGGCCTGCCCGAGACCGGATTCTCCGAATCCTACCGCCGCTTTGTAAAGTCGCTGGTCGGGGTGGGAAGTGGCACCGGGGCGGATCGGCCGCTGGGGCTGTATGTTGAAATCGTGGCCCTGGCCAATCCCTATACCGATGATCTGGGGGGCGGGATGCCGCTGCAAGTCCTGCAGAAGGGCAAGCCGCGCGCCGGAGTGCAGCTGGAAATGTTTGAAACAGCGCCGGGTGGTGCGGTATCTTCCGTAAAATACACCACCGATGGCAACGGAATTGCCGTCGTGCAGGTCAAACCGGGGCATGAATATCTGGCGGATAACGTGATTCTTGAACGTTTGCCCAACTCCAATCCAAACAACGGCCCGGTCTGGTTCTCTGCCTGGGCGTCGCTGACGTTCCGCGTTCCCGGCTGAACCCGCAGCGGCCCGGCGCCGCCCGATGTTGCCCTGCCGGCAAAGCTGCGGTAGGACAGCGCCAAAAGGAGGATCAAGATGGACGCCTTTACCACTCTGACCGGCGTGGCAGCGCCGCTGCCGCTGATCAATATCGATACCGACATGATCATCCCGAAACAGTTCCTGAAAACCATTGCCCGCACCGGCCTTGGCAAAAACCTGTTTGACGAGATGCGCTATACCGAAGGTGGGGCGGAAATCCCCGGTTTCGTGCTGAACCAGCCCGCCTACCGCCAAGCCGAGATTCTGGTGGCGGGAGAAAATTTCGGCTGTGGTTCCTCGCGCGAACATGCGCCCTGGGCCTTGCTGGATTTCGGCATCCGCTGCGTGATTGCCCCCAGCTTTGCCGACATCTTCTATGGCAATTGTTTCAAGAACGGCATTCTGCCGATCACCCTGCCGCAGGATCAGGTCGATGAGCTGATGGAAGAGGCGCGGCGCGGTGAAAACGCCCGGATCACCATCGATCTGGCGGCGCAGACCGTCACCAGTTCAGACGGTCGCCCGTTCCGGTTCGAAGTGGATGCGTTCAAGAAGCAGTGTCTGCTGAACGGCCTCGACGACATCGGGCTGACGCTGGAGAAAAAGACCAGCATTGACGCGTATGAATCCAGAGCGGCAACCCTGCGCCCTTGGGTCTGAGAAGTGTTGTGCCACAAGATATGGGGTAGCCCCGCCCGGCTGCCCCATTTTGCTTTGAAATTGATGCAAAGCAGCGACAGTTTCACCACGAAATCGCCCTTAACCTTTCGTTAACCTGTCCCAACAGTTGCTCCGACCGGGGAAAGAAGGCAAGAATTGGGCAAGTTTGAGGCAATCCGCCACAATGAGCGGAAAAAACTTGGGACAAAGTCTCGGCAGAGTACCGGGGCTGACCAATTCGAGGGTGTTAGGGCAGTGTTTTCACAAGCTTCGGGTGCCGCTGTGCGCGCACTTCTGATCGTTGTGCTGTTGGCAACACCGTCGTTGCTGCTGCCCGGCGTGACCAAGGATGCCGCTCAGGTCGTGGCGCTGGTTGGCCTGTTTGCCGGGGCACTGACCTTTTTCGAATATGCCTCGGACTATCCGGGGTTGGTCGAGTTTCGCTTTGCCCCGCCGTTCAACCGCATTCGGTTTCTGTCGCTGTTCTTCACGGTGTTTCTGCTGGCGGTGATCTGCCGTGGTGCCGATCAGCCGACCCTTGCCACCGAACTGGTGGCGGCTGTCGGTGCGCTGATCGGGCAGGCGATGGATTTCCCCTATAGCCCGGTGCGGCTGGTCACCCTGATGCTGCCCACCGACACCACACAGGATCATGTGGCGCTGGTGCGGACCGTGGCGGGGATGAGCTATCTGATCTCGCTGCTGTCACTGGCGATCTTTGCCATCATGCTGCGGATTTTCGGCTGGCCGTCGCGGGCACAGGCCTTCAACGTCTGGGTCAATCTGCCGACGTTTGATCCCTCTGCGGGCGGGGATGTGGTGGAACGGCTGGACCGCGATGCCCGGTTCAACATCGCGCTTGGTTTTCTGCTGCCCTTCCTGATCCCTGCTGTGGTAAAGCTGGCTTCTACCACCTTTGACCCGGTCACGCTGGATAGCCCGCTGACCCTGATATGGACCATTGCGGCATGGGCCTTTCTGCCAGCCAGTCTGTTCATGCGCGGCATTGCCATGGGGCGGATTGCCCAGATGATCCGCGACAAGCGCCGCGAGCGCAGCGCTGGCGGGGCGTTGCAGCCAGCCTGATACGGGCGTTGGTTTTGGCGCTGCTGCCCGGTTGGGCAGGCGCCGAAACGCTGCGGGTTGCCACCTATGATGTCGAACTGTCGCGGCGTGGCCCGGGGCTGATGTATGCCGCGATCCTGAAGAATGACCCGCAGGTGCTGGCGGTGCAGCAGGTGATTGCCGCCACCCATCCCGACATTCTGCTGATCACCGGCTTTGACCATGATGCCGATCTGGTGGCCCTGACCGCCTTTGCCGATGGCATCGCCGCCATCGGGCTGTCTTATCCGCATCGGTTTGCCTTGCGGCCCAATACCGGGGTGGCGACAGGGCTTGATCTCGATGGCGACGGCGAATTGGGCGGCCCCGGCGATGCCCAGGGCTGGGGGCGGTTTTCCGGTGCCGGGGGCATGGCTGTGCTGTCGCGCTATCCGATCGACGCCGGGGCAGCACAGGATTTTTCGGCGATGCTGTGGCGCGATCTGCCGGGGGCCGGATTGCCCGATGGGATGACAGGCGACGCCGAGGCGATCCAGCGCCTGTCGTCAACCGGCCATTGGGATGTCCCGGTTGTCACCCCCGGCGGCACCGTGCATCTGCTGGCCTTTGCCGCCACCACCCCGGTGTTTGATGGGCCGGAAGACCGCAACGGGCTGCGCAACGCCGATGAAATCGGCTTTTGGCGCGCCTATCTGGATGGCAAACTGCCGTGGCAGCCCCCAACCGATTTCGTGATCCTTGGCATCGCCAACCTTGATCCCGACAAGGGCAGCGGGCGGCGCGGCGCGATCAGGGCGCTGTTGTCTGACCCGCGCCTGCAAGACCTCACCCCCCTTGGCTTTGGCGGTGCCGATACCGCCGATTTTCCGGAACCGGATGATCCGGTGAAACCCGGCCCCGGCAATTTGCGGGTGGATTATGTGCTGCCTGCCGCCGGGATCAAAGTGGCGGCGTCAGGCATCCATTGGCCCGCATCCGGCGCACCGGGGGCAGCGGTGGCGGCAGTGGCATCGCGCCACCGGCTGGTGTGGGTTGATATCACGCAGCCCTGAATATCTTGCCCTGCCCTGATTGCCAGACGGGTTCCCGGTGCGGTGCCCTGCCGTTCCGGGCACTTTGGCTTGCCTAGCGCCCTTGATCCCGCTATAGCCCGCCCATCCAAAGACAGGAGTCGCGTTTTCCCGGGTTTCCGGGGCATTCGCGGTTTCTGGCTTCAGACCCATTCAAGACCGGCGGAGCCAACCGCATGGCCAGAAAACCAAAGTAAAGGAACTGAACTGCATGTGCGCTAAAACCACCATGGAAGAATTCGAAGCCCTGTTGAAGGAAAGCTTTGAAATTGACACGCCGGAAGAGGGTTCCGTCGTCAAAGGCCGCGTTATCGCCATCGAGGCGGGTCAGGCCATCATCGATGTCGGCTACAAGATGGAAGGCCGCATCGATCTGAAAGAATTCGCTAATCCCGGCGAAACGTCGGAAATCAAGGTTGGCGACGAGGTCGAGGTGTTCCTTGACCGGGTGGAGAACGCCCGTGGCGAAGCCTCGATCAGCCGCGAAAAAGCCCGCCGCGAAGAGGCGTGGGACCGGCTGGAAAAAGCCTATGAAAAAGAAGAGCGTGTCGATGGCGCGATCTTTGGCCGGGTCAAGGGCGGCTTTACCGTCGATCTCGGCGGCGCTGTCGCCTTCCTTCCCGGCAGCCAGGTCGATGTGCGCCCGGTGCGTGACGCCGGCCCGCTGATGGGGCTGAAACAGCCGTTCCAGATTCTGAAAATGGACCGTCGCCGCGGCAACATCGTGGTGTCGCGCCGCGCCATTCTGGAAGAATCACGTGCCGAACAGCGCGCAGAAGTGATCGGCAAACTGGCCGAAGGCGAGATTGTCGACGGCGTGGTCAAGAACATCACCGAATACGGGGCCTTCGTTGACCTCGGCGGCGTTGATGGTCTGTTGCATGTGACCGACATGGCCTGGCGCCGGGTCAACCATCCGTCCGAGATCCTGTCGATCGGTGAAACCCTGAAGGTTCAGGTGATCAAGATCAACAAGGAAACCCACCGGATCAGCCTGGGCATGAAGCAGCTGCTGGATGACCCGTGGAACACGGTGGAAACCAAGTTTGCGCTGGGCACCATGCACAAGGGCCGTGTCACCAACATCACCGACTACGGCGCCTTTGTCGAGCTGGAAGCCGGGGTTGAAGGTCTGGTCCATGTGTCCGAAATGTCCTGGACCAAAAAGAACGTGCATCCCGGCAAGATCGTTTCCACCTCGCAGGAAGTGGATGTGATGGTGCTGGAGATCGATAGTTCCAAACGTCGGGTGTCGCTGGGGCTGAAGCAAACCCAACGCAACCCGTGGGAAGTGTTTGCCGAAACCCATCCGGTCAACAGCCAGATCGAAGGTGAAGTCAAGAACATCACCGAATTCGGCCTGTTTGTCGGTCTGGACAATGACATCGACGGCATGGTGCATCTGTCCGACCTGTCGTGGGATCAGCGCGGCGAAGAAGCCATTGCCGATTACCGCAAGGGCGACATGGTGAAAGCCATGGTGACCGAGGTTGATGTGGAAAAGGAACGCATCTCGCTGTCGGTCAAGGCGCTGGAAGGCGACACCTTCTCTGACGCGGTTGATGGGGTCAAGCGCGGTTCGGTGATCACCGTCAACGTGACGGCGATCGAAGAAGGCGGCATCGAAGTGGATTACAACGGCATGAAGTCGTTCATCCGCCGCTCCGACCTGAGCCGTGACCGTGCCGAACAGCGGCCGGAGCGGTTTGGCGTCGGCGACAAGGTCGATGCCCGCGTCACCAACGTCGATGCCAAGACCCGCAAGCTGGGGCTGTCGATCAAGGCGCGCGAAATCGCCGAAGAGAAAGAGGCGGTTGAACAATACGGCTCGTCCGACTCGGGCGCGTCACTGGGCGACATTCTGGGTGCGGCGCTCAAAGACCGCAGCTGATCGATTGCACATCTGATCCAACGGCCCCGCACCCTGCGGGGCCGTTGGCTTTTGGGACGAATCAAATGCCGATTCGGCCCGACCGACCCCACGCCCTGCGTGTAGTGGCACTGCCCACTGGCGGCTTGGGCGACGCTTTGGGGCACACAAGCCGCAAGTTCACGGCTTTTTTGCCGCTATTCCAATGGCTTTCTGTTTGTTGGTTTCCAGAAACTGCCTATAGTGACCCTCAAATCACGTGGCTGCCATTCCACGGGGCTGCCGCAGGGGGGACAATAATGATCCGTTCGGAACTGATCCAGAAAATCGCCGACGCCAATCCGCATCTGTATCAGCGCGACGTCGAACGCATCGTCAACACCATCTTTGAAGAGATCATCGAGGCGATGGCGCGCGGCGACCGGGTGGAACTGCGCGGGTTTGGTGCTTTTTCGGTCAAGGACCGCGATGGCCGCACCGGCCGCAACCCCCGCACCGGTGAAGCGGTCGAGGTGGAACAGAAAAGCGTCCCGTTCTTCAAGACTGGCAAGCTGCTGCGCGACCGGCTAAACGGGAAGTAGCGTCGCCATAGCAGGTTTATCATGCGCACGATCCGTTTCGCCTTTCTGGCTGTGCTGTGCATTGGCCTTGTCACCGTGGCTCTGGCCAACCGCACCCCCGTCGCCGTTCATTTGCTGCCAGAAGACATGTCGGTGTTTTCCGGGCTGAACTACGGTGCCGAACTGCCGCTGTTTCTGGTGATCTTTGCCGGGATCGTCACAGGTCTGCTGATTGGTGCGATCTGGGAATGGTTCCGCGAAGCCGGTCAACGCGCCGAAGCCGCCGCCGCACGGCGCGAAATCGCCCGACTGTCCGCCGAAGTGACCCGGCTGGGCGGCAACCAGAAACCGAAAGACGAGGTTCTGGCGCTGCTGGAGGCCGCTCCGGGTCGGCGGTGATGTGATGGCCCCGGTGCGCGTGAAAATCTGCGGCCTGCGCAGCGCCGCCGACGTTCAGGCCGCAGCCAGTGCCGGTGCCGCCTATGTCGGCTTTGTGTTCTACCCCCGCTCGCCGCGCAACGTGACACCAGAGGCGGCACGCGACGCCGCCCTTGCAGCTCCGGTCGGGGTGGCCAAGGTGGCGCTGACTGTGGATGCCGATGATGTCACACTCGATGCGATTTTGCGGCTGGTGCCGCTGGATATGCTGCAACTGCATGGCCATGAAACCCCGGAACGGGTGGCCGAGGTACGGACGCGCTATGGTTTGCCGGTGATGAAGGCGATCGGCGTGGCGGTACCTGCCGATCTGGCGCAGATCGACCGCTATGGCGCCGCCGACCAATTGCTGATTGACGCCAAACCCGCCCCGGGCACCCTGCCCGGCGGCAACGGGCTGGCGTTCGACTGGGCGTTGCTGGCCAACCGCCGCTGGACGCAGCCCTGGATGCTGGCGGGGGGGCTGCATGCCGGCAACGTCGCCGAAGCGATCCGCCTGACCGGGGCGCAGCAAGTGGACCTGTCCTCTGGTGTCGAAAGCGCACCGGGGGTGAAGGACTATGGAAAGATCGCGGCGTTCATGGCGACGGTGAAGGGGTATTGCTAGGCGAATCAACGGGTTTTGGGCAAAATGTCCAAGGAAATTCGCCGAAAGGGCGACAAAAAAGTTGCACTCAGTTTAACTTTGGCCCATATGGTACTCATCCGCCCCGAGGCAACGAGCGATCACCCTTGTAATCTTGGTGACGCTTACGCCCGGGGCATATTTTTGGTGACACATGTGGCCAAGGTTGCGGTACTGATCGATGGCGGCTTTTTCCTAAAGCGCTTTCCAACTGCCTTTCCAGAAATCGACGGACACGACGCAGAATTGGTCAGCCAACGAATTGGGTGGCTGGTTGGAAACCATCTTGAATATCTCAACCGTATCAGCCTGTTGCAGAACAAATGGGGCCTGCTTTACCGGGCTTTTTACTATGATGCGCGTCCCTATGTGAATCAGGCTGTCCATCCGATTTCGCACAAGCCTCTGAACTACGCACGGTCGCCGGAAGCACTGTTCCGGCTGGAGCTGTTCGATCGTTTGAGGCGAATGCCCTATACCGCAGTCCGGTTGGGTGAAGTCAGGAAGGATAGCGATCGGTCATGGATATTGAAGGCAAAGGCGCAGGCAGATTTGCTTTCCGGTGCGAAAGAGGTGGCCAGCCTATCCGATAACGATTTTTCACCAGCCCTCCGGCAGAAAGGGGTGGACATGCGAATTGGGGTGGATATGTCAAGCCTAAGCCTGAAGGGGTTGGTAGACACCATCGTGTTGGTGACAGGTGATGCAGACTTCATTCCTGCCGCGAAGCTGGCCCGGCGGGAAGGAGTACGCGTAATCCTTGACCCTCTGTGGCAGAACGTCGACAAGAACCTGTTCGAGCACATAGACGGTGTTTTTTCAGGTGTTCCGCGCCCTTTAGCCAAGATCGTTGCGGCTACCGAGGGCACACCCAACAAAGGCAACCAACAGTGAACCAAATCAACTCCTACAAGACCGGCCCCGATGAACAGGGACGCTTTGGCCAGTTTGGCGGCCGGTTTGTCAGCGAAACCCTGATGCCGCTGATTCTGGAGCTGGAAGCGCGGTACGAATTTGCCAAGACCGACCCGGATTTCTGGGCCGAGATGCATGATCTTTGGACCCATTACGTCGGCCGCCCCTCGCCGCTCTACCACTGTGAACGGCTGACCGCGCATCTGGGCGGCGCCAAGATTTACATGAAGCGGGATGAGCTGAACCATACCGGTGCCCACAAGATCAACAA
The DNA here is from genome assembly GCA_043736155.1 of Paracoccaceae bacterium. GTDB lineage: Bacteria > Pseudomonadota > Alphaproteobacteria > Rhodobacterales > Rhodobacteraceae > JANNRR01. The sequence goes on along the minus strand of JAYTDA010000456.1, from coordinate 7,103 downwards.
TGTGCTGGGGCAGATCATCCTGGCCCGCCGGATGGGCAAAACCCGGATCATCGCCGAAACCGGCGCGGGCCAGCATGGCGTTGCCACCGCCACCGTTTGCGCCAAGTTCGGGCTGCAATGCGTGGTCTACATGGGGGCGCATGACGTGCAGCGCCAGATGCCGAACGTGTTCCGCATGCGGCTGCTGGGGGCAGAGGTGATTCCGGTCACAAGCGGCCGGGGCACCCTGAAAGACGCGATGAACGATGCGCTGCGCGACTGGGTCACCAATGTCCGCGATACTTTCTACTGCATCGGCACCGTGGCAGGCCCGCACCCCTATCCGGCGATGGTGCGGGATTTTCAGTCGATCATCGGCAAGGAGGCGCGTGAACAGATTTTGGCGCGCGAAGGCCGGCTGCCCGATACGATCATCGCCGCGATTGGTGGCGGATCGAACGCCATGGGGCTGTTTTTCCCGTTTCTGGATGACAAATCGGTCAACATCATCGGGGTCGAAGCCGGTGGCAAAGGTGTCGATGACCGGATGCAGCATTGCGCCAGCCTGACCGGCGGCCGCCCCGGCGTGCTGCATGGCAACCGCACCTATCTGTTGCAGGACCCGGATGGCCAGATTCTCGAAGGCTTCTCGATCAGCGCCGGTCTGGATTATCCCGGCATCGGCCCGGAACATTCGTGGCTGCATGATGTGGGGCGGGCGCAATATGTCAGCATCACCGATGTCGAGGCGCTGGAGGCATTTCAGCTGTGTTGCGCGATGGAAGGCATCATCCCGGCGCTGGAACCCAGCCACGCTTTGGCCCATGTGATGAAGATCGCGCCAAAGCTGCCAGCGGAGCATCTGATCGTGATGAACATGTGCGGGCGCGGCGACAAGGATATTTTCACCGTCGCCAAGGCGCTGAACTTCGACATCCAGATCTGACCCGCCAATCTTAAGATTTTCGCAACCAACCCGCTGAAAAGCCGCCTAAACTTTCGTTTAGGGGCGCGGTGCAATGGTTTGTTTTTGTCCGGCTAAACCGGCACGGAATGGAGATGCCGGTTTATCTGCCACACCGTCATCCTTGCCAGGCCGCGTCAATGCCCGGTCCTGAGATTGGAGAACGCGAATGATTCGGAAGTTGATGATGAGTGCCGCACTGGCGTTGATGGGGTCCACGTCCGTGGCAGCCGTCAGCACGGACGATGTGATCCAGAGCCTGTCAGCCCAGGGCTTTACCCGGGTTGAGATCAAGCGGGGTCTGACTCAGGTGAAAGTCAAGGCGATCCGTGGCGATCAAAAGCTGGATCTGGTGCTGGATGCCCTGTCCGGCAGGATCCTGAAACAGACCCTGGTGCCGACCCTGTTCTTTGACACCAAGACCCCCGGTTTCTTCGTATCCGAGCGGCGTCATGATTTTCTGAACCCGGGCGCGGCAGTGGCCGCCCCGCGCGGCGAAGCGCTGGCAGCCGTTGCACCCGCAGCGCGACCCGTTGCGGCAACCGGACCCGCAGCAGCCGCCATGGCCGTGCGCGTCACCGAAGATTACACCGGTCCCGAGGTGGATACCGGTGCCGATATGGGTGCCGATATGGGTGCCGATATGGGTGACAGTGCACCGGTCGCCACCGACATCTGGATTGATGACGGTGCCTCCATCGGCATCGTTGCCGGCGACTATATCCCGATCCGGGACATTGATGTCGATGGCGACGGCATTGCCGACCTGGTTTACTGGGATGGCGAGGGCATCATCGACATCGGCGATGACTGGTACTGGGTAGAAGACCCCGGCGTTGTCGACGGCGATCCTGGTGCCACTGACGGCAGTGGCGGCACGGATGAGTGGGTTGACGGCTCCACTGAGGAATGGGTCGACAACGACACCGGTGAGGAATGGGTTGACGACGGCACCGGTGAAGAATGGGTCGATGACGGCACCGGCGAGGAATGGGTTGACGACGGCACCGGCGAGGAATGGGTTGACGACGGCACCGGTTAGGAATGGGTTGATGACGGCACCGATGTCCACATCCTGCCGGTGATCAAGCCGCCGGAATATCTGCGTCCCGCCGACATGAAATCTGATCCGGTCGACGACGGGTCTGTCAGCGATCAGCCCGCCGATGGCGGCGCCAGTGACACGGGTGGCGGTGACACGGGTGGCGATGCCGGTGCGGCCACTGACGGGTCTGGCTCAGATGCGACTGTGGCTGCAGCCAACTAGATTGCAGCACGTAGTGGCGCAACAAGCGCTTGTATCGGTGCCTCCGTTTCACGATAGTGACGCGGGGGCATCTGGACCGGAAATGGCTTGATGATGCGAAACGTGATCCTGACCGTTGCGGCGCTGACAGCGCTGACGTTGGGCCCGGCCTTTGCCCAGTCCTATGAACTGGACATCACGGCGCAATTGCGTGCCCAGGGCTATCAGAACATCACCCTCAGCCACACCTGGCTGGGCCGCACCCGCATTGTGGCGCTGCTGGGCAGTGATCTGCGCGAAATTGTGCTGGACCCGAATACCGGCGAGATTCTGCGCGATCTGTCGCGCACCATGATGGCCGAAGGCGGTTCCGGCGGGGGTGGCAGCACCGGCGGCAACCCAGGCGGCAACCCCGCCACCAACCCCGGCGCGGCCGTGGTGGCCAGTTCCGGTGCAGGCAATGGCACCAACGGCGGCACCAGCGGCGGCATTGTTCGCACCACCTCGGGTGTCGCTGCCGCGACAGCGCTTGACGGGCAGGTGACCACTTCGGCCACCGTCGGCATTTCCACCGCTTTGGGCGGCAGTGCCAACCCGGCCAGTGGCGGACCTGCGGGTGCGGGTCAGACCGGCCTGCCGTTTCAGATCCTTGGCCCTGCGGGTGGTCCGTGAAGCTGCTGCCGGGCAGCACACAGCGGCGAAGCCGGTCCGGCAAGGCCGAGGGCAGCACCGGTGGTCTGGGCCTGATGTTTCTGCTGCTGCTGTTTCTGGTGCAGATCGGCTGCGCCATCTTTTTCGTCAGCGATATCGTGATGTCGATCTTTGGCCTGCGATCCAGCCCGATGAGCTGGCAAGCCCGCGAAGTGCAGGAAATCGGCGCAGCCATCGGCCTGATGCTGGGTCTGGCGCTGGGGGCTGTGGCTTTGTGGCGGGCGATCCGGCGGACCCTGGTGGCGGAACAGAAACTGCGGCAGGCATCCGGTCTGTTCATGGAACATCTGGCGGAGCGATTTGACAGCTGGGGCCTGACCCCGGCCGAACGCGATGTGGCGCTGTTTGCCATCAAGGGCATGTCGATTCAGGAGATTGCCCGGATGCGCGACACATCGGAAGGCACCGTCAAGGCGCAGACCTATGCGATTTATCGCAAGGCCGGAGTGGCGGGGCGACCGCAGTTGCTGAGCCTGTTCATCGAGGATCTGATGCAGGATGCCTTGCCACTCAGCGCGGCACCGGGGCTGCCGGTGGTGCCATCGGGCAAACCCGGCTCCGGCCCGGGTGCCGACATCATTGCAATGCCGACCCAGACCAGCGGCATCGCCAAGGCCTGACACCCCGCTTGTACCCGGACCGGCGGGCTGCATAGACTGCCCCCGGAGCAGCGGCAGGAGGATAGCATGGCAGGCGCGTTGGACGGCAAGGTGGCAGCCATTACCGGGGCCGCCTCTGGGATCGGGCTGGAATGCGCCCGGGTGATGCTGGCCGCCGGGGCAACGGTGGTGCTGATCGACCGGGCCGAACAGCGGTTGCAGGCGGCCTGTGCCGCATTGGGGGGTGGCGCAGTACCGCTGGTGGTGGACCTGACCTCCGGCCCCTCGGTCAGCGCAATGATGCCGGTGCTGCTGGCGCGGGTTGGCAAACTCGACATTTTTCACGCCAATGCCGGGTCTTATGTCGGAGGCGATGTGGTGGACGGCGACCCCGATGCCTGGGACCGGATGCTGAACCTGAATGTGAATGCGGTGTTCCGCTCGATCCACGCGGTGTTGCCGCACATGATCGAACGCCGGACCGGCGACATCATTGTCACCTCGTCGATCGCAGGCCATGTGCCGGTGGTGGTGGAGCCGGTCTATACCGCCAGCAAACATGCAGTGCAGGCCTTTGTACATACGGTGCGCAGGCAGGTGGCGCAGCACGGTATCCGCGTCGGCGCCGTGGCCCCGGGGCCGGTGGTGACACCGCTGCTGGATGATTGGGACCCGACGCGACTGGCCGAAGCGCTGGCCAACGGGCGGGTGATGCCACCGGGCGAAGTCGCCGAGGCGGTGCTGTTCATGCTGACCCGGCCGCGCAACGTGATGATCCGCGATCTGGTGATCCTGCCACACAGTTTCGATATCTGACCGGATGGGCTGGCCCAGGCGCCGGGGCGATAGCCTTATGCCAACGGCCCTTGTTGCCGACCTGCCGCGACTTTCACGGGACGCTGAGGCAGGGAATTGAATGTAGGGTGTCGTGCGTGCACGCACCATACCCGACAAAAGGTGCGTGCAAGCACGACGCCCTGCGTTTCATCCGGGACGGGACGCCAATCGGTCAACCAAGGGGGCCGCTGGTATTACGCCCCTGATCGCCACAGAACGGACGCAACCGACGGCTCAACTTGAATTTGTGCAAAAGAGCAGCCGGGAGGCAGGGGAAGCCTGGCCGCCCCGCGCGTGGCCAGCGGATCAGCTTTCCCGCTTGTCGCGCGCCACATCCTTGTGGATGATGACATCGGCTGCCGGATAGGCCGCCATGATCGCGCGTCGCAGTGCCGCGCCGATGGCATGCGCCTCTGCCAGGGTCTGGCCACCATCCAGCTCGATATGCAGATTGACAAAGATCCGCGACCCGGCGGTGCGGGTTTTCAGATCGTGAAAGCCACGCACCCCGGGCCAGCTGCCCGCCAGTGCCGCAATCCCCCTGATCACCGCAGGATCGGCTCGGCGGTCCATCAACGCATCCCAGGCCGATTTGCCGATGCGCAGCGCCCCGATCACCAGCATCGCCGCCGCCGCCAGCGCCACCACCGAATCGATCGCTTCCATGCCAAACGTGGCAGACACCCACAGCGAGGCGATGGCCCCCAGATTGGGCAGCAGGTCCCCCATGTAATGCAGCGAATCCGCCCGCACCACCCGGTTGCCGGTCACCCGCGCCACCCGTTGCTGCCACAGCACCAGCGCAAAGGTCAGCACCACCGATGCCCCCATCACCACAATGCCGCGCCCATGATCGGCCAGCACCGCCGCCTGTGGGTTCATGAGCCGCCACCCGGCGGCAAAGCTGATGACAGCCGCCGAAATCAGGATGAACAAGGCCTGCCCCAGCGCCGCCAGATCCTCGACCGAACTATGGCCGAAATGGTGATCGTCATCGGGCGGCCGCGCGGCATAGATGATTGCCATGAACCCGCCCAGCGACACCATCATGTCCACCGCGCTGTCTGCCAGACTGGCGGCGACCGACAGTGACCCGGTGGCCCCCAAAGCCCAGAGCTTCAGCACCACCAGCGTCAACGCCACCGCCACCGAGGCGATGCCGGCAGACAGGTTCAGCTTGGTGGATGATGTGCGCGGCATTGGGGAACCGGGGTTGGAATATCCTGTGGTGATAGACCAAGGATGTGGGCAGGGGCAACGGGGTGCCATGCCTGCCATCATCCCGCAACGGTTTTTAAGGGATGGGTATTGACCCAAGTGGCATGGCGGCGATCTCCTTGCGGTGATCTGCAGGCACATACGGGCGACCGGGCGAAACAGTCAGCGCATCAACCTTGGCCGGACCGGGGTTTTTCGTTGTCGCCAAATGGGATGCTAGAGCCCCTGTTTTCTAATCGGAAAGTGACATCCCGGGCCTGCACATCGACGCTGCGACCCTGCACGAACACGGACCTTACCAGGAGCCAGTTATCGCAAGATGAGCTTGGACGGAACCGCAACAGGACGGTGCCGGCGGGCAAGACAAATGGGGGGAACGACTCTCTGGGAGGACTGGCAAATCTGCTCTTGCCGGGCCCACCGTACCCTGGCGGTCAGGCACCCTCGTTTGGTAAACAAACGATGAATTTATATATGCAAGCCATTGATTTTACACGATCTCAAAAAGTGCCCGGACCGGGACACCTCGCATTGTCAGCCCTGTACCCGGTTTGGAGGTCAGCGGCGGAAAAAGGTCAGCAGGACCGGTTTCTGCAAGGGTCTTCCTGACCCGGAAAGATGCCGCGTCAGCAATGAAGGCTTGCCCCCCTATTCCAGAACTTCTCCGGGGCCGACACCCCACAGCGCGGTTTTCGGGGCCCAGCCCTTTTCACCGCCTGCCGAAATCCGGCACCAGCCTGCGGTGCATTCGGCGACCCGGCCCACCACATTGGCCTGCAACCTGGCGACAGCGCGCGATCCCTCATCCGGGGCGTCATGGATCGTGACCATGTCCTGTTCGACCACCACGGTGCGCACCCCTGACAACAGGGTATAATGCACCCAGCCACCGGCGCCGTCCTTGTCCTGCACCAGTCGCCAGTTTTCAAACTCGGCGGTGATTTCCAGCGGCATGTCGCGGCGGGTAAACACCCAGTCGATCCGCTGGGTCAGGCTGGGGCCACGCCGGGCATTGCCTTCGGTGCCTTTGAGCGAGACAAACCGTGGCAACGGCAGGTTGGTCACCGCCCCGTAGCCCGGTTGCGCCATCCGCACCGGTACGCCCCCTTCGGCCAGCGCCCCGCCGGGCGCGGCTGTCATCATCACCAGCGCCACAAGGGCGCAGCCGCGCATTCCCGCCATGTTTCCGTGCCTCTGCCCGTCCTCGCCTTTTGCGCGCCAGATCTTGTGCCCTGCTGCGCTATCCGTCAGTTTGGCACCATACGCCCCGCAAGAAAAGGGCAAGGAGGGTTGGAATGCCAGCAGACCGGCTGAGTGTTGTCGTGACGCGACGGTTGCCCCAGGTTGTCGAGACCCGGTTGACCGAATTGTTCAACACAAGGTTGCGGGACCCCGATCTGCCGATGTCGCGCGATGACCTGGTGGCAGCGGTGGCCGAGGCGGATGTGCTGGTCCCGACCATCACCGACCAGATCGACGCCAGCCTGCTGGCACAGGCGGGGCCACGGCTGAAACTGATCGCCAATTATGGCGCCGGCTTCGATCACAT
>JAYTDA010000455.1:0-12978 GCA_043736155.1 Paracoccaceae bacterium | reverse complement strand
GGTAGGGCCGTTCCGCCACCAGATGCGACACCAGCGCCGTCCCTGCCGACTGGATGATCAGCGACCACAGCATCACCTGATAATCACCGTAAATCTTGTGCAGCGGCCAGATCGCCGCCAACGCCGCCAAGGGTGCCAGCACCGCCGCCATCGCGGCCGGCACATACTGCATCCGGCGGCCAAGGCGGTACATGTCAAAATGCACAAAGCCGTTCATCACCAGAATGACCGCAACCAACTGATGCGCCCAGGTGACCTGTGGCACCCCCATGAAGCTGGCAAACGGCCCAGCCAGCGCAAACAGGATCACCGCATTGACGATGCCGCGCAGAACCTGAAACCCCTGCAGCGCCGCCTGAAACTTCGGATCGTTGCCGCGCTTGTCCTGCACCAGTTGCTGTTGCAGCCCAAAGGTAGAGGTCATTTCGATCACTGCCAGCGCCAGACCGAAGGTCGCGGCGATCCCGTAATTCTCCACCGAAATCAGCCGCGCCACCAACAGGTTGCGGATCAGCAGCATCAGAGCGCTGAAGGCATTTCCGGACAGGATGACAAAGGCGGATTTGAACATGGTTTACGGCTGCAGGCCCGTTGCTACCAGCGGTGCCGGTCGGTTGCACTTGGCATGACCCAAAGCCCGCAGCATTGCAACACCGAAGGAATCGCTCAGAAACGTGAACGGAGTGGTGGATTTCGCAGTGCCCGGTGCCATTTTGGCAAGGCAAGTGGCGGCGTGGCGTTGCACGCTATGGTTGCGCGAAAGCAATTGCATCGTTCCAAACCCCATATTCGGCTGACTCAGGTGTCAGTAGAATAGGACCAGCGCCGAATTGCGGATGTAATCTGGGTAAGTGTAGCCATGCCACAGCATGGTCAGCTTGCGGCCAATCGGCGATTGCCCGCTCATCGCCAGAAACCGCTTGATGATGGCGCGGCGCTCCGGCGGCAGTTCTGCCTCAAATTGCGCCAGCAGCGGTTCGGCCTGTTTCTGCCGGATCACCATGCGGCGATGCACCTCGTGGTGGGCCAGCGACAGTTTCATCCCGACCCGGCCAATCAGCCGCAGCGACACCTGCATCGGTTTTGAGGAATTGCCCGGGTGTACCCGGTAATCAATCGTGGCTTGCGGCATGAAATCCACGGTGCCAAGGCTGGCTGCCACCAGAATGGCCCACCAGTCATGCCCGGTGACCTGCCCCACCGGAACATTGGCGGCCTGGCGGACCAGCGCCCCATTCATCATCGAGGCGCAGCCCAGCATCGGGGCGCAGACCAGCAGACGCTGCAAGGTGGCGCAGCGGGCCGGATCGGTGTGTTTGAAGGCCCAGTAGCTGGGATGGGTCAACACCCCGTCGGACCCGATCACCCTTGCATCGGAATAGAGAAACAGCGGCACATCGGCGCGGTGCCCGCCATGCTTTTCCCCGGCAAAGGCCAGGAATTTGGCCATTTTATCCGGGTGCCACACATCATCGGCGTCGCACAGGAACACCCAGTCGCCGGTGCTGGCCTGCATCAGGCTGGCAAAGTTGGCCATGGCAGACCCGCTTTGCACGTCGCGGCGGGTCAGGGTGACGGGGTTCTGGAACCGGGTCAGATAGGTTTCCAGAATCGCCACGGTACCATCGGTGGAACAATCGTCGCTGATCACCAGATGGAAATCCTGCCAGGTCTGGGCCAGCAGCGAGTCCAGTTGCAACCGCAGGTAGGGGGCGTTGTTAAAGGTGGCCAGCAACACTTCGACACGCGGCACCTTCATGGTTGGCACGCCGCCGGGTACCGGGGCGGCGGCAACGGGGCGGTGCTGAAGGTCCGACATACGGGGTTCCAACTGGTCAACAAATGAATTTGTAGGCACTGGTCTGCCCTAACAGACGGCCCGGCGGTGGCTTTTGCAAGGGTACTAAGCCAAAAACCCGCTGGACCAAAGTCTGAAAACACCAGAACCGTGTTCGAATTGTGGCAAACAGATAGGGGCGGACCGGCGGCGGGACAATGGCTGGCAACTCTTTGCCGATCGACGGCTTGACTTGCCTTGGCGACAGGCCCTGAGTTAGGTTCGGGCCAGTCGACATTCGGGCCGCCCGGAAATTTGGCCACCCTGAAATTTGGCCACCCGGAATATTGGCCAATCGACATGAGGTGTTAACCGGACACCGGCAACATGAGCGGCAGAACCGGCGCTTTGCCGGGTGCGACAGGAAGATGATGACACCCAGCCTTTGGCCACAGCCCCGCCGCATTGCCCTGTGCCAGCCGGAATCGGCGGGTGCAGCATGGCACTGATGGCCCGCCTGACCGGCAAAGCCGCAGCCCCGGCAACATCGGCCCCGGCAACATCCGCAGCCAAACAGCCACAGCTGGAAACCGCACTGTCGCCGCTGATGCGGAAAGGGGCGTGGGGCAGCCTGTTGCTGGTGGTGATTCTGACGGTCTGGGCCAGCTTTACCCAGATCAGCGGTGCCGTCATTGCCCAGGGGCAGGTGGTGGCACGGGGCCAGACCAAACAGGTGCAGAACCTGGATGGCGGCATTGTCGCCGAGATTCTGGTGAAAAACGGCGATCCGGTGCGTGCAGGCGATCTGTTGATGCGCCTCGACCCGACGCTTTTGCAGGTCAACCTCGATATTGCCCACAACCGTCTTGCCGATGCCCTGACCCAGAAGTCCCGGCTGGAGGCTGAACAACTGGGGCTGCCTCAGATCGACTTTTCCGACCTGCGGACCCCTGCGATGCAATCCCATCTGGGGGGCCGGTCGCTGGACAAGCAACAGGCCGGGCAGGCCCAGATTTTCATTGCCCGTCGCGATGTGCTGCGCGGCACCACGGCGCAACTGGGCGAAAAGATTGCCCAGATCGAGAATCAGCGCGATGGCACTGCGGCAGGTATCGCCGCCAAGCAGGACCAGTTGCTGCTGCTGCAAAAAGAACTGGAAAATGTGACGGATCTGAACAGGCAGGGTCTGGCCCGCGAAAGTCAGGTGCTGGATCTGCAGCGCACCCAGTCGGAACTGCTGGGGCAAATCTCCGAACAGCAATCCGAACTGGCGCGGCTGGCCAATTCGGTCCGCGATGCCCAGATGGAGATTTTGCAGACTGACCGCACCTTCAAGGAGGAGGTGGTGACCAAACTGCGCGAAACCACTAATGCTGCCGAAGAACTGATCCTGCAGATCGTCACCACCCAGAAACAACTGGACCGGGTCGAGATCCGGGCACCGTCTGATGGCGTGGTGCATGAAATGCAGGCGGCAACCATTGGCGGCGTTGTGGCCCCGGGTGCCACGATTCTGCAAATCGTGCCATCGAATGCCGGGTTTCAGTACGAATTGCGGCTGGACCCGCGCTCGATCGACCAGGTGTTTGTCGGGCAGGGAACAACGGTGAAATTTCCCGCCTTCAGCTCTCGGTCAACGCCGGACATCTTTGGCAAAGTGTCGGTGGTGTCGCCTGCCAGTGTCACCGATGCCACGACGGGGCAGGTGTTTTACCGGCTTGAACTGGATGTTCCAGCGGCGGAACTGGCGAAACTGGGTGATCTTGAACTGGTGCCGGGGATGCCGGTTGAAGCCTTCATCCAGAGATCTAACCGGTCGGTTCTGTCGTATCTGACGCAACCCCTGGCCGAACAGATGGCCCGCGCATTCCGCGATGAGTAAGCCGCAGCGCCGCAAAAGTGGTGCATTCGCGGCACAAGGCCGGGGCCAATCCACCGGCCCCCTGCGCCAGATGCTTGTCTGATCTCCGGTCCTGCGGCACAGTTTGGCCAAAGAATGACCGCCCAAGGCGGCAGAGTTGAGGCAGCAGCAGATGACCGGCAGCACGCGGCGCACGACGTCGCCAGTTTTTATGGCTTTGGCCGCAGCGGCAGCACTGGCTGGCTGCGCGGCGGACAGCCCCTATGGCGCCCCGGTCTTTCCGTTCCAAAGCAGATTTGCCGCCACCGACCGGGCCGCGCCGGTGCTGCTGAGCAATGCAAGCTGGTGGCGCAAATTCAACGATCCGGTGCTGAACGGGCTGATCGAACGCGCCCTAACCGGCAACCTGTCGCTGGAAACTGCCAAGGAACGGGTGGTGCAAAGCCGCGCCGAACTGGCGGCGATACCGGGTGTAGCCTCGCTGTCGCCAGAGGTTTCGGTGCTGGCGCAAGAGGCGAATGGCAGCGCGATAACCACGGTCAATACCGGGCAACTGGGTCTGTCCTGGCTGCTGGACCCGCTGGGGGCCCGCCGCGCCCAGTTGCGCGCCGCCGATGCCCGCGCCATTGCAACCGAGGCAGAGGTGAACGCGGCCCAATTGCTGGTGATCCTGAACCTGGCCAACGCCTATGTCGATCTGCGCTACAACCAGCGCCTGCTGGTGCAGCGCAGCCAGGATCTGGCGTCGCGGCGCAAGACACTGGCGCTGACCCAAAGCTTCTTTGATGCCAATTCCGCCACCCGGCTTGATATCGTGCGGTCACAGGCGGTGGTGTCGGAGATCGAAGGGCAGATCCCCGGGGTCAAGGCAGCGATTGCCGGCAAAAAGGCGGAAATCGCCGTATTGGTCGGCATGGCACCCGGGACCCTGCCGGTTGATCTGGACAAGGGCACCACCGTTCCCCGCCCGCAGCTGTCGCCCGATGTCGGTATCCCCGCCGATCTGCTGCGCAACCGCCCCGACATCCTGATTGCCGAACGGATCTATTACGCCGCCTTGCAGGATATCGGTGCCGCCAAGGCGCAGCTTTACCCCAGCCTGTCACTCGGTGGTGCGATCAGCCTGGCATCGGTACGCGGCAATGCATCGACGGAATATTTCTTCGGCCCTTCGGTGCAGTTCCCGGCGCTGCTGAGCAAAAGCCCGCGCGCCACCGTCGATGCCCGCGAATCGCTTGCGCGCCAGGCCCATACCGGATGGAAATCCACGGTGCTGCAGGGGATACTGGAGGTGGAAAACGCGCTGCTGGTCTATTCAGCGGCGACTGCGTCGGTCAATTCCTCTGACAAGACGGTGCGGCTGTATCAGGAAGCGGTCGATCTGACCCGAGATCTGATCGCCAGGGACGGTGCCACCATTTCCGATCTGATCGATGCCGAAACCTCCAGTTCCGGCGCCAGGGCGGTTCTGGCGGAAAATCTTCGCCAACAGGCGCGGGCCTTTGTGGCGCTGAACATTGCGCTGGGGTCCGGCAACGCCTATCGCGCTCCGACCCGGTGACCCCCGATGCCGGTGTGCCGGACCACCGGGGATAAAACCGGGCCACCTCTGCCACCCAAGTGGCAGGGACGGCCCGGATTGGTGTTTGCAACCCCTGTCGTCAACACATCATTCGACCTCTCCTTCTGTCGCTTTGCCCCGGTCTCCCACTCACCACGGCGCACCCCGCACCTGGATCAGTGATGAACGCGGAATTCGGCGGCATGCCGCGCTGGCATGCTGAGAACCGCATATTGCCGCCCGTCACCGGGGTTGGAATAGGGTTCGCCGATCCGGTTTGCCGAATAACCAAGCTGACGCAGTGCCCGCATCAGAGGCAGCGGCGACAGCGACATCAGTTCATTGCCGCCATGGTCATTGGCGACGGTGACCAGCCCTTCGACAATCAGATGCAGGCAGTGGGCGCGGTCAGTATGGCCGGCCACCTCGTCCGAGATCACCAGCCGCGTGCATTCCCACACCTCGTCGGTCCGGATCTCATCCGACATCACCCGGTTCGGAATCGACGACAGCCGCCCGGCCACGGCATCGCGCAGCATATAGGTATGGCTGCCCCAGCACGAGGTTGTGGCCATGGCCCGCGCGCCGCCAATCACTTCGCCATCGCGCAGCACCAGCGAATAATGGGCCATCGGGTTGTCATACTGGTCCATTTCGACCGTGTCGTTGTGCGGGATATCCCATCCCAGCACATCGACGAAAAACCGCTTGCGCAGCTTTAAAAAGTCGAAAAAGGCGGTTCCGTACTGATGCAGGTCAGACAAGTCAAACGTGATATTGTGCATGATTCACTCTCCTTTATGGAGAGTTCACTAAAGCACCAAGTTGCAAAAATGGTAACAGTCCGTTTCGGAATCGGGCCGAAAACCGGCAGTAAATTCGTATTGAGGCTCAGATCAATCCGAATGCGGTGGCCATTGACGCTGCCTGGGTTCCGGTCTTGGCATTCAGCTTCAGCCTGGCATTTTTCAGCCGCTGTTTGACGGCACCATCGGAAACCCCCAGTTCGGCAGCGATCTGCTTGAGCAACAGTCCGTTCTTGACCATGCGCAGCGCCTCCAGTTCGGCAATCGTCAGGTTGGACGGCGGGCGCCGCGTTGTATGCAACTGCTGCATCCGGGCGGTGAGAATGCGAATCTCTGCCTCGTCGAATTCGCGGTCGGTGCGGGCAAACGAGCCAAAGCTGCGCTGCCCCTCTTCGCCGCTGTCGACACAGCAGATTGCGACACCGAAGTTCAAGCCATGGTTGCGCGCCTCTGCCATCACGCCACGCGGATCATCGAGGCCGGTCTCGCTCCACCTTGTTGCACCGGTATTCTCATAAATCCATTTGATCACAGGGTCATACAGCATGTAGCCCCGCGCAGTGTAGCGGTCGATCCAGCGGGGCGGCATGGCGTTATGCTCTTCTGACGGAAAAGCAAAGCCGATCCGCAGGGCGATGTAGAACCCTGCAGGCGCAAAAAAGGCAAATTCCAACGATTCGACCGAGCTATTCATTCGAGCCTGACTTGTTCAGTGCTGGTGGCGGCCATTGGCTGACCTGCCCCGCACCCTGCACAAATGGACACTATCGCAAATGCGTAGGATCAGGCAACTTGGAAGCGAGTTGAGCGAGGAAATATGGATAAAGAAGCGAGCATCGCAGGATTGTTGAAACAGGTCAGCGAATCCTGCCCCAAAGGGTTCGCCGCAGCCCTGCACATCAAGTTCACCTCGTCGCGCTACCTGCTGCAATCCTACCGCCGGGACTGGATCGACTATTATTCCAAACACGCGCTGCTGCTGCGCGACCCCACGGTGCGCTGGGGGTTCGAACATACCGGCACCATCCGCTGGAGCGCCCTGACCGCAGAGGACACCACCGGGGTGATGGAAAAGGCAGCTGAATATGGCCTGGTGTTCGGCTTTACCGGGGCAGTGGACGAGGGCGGGTCACGGTCTGTGGCCAGTTTTGCCCGGGCAGACCGCGAATTCAGCGATGCCGAAATCGACCGAATCACCGGGTTGCTGCACCAGTTGCATGACGAAACCCTTGCCGCAGAGGCCCTGTCACCCGACCTGGATGCGGCGCTGAAGCGGCTGTCGATCATTCTGACGCGGGGCTGACGGCGGGCCCCGGTTCCACCACGACTGATCGCGTTTCAGCGGGACGTGCTGTCCCGCTGCGATTCGGCATTCCGCGCCAATCTGCGGCTGCACCGCCTGTGGTGATAGACTCTGCCCTGTGTGGTGGATGGAAGATCACGTTTTCGTGATGTCGCTTGATGAATGAACGTTCATTCATCATATGATGCCGCAAGATTCCTCGCCGATTCGGACAGTTTAGCCATGCCACTTGCCACCGCCACCCGGCCAACAGAACCGCGCACCGCCGAGATCCTTGACAGCATCAAGGGGGTGTTTGCCGCCAAGGGTTTTGAAGGCGCATCGATGCAGGATCTGGCAAAGGCAGCCGGGATGAGTGCCGGCAACTTCTACCGCTATTTCCCCTCGAAAGACGCGATCATTGCCGCACTGATCGAACGCGATCTGGCGGAGGTGCAGGATGAATTCAACCAGATCATCTTGTCCAACACCCCGGCAGAGACATTCCGCACGCTGGTGCGGGCCCGGGTGGAAACCCCGGACATCGGCAAGGAAGTGATCATCACCCAGATCGAGGCGCTGGCCGCCCGGATGCCGGCGATTGCCGCGCTGAAGGCCCGGATGGAAAATGAAATTCTGGGCTATCTGGTCGCCGCTTTCGGACGCATCGCCAATGTTGGCCCAAACGAGGCCGCCCGGCATTTTGCGGCGCATGGCAAACTGGTGATGCTGCTGATCCGGGGCCTGTCCGCCTGTTGCTGTTCTCATGGTGGTGCCGCTGATGCCGTCAATGCTGGTTCCACGACGCTGACACCCGACCCCGCCCTTGCCGAACTGGTTCTGACCACACTGGACCGGACCTTGGCCGATGTGGTGGCCATCGGAGCCAATCTTCCCCGACCAATCTTCCCCGAACCGACATGAAAGTCTGACAGATGCGCTTCGTTTCCCACACCCTTTCCCCTGCCTTTGCGTTAAGCCTGTTGCTGGCCGCCACCGCTGCGCTACATGCCGAAACCACTGAACCTGCCACGACAAAACCCGCCGGGTTGCCTGCCATCACCGTGTCACAGGTGGTTGAAATGCCATTACAGGATGTGGTTCTGGGATCGGGCCAGATCGGCCCGGTGGAACAGGTGCTGGTGCAGCCGCAGATCGAAGGTCAGGCGATTGACGCCATCATGGTTGAAATCGGTGACAAGGTCGCACAGGGTCAGGTGCTGGCGCGGCTGTCCGACAGTTCGCTGATGCTGCAGAAAAGCCAGTTGATGGCGTCGCTTGCCGCCAGTGATGCCGCGATTGCCCAGGCCCAGGCCCAGGTGATCGAGGCGCAGACCGCCAGTGACGAAGCCATCCGCCTGAGCACCCGCACCAAGGCACTGGCAGCAGCCGGCACATCGACCAAATCGGCGGCAGATACCGCACAGGCCAATGCCACAGCGGCAGCGGCGCGGGTCACCGTCGCCGCACAGGGGCTGATTGCGGCACAGGCGCAACGCACCCTGGTCGAGGCGCAGATTGCCAATATCGACCTGAGCCTGCAACGCACCAATGTATCCGCCCCGGTGGCAGGCGAAGTGGTGGGGCGCAATGCGATGGTCGGGGCGATTGCCAGTGGTGGCGCCGGACCGATGTTCACCCTGAACCGCGACGGATTGCTGGAACTGCGCGCCGATGTCGATGAACAGGATGTGCTGCGGCTGGTGGCGGGGCAACGCGCCGTGCTGTGGGTATCGCGCCGCGAAGAGCCGCTGACCGGGTCGGTCCGGCTGGTGGAACCCACGGTGGATCAGGAAACCCGGCTTGGCCGGGTGCGGATCAGCATTGATGATCCGGAACAGGTGCGGGCCGGGATGTTTGCCGATACCCGGGTGCTGTTGCAAAGCAAAACCGCCGTGGCGGTGCCGGTGTCTGCCGTCGGCGGCGGTGCCGATGGGGCAACCGCGCTGAAAGTGGTGGAGGGCACCGTGACGCTGGTGGCGATCACCACCGGCATCCGCGATGGCGGCATGATCGAGGTGACATCGGGCCTGTCGGCGGGTGATCTGATCGTGACCAAGGCCGGTGCCTTTGTCCGCGACGGCGACCAGATCAATCCGGTCATGGCGGCAGGTACCGAAGGCTCGAACTAGGGGCCGAAACCAGGGGCCGAAACCAGGGGCCAAAACTAGTGGACAAAACCAGGGGCCAAAACTAGGGGCCGAAACTAGGGGACTGCGATGAATTTCTCTGCCTGGTCAATTCGCAACCCGATTGCGCCGCTGTTGGCATTCATGCTGCTGATGATGCTGGGGTGGCAGTCGTTCAATGCCCTGCCGATCACCCGGTTTCCCAACATCGATGTGCCGGTGGTTGCCGTAACCCTGATCCAGGCCGGTGCTGCCCCGGCAGAGCTGGAAACGCAAGTGACCAAGATCATCGAAGATGCGGTGGCCGGGATCACCGGGGTCAAGAACGTGGTTTCCAAGATCAATGACGGGGTGTCGCTGACCACCGTCGAGTTCCGCGTCGAGGTGCCGACCGATCAGGCGGTGCAGGATGTCAAGGATGCGATCGACCGCGTCACCGGCGATCTGCCCGCCGGGGTCGAAGCGCCGGTGGTGACCAAGGTCGATGTCGAAGGTGCCGCCATCATGACCTTTGCCGTCACCTCTCCCGGCATGTCGATGGAGGAGCTGTCGTGGTTCGTCGATGACACCATCACCCGCGCCATGCAGGGCAAACCCGGAGTGGGCCGGGTGGAACGCTATGGCGGTGCCGACCGCGAAATCAGGATCGAGCTTGATCCGGTCCGGCTGGACAGCTACGGCATCACCGCCGCGTCGGTGAATGCGCAATTGCGGCTGACCAATGCCGATTATGGCTCCGGCCGCAGCGATCTGGGCGGGCGTGAACAGGCGATCCGGGTTCTGGGCGATGCCGGGTCCGCCGATCTGTTGGCGCAAACCACCATTGCCTTGCCGTCGGGGCGCCATGTCAAACTGGGCGATCTGGGCCAGATCAGCGATACCTATCAGGAACTGCGGTCGTTTTCGCGGTTCAACGGCGATCAGGTGGTGACCTTTGCGGTGTTCCGCTCCAAAGGCGCATCCGAGGTGTCGGTGGCCGAAGTGGTCAATGAACAGCTGGAAAAGCTGCGCACCGACCACGGCGATGTCATCATCACCCCGGTCGATGACACGGTGTTCTACACCTATGGCAACTACGAGGCGGCCCTGCATACCCTGCTGGAAGGCGCGGCGCTGGCGGTTCTGGTGGTGCTGCTGTTCCTGCGCAACTGGCGCGCCACGCTGATCACCGCGCTGGCGCTGCCGCTGTCGGTGGTGCCAACGTTCTACATCATGGATCTGCTGGGGTTTTCGCTGAACCTCGTCAGCTTCCTCGCCATCACATTGGCCACCGGCATTCTGGTCGATGACGCGATTGTCGAGATCGAGAATATCGCCCGCCATGTCCGGATGGGCAAAACCCCTTATCGCGCCGCCATCGACGCCGCCGATGAAATCGGGCTGGCGGTGATTGCCACCACCTTTGCCATTGTCGCGGTGTTTGTGCCGGTATCGTTCATGCCGGGGATTCCGGGGCAGTATTTCGTGCAATTCGGTCTGACGGTGGCGATTGCGGTGCTGTTTTCGCTGCTGGTGGCGCGGCTGATCACCCCGATGCTGGCGGCCTATTTCCTGCGGGCCAGGGATTCGGTCGGGCATGACGTGCCGGATGGCTGGATCATGCGTGGCTATCTGCGGATGATCGCCTTGACCATGCGGACCTGGCGGTTGCCCTATATCCGGATCAGGGTCGGCAACTATTACCTGACGATGCTGGCGGCTTTGGCGCTGCTGGTGGTGTCAGTCTATTTCATGACCCAGATCCCCGGCAGCTTTCTGCCCGCCGAAGATGCCTCGCGCATATCGGTGTCTGTGGAACTGCCGCCGGGATCGACGCTGGCAGACACCGATGATGTGACCAGCCAGATGCAGGCGATGATTGCGCCGATTGACGGGGTGGAGGGTGTTCTGGTGATCGGGGGTTCCTCGCCGGTGGGCGAACTGGATATCCGCCGCGCCTCGGTGACGGTGGTGCTGGACAAGCTGGACCATTCGCTGCTGCGCAAGGCGTCAGAGGCGGCGCACCAATGGCCGCTGGTCGGCCGGTTCATCCCGGAGATGGCGGCCACCGGCCGTCTGCGCCCGCAATCCTCGATTGAAAAAGAGGTGTTTGAAAAGCTGGCCACCATCCCCGATGTCAGGGTGCTGAAGCTGGATGAACGCGGCTCGCGCGAAATGTCCTATAACATCCTTGCCGCCACCGATGCTGATCTGGATCTGGCGGTGGCAAGGCTGGAGGCGGGGCTGCGCGGTGACCCGCTGCTCGCCAACGTGTCGGCCACCGGGGCCCTGCCACGGCCCGAGGTGCAGATCACCCCGCGTGCCGATCAGGCGGCGCGGCTGGGGATCAGCACGGCGCAGATCGCCGAAACCATCCGGGTTGCCACCATCGGCGATGTCGATGCCGCGCTGGCCAAGGTGTCAATCGATGGCCGCCAGATCCCGGTGCGGGTGCAACTAGCCGAGGGGCTCAGGGCTGATATCGGCCAGATCGGCGCACTGAAGCTGCTGACCGCTGCCGGGGCGGCAGTGCCGCTGTCGTCAGTTGCCGATATCCGGGTGGCGGTTGGACCCAACACCGTCGAACGACTGAACCGCGAACGCTCCGCCACCATCGGCGCCAACCTGCCCGAAGGCGTGGCGCTGGGCACCGCCAAGGCGCGGTTCAACGACCTGGTGGCCGGGATCGACCTGCCCGCTTCGGTGCGGGTGACGGAATCGGGCGATGCCGAGGTGCAGACCGAATTGATGGCATCGTTCGTCAATTCGATGATTCTGGGGTTGGCGCTGGTGCTGACCGTGCTGATCCTGCTGTTCAAATCGGTGATCCAGCCCTTTACCATCCTGTTTTCGTTGCCACTGGCGATTGGCGGTGTGGCGGCGGCACTGATTGTCACCGGGTCTGCGGTGTCGATGCCGGTGCTGATCGGGATACTGATGCTGATGGGCATCGTCACCAAGAACGCCATTCTGCTGGTGGATTTCGCCATTGAAATGACCGCGCAGGGCATGTCTCGCACCAAGGCGCTGATGGAGGCGGGGCACAAACGGGCACGCCCGATCGTGATGACCTCTATCGCCATGTCGGCGGGGATGTTGCCGTCGGCTTTGGGTGTCGGCGAGGGCGGGTCGTTCCGCGCCCCGATGGCCACAGCCGTGATCGGCGGCATCATCGTCTCCACCGTGCTGAGCCTGGTGGTGGTGCCGTCATTCTATCTGATCATGGATGATGTCAGCCGGGGTCTGGCCTGGACGTTCGGCCGCTTCGTCGGCCCGAAAGAGGCAGAGCCTCAGGTGCCGGAACCCGCCATTGTCGCCCAGTCGGTCGATGCGATGCAGACCGAACTCGCCGCGCTGCGTGACCGGCTGATCCGGTTGGAATCGGCGGGGGACAGGCGTGGTCCCCACACCACCCAGTTGGTGGCCGAGTAGGGACCCGCGATCTCAACCGGCGTCATTCCGGCGGCCATCGCAGCAAGCAGCTCCCTCCCCCTTGTGGGTAGGGGAATCGCATATGGCTTGCATTTCCATTGTGATCTGGAGTCTTTGATGGGCCTCTGGATTGGAAGGGGATTGTTTTGGG
>JAYTDA010000454.1:0-3461 GCA_043736155.1 Paracoccaceae bacterium | reverse complement strand
CCCCCTGCGGAGTATTTTCGCGAAAAACAATCCCGGGCACCAGAGTGGCGCGGTGCGGCACGCGCGGGGCGTGACTGACAAAACCGACCCGGCTTTTGGTGCCAGACCGGCGCAGGACAAGGGTCCGGCGCCGGTCTGGCGCTGCTCTCGGTCACCGGCAGGCAGCAGGCGGGCGGTTGTGACCCTGCTGCGCCGTTATCCCGGCATTTTCGACGCGATATAGCGGGCAAACTCGAAATTGGGCCGTTCCAGATGGCTGAGGGGACCCGGCGCAGACAGGCCGGCCAGCAGCCCTTGATAGACCTTTTCAGTGCAGCCCTTGTCTTCATCATTCACTGCATCCAGCAGGGTTTTCAACTGCGCCAGATGCGCCACCGCACCCGGATCGGCGCACCAGTCCGCCGACATGCCGCCGCCATACAGCACATTGACATGGCCGGGGCCATCCGGCGTCAGGCTGAGGTACCAGAAATAGCCGGGGGTCAGGGTGATCAGCAGCGCCGGATAGATCGACAACAGCCAGGTGGTGCGGCGCTGATCGCCCTGAAGCGCGGTGTTGGAGGGATGGGCCAGGGTCAACGGCAGGCTGTCGTTCTTGAGGATATAGTGATAATTGAACGCAGCGGTGCCGTCGGGGCAGGTCATTTTCAGCAGATCAACGGTGCCGCCGATGGTGCCGGAATGGCAGACCGGCAAATGGTAGCTTTCCATGAAATTCTCGGCCAGCACCTTCCAGTTGGTTGCCCAGCGGAAGCTCTCGCGGAAGGTCTCGCGGTAGCTTGACATATCCAGATAGCCGACCAGCCGGTCGACATCGGCCAGTTGAACGGCAGGGTCAGTTGCAGCGGGGTTCAGTGACACTAGAATCCAGCCCTGCCAGACTGTACACCGCACCTGTGGCAGACCGAGCCGGTCCTTGCTAAACCCCTGGTTCAGCCCCATCGCCGGGGCACCACGCAGCGCGCCATCCAGATTGTAGGTCCAGGCGTGATAGGGGCAGACGATCGAGCGCACCGACCCGCGCCCCTCCAGCAGCGTCGACATCCGGTGGCGGCAGACGTTGGACAGGGCGCGCATCTGGCCGTCGTGGCCCCGCAGAACGATCACCGGCTCGCCGGCGATCTGCATCGTCAGGTAATCCCCGGGGTTGGGCAAAGCCTCGGCGCGTCCGGCGCACAGCCATTCGGCGGCAAAGATGTGCTGCTGTTCCAGCGCCAGGAATTCAGGCGAGGTATAGACCGATTTCGGCATCGCATGCGCCCGCTCAAACGGCACCGCGACAGTGGCGCGCAGTTCAGACAGGGCGGACCGGGACAGATCATCTTTCATCGTGCGGCTCCGCGGCTGGAATTGGGTCTGTGCCAGCGATCCTCTACCCGGCGGCGGAAATTGTCAAAATCAACAGGGAGGCGTTCTCGGGACCGGCGCACCTCCCTGCCTTTTTCGGGGGGGGCAGCGGCGCCGGGTTCCCCACTGCCCGGTCCCCCCACCGCGACCCTCGCCACGAAGGGGGAGGCAGTGGTCCCATGGCCCGGCACCTCTTTCGCGGCAGGCGGACCTGCGCTATCAGGCGGGCATGGCACTGACCCTGACCTTGCTCTGCGATCTGGCACCCCTTGGTTTCGATATGATCATCGATGCCCGTGCCCCGGCGGAATTTGCCGAGGACCATGTACCGGGGGCGGTCAATCTGCCGGTGCTGGATGACGGCGAACGGGCACGGGTCGGCACGATCTATAAACAGCTCAGCCCGTTTTCGGCGCGCAAGACCGGTGGGGCACTGGTGGCGCGCAACGTGGCTGCGCATCTGGAGGGGGCACTGGCCGACAAGCCCGGGGGCTGGCGGCCACTGGTCTATTGCTGGCGTGGCGGGCAAAGGTCCGGCTCATTTGCCACCATCCTCGCCCAGGTCGGCTGGCGCACCGAAACCCTGGCAGGGGGTTACAAAAGCTGGCGGCGGCTGGTGGTGGCGCAATTGCGCGACACCGATGTTGCCAGCCCGGTGCTGCTGCTGGATGGCAATACCGGCAGCGGCAAAACCGAACTGCTGGCGCTGCTGGCGGCGCGGGGGATGCAGGTGATTGATCTGGAGGGGCTGGCCAATCATCGCGGCAGCCTGTTTGGCGGCCGTGCCGGTGGGCAACCGAGCCAGAAGCTGTTTGAAAACCGGCTGGCACAGGCGCTGGCGGCGCTGGACCCGGCACGCCCCGTGGTGATCGAGGCGGAAAGCAGCAAGGTCGGCGACCGGGTGCTGCCGTCGCGGCTGTGGGCTGCGATGCGGGCTGCGCCCCGGATCACCATCGCCGCCCCGGTGGCGGCACGCGCCGATTATCTGACCCGGGCTTATGGCGACATGAGTGCCGATGCCGCGATGCTGGCCGCCACCATCGACAAACTGCGGCCGCTGCATGCCGCAGAGGTGATCGCGGGCTGGCATACCATGGCCGCCACCGGGCAGTACCGCGATCTGGCGGCTGACCTGATGGCGCGCCACTATGATCCGCGCTACGCCAAAAGCCGCACCGGCAAGGGGCGGACCGAACAGGTGGTGGAGGCAGCGACCCTGTCGCCCCGGTCGCTGGAGGCGCTGGCTGGCGAAGTGGAGGCTGCGGCGCTGCGGCTGGTGGGGCCACGATGATCGCGGTGGCGGACCGGGCCTTGCATGCCGCCCGCAGCAATGCCGACCTGTATCAGGCGATGTTTGCCGCCCATGGTCTGGCCTTTGCCCGTGACGCGCACCTGTTTCGCGCTTTGGCAGCGCCCTTGCCTTATTACTCCGCCGCTTTGGTGCTGCAACCCGGCGATGCGGCTGCAACCATCCCTGCGCTGCAACGGGCACTGGCGCCCTTTGCCGGGGGGGCCGCGGTCAAGGATGGCTTTGCCACCCTGGATCTGCGCCCGCTGGGGCTGGAGGTCGGATTTCGCGCCCGCTGGATCTGGGCTGATGGCCCGGCCAACAGCCCTGCCGACTGGGAGGTGGTCGCCACCCCCGGCGATTTGGCATTGTGGGAACAGGGCTGGAAAGCCGGTGGGTCACCGACGCCAGGCCGGATGTTCCCGCTCGCCTGCCTGAGGGGAGGCAAACTGGTGTTTTGCGGCAGGCGGGCCAGGGGCGGGTTTGAGGCGGGCTGCATCGTCAACCTGTCGGTCGATATCGTCGGCCTGTCCAATGTCTTTGGGCCTCAGGAGAATGCGGACCTGTTCGCCACAGCGCTGGCCATGGCGGCGCAGGTTGGCGGAGGCCGCCCCGTGGCCGGATTTGAACGCGGCGGGGCACTGGATGCGGCGCTGGCAGCAGGGTTCGAAGCGGCGGGGCCGCTGGTGGTCTGGTTCCCCCGGTCCGGCGCGTAGGGCGGGGTTCACCCCGCCACCCCGCCAAAGGTGCGTGCAAGCACGCACCCTTGCATATTGCTGTTGTCCCATGACTCGCTAGTTTTGGGACGTGCGCGGGAGGGCGGCCG
>JAYTDA010000453.1:0-1751 GCA_043736155.1 Paracoccaceae bacterium | reverse complement strand
GGCAAAAATCACAGCAGACATGCGCAGCACGGCACCGGCGGTGCGGATCATGCGGAACCTCTTTCTTTATATCCCCGTCCCGGTCGTTGCCGGTTTCGTGAACAGCGTTGCAACACTTGCGTGATCGCCTCAACCCGTTCGATCCGGACCCGGCGGGAATCTGCCGCTTTGCGCGGCGAGAACCGGCCGATCCAGAACTGGCCGGTAAACCCACCGGCGGAAACTGGCGCAGGCACGTCGCAACCGGCAAAGCCGCCGTCCTCAGCACATCCGCCGCAGCCGCGCCTTTGACAGCACCAGCCCTCGTCAGCCGAAACACCCTGAGACTTCCTGAACGCCAGCCGCCAACCCGGTGGCTTCTTTCACCGCGAATATTGTCCCGGCCCGGGACATCACTGTTGCCCGACGAGCCTTCCCCGCCTTACGCTGCCCGATCTTTGCCAAGGACGCCCGATGAAAGCCCTGATCGCGCTGATCATGCTCACCTTGCCGGCCCGGTCCGACACCCTCACCGGGCCGCTGGCGGGGAAAAGCTACATCATCCAGATGTCCTCCACCCAGTATTCCAGCGGTTACGCCGAAGAGCTGCTGCCGCCGCTGTACGCGGCCATGACGGTGTCGGGAATGCGGGCGGAGGGCGGCGAAGGGGCTGATATGGTGGTGAATGTGGAGACGCAAAGCGATGTCGGCCGTTGGGTTGAGCAGGGCGGTGACCGGGTCTGGCTGTACACGATTTCGGCCACCGTCGGCATCTCGCCGGAAAGCTTCGACATTCCCTACGACGGCACGCCGGCCTTTGGGGCGCGGGCCAGCCTGATGACCACCAACCCCGACCGGCCAAAGGAATGGCAGTGCCTGATCACGCTGGCCGCGCGGACAGCCTTGCAGAATTACCGGCCAACCGGGCTGGTCGGCGTCGATGGGCAGGCGTGCAACCGCGCGCGTTAAAGCGCGGCCTGCACCAGCGGTGCCACCTCTGTCCAGCCGCGCCAGATCATTTCAAGCGAGACGTAGAAGATGATCGCGAGGCCGACGTAGGCGATCCAGCGGTGCTTGTTCAACAGGCGGGCGATGAAGCTGGCGGCAAGGCCCATCAGGGCGATCGACAGCACCAGGCCGAAGATCAGAATCCAGGGGTGTTCATGCGCGGCCCCGGCGACGGCGAGCACATTGTCGAGGCTCATCGACACGTCGGCGATGACGATCTGAATGGACGCCTGCCGCAGGGTCTTGAGCGGCGCGCCGCTGGCGATTGTGCCGTCAGCGTTCAGGTCCATGCCCGAAACCGCTTCTGCCCCCGCTTCACCTTCGTTATGGCCACCCGTACGCAGCTCGCGCCACATCTTCCAGCAGACCCACAAGAGCAGGATGCCCCCGGCGAGCAACAGGCCGGTAACGCTAAGCAGCCAGGTGGTAGCAAGGGCAAAGATGATGCGAAGCACCGTGGCGGCGACGACGCCGATCAGGATCGCCCTGGCCCGCATTTCCTTGGGCAGGCCCGCGGCGGCGAGGCCGATCACGATGGCATTGTCACCGGCTAGCACAAGGTCGATCAGGATCACCTGGCCCAGTGCAGTGAGGGCCGCGAGGGCTTCGGGTGACAAGAAGTCCATGCTTTGATCCTGTGCGTTGGTGGATTTGGGCCTAGGTAAGGGCGCCGGGCATGATAATCAACCGCGAATTCGGCAAGTTCGGCCGCTGCGCCCATATTGCCGCCGCGTGGCTGAAGGGCTAGGTCAAGCCATGCTGTC
>JAYTDA010000452.1:0-3911 GCA_043736155.1 Paracoccaceae bacterium | reverse complement strand
GACATAGGCCATCATCTCGTGCAGCTTGACGCGCAATCCGATGGCGCTGGCCGCAAGCGGGCTGGCGCCGATCGCCTCGAACCGGCGGCCGATGACGGTGCGCTTCATCACGAAAGCCACCAGCACCAGAATGATAAAAGCCACATAGACCGCGTTGGCGATGCCGAACATCTCGCCTCCGGCAACCTGTGCCAGCAGCTCGGTCGTGAACTTGGGCACACCGCCCGACACGGCAAAGACCATCCCGTACAGCAGCGCATTGACGCCGATGGTGGCCACCACGGCATTCAGGCGCAGAAAGCCGACGAGCAGGCCGTTGATGACCCCCGCGACAACTCCGCAGCCCATTGCCAGCAGCATCCCAGGCACCAGAAGGCTGTTGTCCCCGGCCGGGAAATGCGTTGACAGCACGACCGCCAGCGACACGCCGCCGGCAATCGACAGGTCGAACCCGCCCTGCTGGACGACCAGCATCTGCCCCAGCCCGACGATGGCCAATATCGCCGCGAAGGGCAGCGAGCCGGACAGCGCGCCATAGGATACGCTGGAGGGTGCCACGATGAAACACAGCACGATCAGCACGACGGTCGAGATCATGACGGTCAGGAACTGACGCGGGACCACGATTCCCGCCAGCCCGCGCCGCTGGTCCTGACTGCCGAATGTGGTGCCGGTCGGTGTCATCTGCTGTATCCGTTTCCTTCGGTTCAGGCGATTTCCAGCGTCACCTTGACGGCCTTTTGCGGGTCCTTGCCCAGCTCGAAGGCGGCCAAGGCATCGTCCAGCGCATAGGTGTGGGTCTGGATCGGTGACAGGTCGATCCCGGTGCGTTCCAGAAAGCGGATCGCCGAGGGCCAGACACCGGGCGAGCCGATGCAGCCGCGCACGGTCAGATTTTTCATCATGATCTTGCCCAGCGCGACCGGGAACTTCTGGCCGATATTGATGCCGACCATCGAGACATGCCCGTCCTGCCGCGCATATTCAAAGACATTGGCCAGCGACGAGGCATGGCCCGCCGCCTCGACCACCAGATCGGCACCGCCCTTGGTCATCTCCTGAACCGCTTCGATCGGATCGCCCGCCGAAGGGTCGACCGTTCCGTCGGCGCCCAGCTTCATCGCGATGTCACGACGCAGCGGCACCGGATCGACCACGATCACCCGCGCCCCCATGCCGATGGCCGCCGCCGCCGATACAAGGCCAATTGTCCCGCCGCCCGATACCACCACGGTGTCCGCCGCGCTGACCCCGCCATGGCGCAGGACCGCGTAATAGCCGCAGGTGAAGGGCTCGATCAGGGCACCCTTGGCGTTGTCCACGCCGTCCGGCAGCTTGTGCAGCCACTCGGGCCGTGCTGCAAAGAACTCGCGATCCGCCCCGTCCATGGAAAAGCCAAAATGATGGATGCGCTCGGGCGTCTTGATGACGCATTCGCCGACCACCCGATCACCGATCTTCAGGCCCTTGACGTTGCGGCCGACCTCGACCACCTCGCCTACCCATTCATGGCCGGGTGTGACGGGGTAAGAGATCGGGATGATGTACTGCCCTGCCAGCAATTCGTAATCCGAATGGCAGATGCCGACACGGCGCGAGCGGATCAGCACCTCGTTCTCGGTGATCGAGGCCATCTGGACGTCTGCCACGACCGGCTTTTTCGGTGCGTCGAATATCAGGGCTTTCATCGTCTTCCCAGTCCTTCCGTAAAACAGTCTTTCCGGCCGTCAGGCCACAGCTTCGATCTTGCCGCTGAGCGCGGATTTGAAGACCGCCTCCAGCAAGGAGATATTGTCCACCAGATGCGCCGCCGTGATCGGATAGACCTCGGCCCCCCGCACGGCGCGGGCGAAGGCCACCAAATTGTCCTTCACCGGCTCGGCCGGCGGCACCTCTG
This sequence comes from Paracoccaceae bacterium, assembly GCA_043736155.1. Taxonomy (GTDB): domain Bacteria; phylum Pseudomonadota; class Alphaproteobacteria; order Rhodobacterales; family Rhodobacteraceae; genus JANNRR01. Next base: position 2,014 of record JAYTDA010000452.1, on the reverse strand, counting down.
TCGTGGTGATCGGCCCACCGGCCATGGCTTCGGTCACGATCCAGCCATCCGGGCTTTCGACATGCGCCTTGTCGCGGATGTCGATCCAGCCCTTGGAGCCGAACACCGCAAAGCGCGAGATGAACGGGTTGGCCAGCGAGGCCGAGACATAGGAGGTCCCGCCGCCCCTGAACTTGACGAAAGCCGCGACCGTGTCGCCATTCGGCAGGTCCGCGGACAATTGCTCGCAGATGCACAGCACACTTTCCGCCGCACCCAAGAGCCGCACGGACAGGTCCAGCAGGTGAATGCCCGTCGCCGTCATGCCCCCTGCCGGGGCCTGATCGGGCTTGAGCCGCCAGTTGTCGCGGTCCAGCGTCAGGAACTTGTCGTGGCTGAAGTTGCTTTCGATCTGATGGATGCGCCCCAGCGCCCCGACATCGGCCATGGCCAGCATCCGCGCAATCGGCGGCTCCCAGCGCCGCTCGTGCCCCATACCAAGGACCAACCGAGCCCCACGGCACAATGCCACGGCTTTCTCGGCCCCCGCCTTGGTCAGCGCCAGCGGCTTTTCGCAGAACACATGCTTGCCCGCCGCCACCGCCGCCTCGATCTGGGCTTCGTGCAGCGAATGGGGCGTGGCCAGAACCACGGCCTCAACCGCCGGGTCGCTCAGCGCATCGGCATAATCGGCCGACAGGGCGATGCCCTTCTCGGAACAGATCGCGCGGACCGTCTCGACATTCGGCTCGACCGCGCGCACGACACGAATGTCGCCCGGCGCCGCCTGCAGCACCGAGAGCATCTTCTTGCCCCACCAGCCCATCCCGATCAGGGCGATATTGACAGGCTTGCTCATGCCCGGGTGTCCACGCGCTTCAGGAACGGTCGGATCGAGATGGTCTGCCAAAGGCCCACTTTGTTGAATGGGTCATTGGCGTTGAACGCCTCGGCTTCGGCCAGCGAGGCCGCTTCCACCACGAAGCAGCTGCCGATCATGGTGGTCTCATCATCCGCCATCAGCGGACCCGAGATCAGCGTCTTGATCTTGGCGGCCCCCAGATAGGCCTTGTGGGCATCGTAATTGTCCAGCCGTTTCTGAACGGCACCGGGATGGTCGAGGCAGTGGATGACATAATGCAAGGCGCGTTCCTTCTTGATTCAGGCTGGTCGGGGTCAGGCTGGGATGATCTTTTGCGCCTGCAGCGCATCGAACACGTCAAAAAAGCTGCTGGGCGTGTGCTGATATGGGGTGAAGCCCAGCTTGCGGCTGTTGGTCATGTCGGTAAAGCATTCCAGCGTCCGACCAAGGTCCGCATCGCTGTGCCACCACGAGGCGAGCGTCGTCACCGGGATGTCCTGCAAGCCATGCTTGGCGACCATCTGCGACCAGATCGCAGGCGCATCGGCCATCTGCTCCTCCAAAGGCGTCGGATGGCCGGGATAGTCTGCCACTTCCAGCCCGAAATAACCGGCAATCTGCGCCCAGAGCCAATACCAGCGAAACAGATCGCCATTGACCGTGTTGAAGGGCGTGTTGGCCGCTTCCGGCGTCGTGACGGCCCAGTGCAACTGCTCGGCCAGGATGCGCGCGTCGGTCACGTCGGCCACGGCGTTCAATTGCTCAGGCGAGCCGGGATAGACAAAGGGCCGCCCGGTTTCCCGGCAGATCGAGGCATAGACCGCCAGCGTCACGGCCATGTTCATCGCGTTGCCGATGGCCAGACCGATCATCGAATGCGGGCGATGGACTGTCCAGGTGAAGCCGCGCATCTTGGCATATTCGAACAACACATCTTCCTGAGCATAGTAGAAGTTCAGTCCCGGCAGACGCGGGCTACTTTCCAGGAACGGCGTATAGGGTTTGACTTTGGCATAGTCGTCGAACGAGCCGAGGTAATGCTTCAGCCCTGTCACAAGGGCGGCGTGCTGGATCGCCGCATCCGCCAACCCGTCGAACAGATTGCGCACCATCGCGGAATTGACGCGAACATTACCCTCTTCATCAGCCTGACGCGACCAGGTGCAAAAGAAG
>JAYTDA010000451.1:0-15883 GCA_043736155.1 Paracoccaceae bacterium | reverse complement strand
AAGTCTCCATCGCAACCCTCCATGCCAAACAACATGGAAAGTCACTGATTCACCACTTCAGACGTTTGTCACCCCCTTGCTTCACCCGATTGCCCTGTTCCGACGCGCCGAAAGCGTTTGCCTGCGCCAAAGACTATGCTATAGGCCACGCTGATTGAACCGGGGGCGTGGGCTGTGCGTTTCCGGGGGCATTGGCAGCCTGATCGGTGCCAGTGCCGGAGCCGCCCTTTGGGCAAGAACGACAACAATGGGCATGAGCCCGAAACTGCTAGAGGAAGAGACATGAGCGACATCGCGGACCGCGTGAAGAAGATCGTCGTCGAGCACCTGGGTGTGGAAGGCGAAAAGGTCACTGAAAACGCGTCTTTCATCGACGATCTGGGCGCAGACAGCCTTGATACCGTCGAACTGGTCATGGCGTTCGAGGAAGAATTCGGGATCGAGATTCCGGACGATGCCGCCGAAACGATCCAGACCTTCGGCGATGCCGTCAGCTTCATCACCAAGGCTTCGTGACGACCGGTCCCTGAGCGGACTGACCAGACGGCGCTCCGGGAGGGGCGCCGTTTTCGTTGAGGTGTCCCGGCATGGGACATTTTTTTAAGTACGTTTCTTCAAGGGTTTATGCATCCGCATTAAGGGAATTTTAACCCTTGAGGGCGAATTGGGGCCCGCTACAGCAGCTGAATGCTCCAGTAAATGCGTCGCATGCGTCCTGTCCTGGTCGATGCGATCGGCCCTGTTGCCCGGCTGTGCCGGTTGACGGTCTGCGCTGCCGCTTTCAGCGTTGCCGGCTTTCAGTCCGACCCGGGCAAGGTGGTATAATCGCTGGTCAGGTAGGTTGTGGACAGGGCAGACAGGGTTCCGTCGGCGACAATCGACTGAAATGCCGGTTCGAGTTGCTGCAGCAGCGCCTGATGCCGCTTCGGGACGGCGATCCAGAGCGGCGAAACATACAAAGGCGGATCAAGTTTGCGGATCCCGGCGCCCAGACCGATGAAGTAATCGGCATGAAAGGCGCTGGTGATGCCATATTGCAGGTCGGCACTGGCGCTGGACAGTTTTCGCAGGATATCGGAGTCCGTGGCGAAAAATACCGGCTCGGCACCCGGAATTGGCGGGCCGCTGGAGCCGCCGCCTTCGTAATTGCCTTCGAGATAGGCCTTGTAGACGCAGCCGCTGCAGATGCCGATCCGGATATTCTGCAGATCGGCCACGGCGATCGCAGGGGCGTTGGCGCTGGCCACGACAACGACCGTTTCGAATAGGTATGGCCCGATGAACTCGAAAACCTTGTCACGCTCTGCATCGCGTGACATCGAGGCGACTGCAAAACCCCAATCGTCCGGCCATTGCCCAGACTGGATATCGAAGAAATCGGACGGCTCGAACACGACATCGATTGCCATCCGGGCGGAGATTTCCCTGGCCACCGCCACGTCGAAGCCGTCGGCTTGTCCTTGCGGCGTGCGAAAGGACATCGGCGGATAAGACGAGTCAAAAGGCAGGACCACCGGCTGTGCGGTTGCGCAGAATGCCGCCATAATCAGGAAAAGGGCGAGGAAAAGACGGCTAAGCATCATCGCGATAAACTTCGACGCTTTCGCGGGACCAGTCCTTCAGCAGGGAAATGAATGACCCGAAATAGAAACCGATGATCAGTCCGCCCCAATTCTGCAGCGTCACCGGAATATCGAATCCCGATTTCAGAATCGGCATCAACGCTACCACAAATATCACCGACAAGGCGATAATCGAGCTGACGATGACCGACACATAGATCACGAAGCGTTTGGTGTTCTGATCGAGCCCGATGCTGGACGGGCGCACGCGAAGTTGTCTTGATGGGGTGGGCGTATCGGCCATGGCACTATCCTTCGGAAACGAGGTTTGCGAATTCCACAAGTGACAATATCCGGCTGGCTGAATCGCCATCGGCGATATCAAGCCGGTCCTTGATCACCTGCCCGGCCATCCCGTAGCGCCGCCATTCTTCCTTCAGGATCGCATTGCCGGACAAGGCTGCCGCAAGTTGTTCGCGCGGCAGGCCGAGATCGAAGCCGGAGAGCTTTTCCAGACAGGTTCCCCAATCCAGCATCAGGGTTCTTTGGCTGGCCCAATTCATTGCAATCGCTGCGGAATGTTTGATCGCCTCCGAATTGTTCACGCCGAGGGCGAAGCAATCTTCATTGGACGAGTGCAGGTAGGAAAGAGTCTGAAAGACCTGGACGATGGGCAAAGCGGTGTGTTCGGGGTTGGAAAAGTCTATTTGCCCGATCATTTCCGACCCCAGACTCAGGGCAACATCGAGCACCGTCCGGGTTGGATCGATCTTTCGGCTCAGGTCTGGAGATCCGGTCAGGGTATTCAGAAATTCTGACTGAACGGTCCATTGCTCTGACAGGGTGAGGTCGGTAAAGCCCGGCAGGGCGCGGAGTTGGGAAACGGTCAGGGGGGCGGTGCTGGAATCGGTATCGGTGCGCAGCGCAAGCTTCAGGACTTTTGCCATCAACATGAAATTGTCGATCTTTGGGTCAAGGTTGATGGCTTCGGCGGCCGCGCTGAAGGCAGACAGGTTCTGATTCGGTGTTATGGTCAATTGTCGCGTGAGACCGTTCACTTCACGTCGATAAGATTCGGCAATGGCCGAACGGGTGTCGAAGTCGATTTTCTGGACAATCGTACCATTGCCCAAGCGCTCTGGATTCAATAGCAACCGCATCTGATATGGATTGACCGGCAGAAATTCGCTGGTGTCGAGGCCACCAATGACAAAGTGGGCAAAAGTGCGAGTTGCTATACTGGCGTCCAGCGGCCAGGGTTCGTAGGTAAAGCCGAATGGTTCCGCCCGGAATTCAGGGGTCTTGTCGACAATGGGAAAGCTGGATGGAATGTAAACCTCTTCCGCACGAATTTCGTAGCGGACGGAGGGCGCGGAAAACCGGGGTGTCTCAAATTTCGGATCGGAAATCTGCAGCTCGATAACAAACTGTTGCTGTGCGAGCACCGGGGTCACCGCCATTAAGAGCGACGCCGAAATCAAAACGTGCGCGAGGGTAATCATCGTTTGCATCCACAGCCCAGCACCGTTCCGTCAGAGCCGACACTGCCCGAGCAGCAGTTTTGGCCGGACGACAAGGTGCAACAACTCAGAACCTGACCCTGCACGGTTTGCAGGGAACAGGGTGGATGAGTTACCGGTGACTGGGGTTCCACCAAGAAACCCAGAGCCAAAACCACAATCGTCAATGGAGCCATCTGGTGCCTCACTGGATGAATGCTTCTGTAGAAGGTTTTTTGTTCAATGGATTAGCGTACCACATTGCGGAGGCTAAATCAACCTTGGTGAGTATTTCCGCACGGGTTATCGGTGTGGGGTTGCAGTTCTGGCCGGATCAACTAGCGATAGTGGCATCTGTCAATGCGCTGGCCTAGCGGTGGGGGCGATGGGCGGAAATCGGCCGCAAGAAACGTTGCGCGTTGCAAGGGCGACGTGTATGAATCTGCACGGCATTAAAAACGGGCGGGGCTTCGGATGCGGCGGGTGGTCATTACGGGGCTGGGCATGGTTACACCGCTGGCCTGCGGTGTCGAAGAAACCTGGAGCCGGCTGATTGCCGGACACTCCGGGGCCGGCACCATCGCGAAGTTCGACGCCAGCCATCTGGCTACCACCTATGCCTGCGAAGTGCCACGCGGTGACGGGTCGGGTGGCACATTCAACCCCGATGACTGGATGGAGCCGAAAGACCAGCGCAAGGTTGACGATTTCATCCTGTATGGCGTGGCTGCTGCGGTTCAGGCAGTGCGCGACAGCGGCTGGATGCCGGAAGATGAGGAAAGCCGCTGCCGCACCGGGGTGATGATCGGGTCGGGCATCGGCGGGTTGACGTCGATTGCCGAAACCGCTGTGCTGATCAAGGAACGCGGGCCGAAACGGGTATCGCCGTTTTTCATCCCCGGCGCGCTGATCAACCTGATTTCCGGCCAGGTCTCAATCAGGTTCGGCTTCAAGGGGCCGAACCATGCGGTTGTCACCGCCTGTTCCACCGGAGCCCACGCGATTGGCGATGCCGCCCGGCTGATCCAATGGGGCGACGCCGATGTGATGGTGGCCGGTGGTGCCGAAAGCCCGATTTCCGAGATCGGCATCGCCGGTTTCAACGCCTGCAAGGCGCTGTCGACCAGGCGCGCCGATGATCCGACCAAAGCCAGCCGCCCCTATGATGCCGACCGCGACGGCTTTGTGATGGGCGAAGGCGCCGGGGTTGTGGTGCTGGAGGCGCTGGACCATGCTTTGGCGCGCGGGGCAAAGATTTACGCCGAGGTGCTGGGCTATGGCATGTCGGGCGATGCGCATCACATCACCGCCCCGGCAGAGGATGGCAACGGCGCGTTCCGCTCGATGTCTGCGGCTTTGGCGCGGGCCGGGTTGCAGCCAGCGCAGGTCGATTACATCAACGCCCATGGCACCTCGACCATGGCCGACACCATTGAACTGGCGGCGGTGGAGCGGTTGCTGGGGGATGCCGCCGAAACGGCCACGATGAGTTCAACCAAATCCGCCACCGGCCATCTGCTGGGGGCCGCAGGCGCTATCGAGGCGATATTCTGTGTTTTGGCACTGCGCGATCAGGTGGCACCGCCGACCATCAATCTGGACAACCCGGCGGTGCAGCCGCGGCTCGACCTTGCCCCGCATGTCGCCCGCAACCGGCGGATTGATGTGGCCCTGTCGAATTCGTTCGGCTTTGGCGGCACCAATGCCTCGCTGGTGCTGGGCCGGGGTGCCGGGTGATGTGGCGCAACATCGCCTCCAATGCGCTGACGCTGTTTGTGGTGGTGCTGATCGTCGCCGGATCGGCACTGGCCTGGGCCAAGCGCGAATATACCAGTGCCGGGCCACTGACGGCGGGTATCTGTCTGCGGGTGGACAAGGGCGCGAACCTGACTGGAGTTTCCGGTGATCTGGCGGCTCAAGGCGCTGTCAGTTCCGGTACGATCTTCCGGCTGGGTGCCCGGTATTCCGACCGGGCAGGTGGGCTGAAATTCGGCAGCTATCTGATCCCTGCCGGGGCGTCGATGGCTGACATTCTGGCGCTGGTGACCGGTGATGGCCAAAGCACCTGTGGCACCGAAATCAACTATCGCATTGGCGTCGCCGCCGCCGATATGGTGCTGCGGGAGCTGGACCCTGGCACCAACCGCTATGTCGAAGTGGCGAAGTATGACCCTGCGGTCGATGCTGCCCCGGCCGAGTTCGTGGCGGTACAGGATGCCGCCGACACAAGGCTGCGCATCACCCTGGCCGAAGGGGTCACCAGTTGGCAAGTATCCGAAGCGCTGAAGCGTGCCCCGTTCATGGCAGGCGAGCTGGGCGACGCACCGGCCGAGGGGGCACTGGCGCCCGACAGCTATGAGGTTGATCAGGGGGCCGACCGCGCCGCGCTGCTGGCCGAAATGGCTGCACGGCAAACCGCGGTATTGGCCGAACTATGGGCCAACCGCGCCGAGGGTCTGCCGGTGAAATCGCCGGAAGAGGCTTTGGTGCTGGCGTCTCTGGTGGAAAAGGAAACCGGCATCACCGAAGAACGCGCCCGGGTCGCCTCGGTGTTCGTCAACCGGCTGAACCAGGGCATCAAGCTGCAAACCGACCCGGCGGTGATCTATGGCCTGACCAAGGGCAAGGGCGTGCTGGGCCGGGGGCTGCGCGCCAGTGAGCTGCGCTCCAACACCCCCTATAACACCTATGTCCACGCAGGGCTGCCGCCGGGGCCGATCGCCAACCCGGGCCGTGCCAGCATCGAGGCGGCATTGCATCCGGAAACCACGGAATTCCTGTTCTTTGTCGCCGATGGCACCGGCGGCCATGCTTTTGCCACCACGCTGGCTGACCACAATGCCAACGTCGAACGCTGGCGCGCCATCGAGGCCGAAGCCGCCGCAAAGGCTGCCGCTGATGCAGCGAACGGTGGGGTCACTCAACCCTGAAGATAGTTCTTGACTTTGAGAACTCCCCTAAGTATACATCGGGCATGATGGAAGAAATGGGCAAGCGGCACGGGGCAACCCGGTGCCGCTTTTTCGTTTCTGTCGCCTGAAGCGGCATCATGACCGTGCAGCCTGCCGCGATGCAGGCACGAGAGGCGGGTTCCCAACGAAATGACAGAAATGCAATCCATCGAGCAGGATGGGTCACCGCAACGCATACTTTCGGTGACGCAAGAGCACCTTCAACGGTCAGTCGATGACCTGAACGGGGTGATCAAGGCGATCAAGGCAGGCGATATCAGCCGCTCGAAAGAGGTTACGGCGATCATCTCGCTGCTTGGCAAGGCGCTGCAATCAGCGCTGGATGAAAGGACCAGAGTTGAAAAGCTACGCAAACAAGAAGCCGGTGTTGTCAACGATTACGCGCTCGACTTCGACGCAGCACGCGATGAGATCGGGCGCCGTCTGGCTCGCCTGCGCGCCACAGGAAGTGGTGCAGAGCTTCCTTGACGGCTTGAGCAACGGGGCGCTGCTGGCGCTGCCGTGGCTGTTCGAGTTCTGGGCGCTGCCGCACCAGCTGCCCCCCGAGGGCGACTGGAAGACCTGGGTGGTGCGGGGTGGCCGGGGTGCGGGAAAAACCCGCGCCGGGGCCGAATGGGTCCGCGCCGAGGTTGAAGGCGCGCGCCCCCTGGACAAGGGGCGGTCGCACCGGGTGGCGCTGGTCGGCGAAACCCTGGATCAGGCCCGCGAAGTGATGGTGTTTGGTGAAAGCGGCATTCTGGCCTGTTCGCCGCCGGACCGCAAACCGGTCTGGGAAGCGGGCAGGAAGCGGCTGTTGTGGCCCAATGGCGCTACCGCCACGATCTATTCGGCGCATGATCCCGAAAGCCTGCGCGGGCCACAGTTCGATGCCGCCTGGGTCGATGAACTGGCGAAATGGAAACAGGGCGAAGCGGCGTGGGACATGTTGCAGTTCGGACTGCGGCTGGGTGATGCGCCGCAGCAGGTGGTGACCACCACGCCGCGCAATGTGCCGGTGCTGAAAGCGCTGTTGGCAAACCCCTCCACGGTGACGACCCATGCCCCGACGGAGGCGAACCGCGCCTATCTGGCGGCGTCGTTTCTGGAGGAGGTCCGGGCCCGCTATGCCGGGACGCGGCTGGGGCGGCAGGAGCTGGACGGGGTGCTGCTGGAGGATGCCGAAGGCGCGCTGTGGACATCGGCGATGCTGGAAGCCCTGCGGGTCGATCAGGTGCCGCAGCTGTCGCGGATTGTTGTCGCGGTGGATCCGGCAGTGTCGGGCCATGCCGGATCGGATGAATGCGGTATCGTGGTAGCGGGTATCGTCAGCGACGGGCCGCCGCAGGATTGGCGCGCCTATGTGCTGGAAGATGCCACGCTCAGGGCGTCATCGCCGTCGGAATGGGCCCAGGCAGCGCTGGATGCGATGGAACGCCACGGGGCCGAGCGGCTGGTGGCCGAGGTCAACCAGGGCGGCGATCTGGTGGAATCGGTGGTGCGCCAGATCGATCCGCTGGTGCCGTTCCATGCGGTGCGGGCCAGCAAGGGCAAGGTGGCGCGGGCTGAACCGGTGGCGGCGCTCTATGAACAGGGCCGGGTGTTTCACCGCCGGGGTTTGGGCGGTCTGGAGGACCAGATGTGCCGGATGACCGCGCGCGGCTATGAAGGGCAGGGCAGCCCCGACCGGGTCGATGCCCTGGTCTGGGCCCTGAGCGAACTGATGATCCTGCCTGCCGCCCATTGGCGCAGGCCCAGGGTCCGGCTGCTGTAGCCCGCCTCTCTGCATCTCATTTTCTGTTCACAAATATCCCACGGGGGGTCCGGGGGGTGTGAAACCCCCCGGCTTCGGTCGGGGCAATAGCTGCGCCGTCCGTTCGGCCGCGCAAGGAGCAAATCCATGGTGTTTGAACTATTCCGCCGCGCCGGTCCGGCGGTGCCGGAGGCGCGCGGGCAGGTGGCGGTGCCCGAAGCCAAAGCCCCCGAGGCCAAGGCTTCAGCCACTGGTCCTGTCATCGCCTATGCCAGTTCCGGCCGGGTGGCCTGGAGCCCGCGCGACACGGTGTCGCTGACCAAGACCGGGTTTATGGGCAACCCGGTCGGGTTCCGCGCCGTCAAGCTGATTGCCGAAGCCGCAGCGGCGTTGCCGGTTGTGTTGCAGGATCATGAGCGGCGGTTTGAACAGCACCCCTTGCTGGATCTGATCCGCCGCCCCAATGGCGCGCAAGGCAAGGCAGAGCTGTTTGAGGCGCTGTATGGCCAGCTGCTGTTGTCGGGCAACGCCTATCTGGAAGCGGTCGGTGGCGAAGACGGCGACGGGGTGCCGATGCTGCCGGGCGAACTGCATGTGCTGCGGTCCGACCGGATCAGCCTGATCCCGGGTGCCGATGGCTGGCCGGTGGCCTATGACTATACCGTCGGCAACCGCCGCCACCGGTTTGATGTCACCGGCGCAGCCAGCCCGATCTGTCATATCAAGACCTTCCATCCCCAGGACGACCATTACGGCCTGTCGCCGATGCAGGCCGCCGCCACCGCGATCGACGTGCACAACAGCGCCTCGCGCTGGTCCAAGGCGCTGCTCGACAATGCAGCGCGCCCCTCGGGGGCGATCATCTACAAGGGCGCCGATGGGCAGGGCTCGATGAGTGCCGATCAGTATGAGCGGCTGGTGGGCGAAATGGAGGCGCATCATCAGGGTGCCCGCAATGCCGGGCGGCCGATGCTGCTGGAAGGCGGGCTGGACTGGAAACCGATGGGTTTCAGCCCCTCCGACATGGAGTTCCAGAAAACCAAGGAAGCGGCGTCGCGCGACATCGCCGTGGCGTTCGGGGTGCCACCGATGCTGATCGGGCTGACCGGTGATGCCACCTATGCCAACTATCAGGAAGCCAACCGCGCGTTCTACCGGCTGACCATCGTGCCGCTGGTGACCCGGGTCACTGCATCGGTATCGCAGTGGCTGTCGGCCTTTACCGGCGAAATGGTCGAATTGCGGCCTGATCTGGATCAGGTGCCCGCCCTGGCCGCCGAACGCGATCAGCAATGGGCACGGGTCGGTGCCGCCAGCTTTCTGACCGATGCCGAAAAACGCGCCATCCTTGGATTGCCAAGACTGACGGAGGACGCATGAACGAGCGGGTACCTGTTGGCGGGTCGCGCTACCTTTTCGACAGTTTCGATGCGGCCTCTGCCCGGATCGACGCCAACGAACGGGTGGCGCAAGAGCGGTGGACCGCGCTGGAATACCGGTTGCAGCAGATTGAGACGACGCTGGAGCGGATGGAGCGGCGGATCTGGCTGGCCGTCTATGGCATGGCCGCCTTTTTGCTGGCCCAGGGCGCTGAAGTGCTGCTGAATTCCGCAATCAATTGAGAAAGGGCGTGGGTGATGGATGACAGTCCGGTTGTGCCGGGGCTGGAGCACAAGTTCGTGCGTCTGGCCGAAGAATTGACAGTCACCGACGGCACGGTGATTTCGGGCTATGCCTCGCTGTTCGACAAGCGCGATCAGGGTGGCGATGTGGTGCTGCCCGGGGCCTGTGCCAAAAGCCTGAAGGCGCTGGCTGCCAAGGGCGGTCGGGTCAAGATGCTGTGGCAGCACGATCCGGCCCAGCCCATCGGCATCTGGGACGAGGTCCGCGAAGACACCCGCGGGCTTTATGTCAAAGGCCGGTTGCTGACCGAAGTGGAAAAGGGCCGCGAAGCCGTGGCGCTGATTGCTGCCGGTGCCATTGATGGCCTGTCGATCGGCTATCGCACGGTGCGGGCCGAAAAGGATGGCAAGGGCCAGCGGCTCTTGTCGGAACTGGAGTTGTGGGAAGTGTCTTTGGTGACATTCCCCATGCTGCCGGACGCGCGGGTCGGGGCAAAGGGAGACCACTCCTTTGATCTGCTGCGCGAGCTTGCCCGGGCATTTGACGATGCACGGGAAGCCATGGCGGGCCCGGACCCCGCTGTCTGAACCTCGCACGAAGGGTGACGAAAATGACAAAGACCGAGACCAAGGCTCGGGGTGATACCGGTTTGCCGGACACCCTGCACCCGGCAGCAGAGGTCAAGACCGCGCTGACCGGATTTCTGAATGAGTTCAAAGGCTTTCAAACCGACGTGAAATCAAGGCTGCAACAACAGGAAGAGCGACTGACCATGCTTGATCGGAAAACCATGAATGCGGCGCGCCCGGCGCTGTCGGCCAGTGCGGATCTGGATGTGCCGCACAAAAAGGCCTTTGGCGCCTATCTGCGCACCGGCGAAGATGACGGCCTGCGTGGCCTGGTGCTGGAAGGCAAGGCGCTGTCGTCCGCAGTGGCCGCAGACGGTGGCTATTTGATCGACCCGCAGACATCGGACACCATCCGGTCGCTGTTGTTCACCACCTCGTCGCTGCGCCGCATCGCCAATGTCGTCACCGTTGACGCTGCCAGCTTTGATGTGTTGATCGACCGCACCGAAGTCGGCTCTGGCTGGGCCACCGAAACGGCGGCACAGGTCGAAACCACCACCCCGACCATCGAACGCATCTCGATCAAGCTGCATGATCTGGCAGCAATGCCGAAGTCGAGCCAGCGGCTGCTGGACGACAGCGCCTTCGACGTCGAAGGCTGGCTGGCCGGCAAGATCGCCACCCGCTTCATCCGCGCCGAAGCTGCTGCCTTTATCACCGGAACCGGTGTCGATCAGCCCAAGGGCATCCTGCTGCCGCCCCAGGTGGCCAACGCCTCGTGGACCTGGGGCAACATCGGCTATGTTCCCACCGGGTTTGCCGGTGACTTTGCCACCACCAACGCGGCCGACTGCATCGTGAACCTGGTTTACGCGCTGACCGCAGATTATCGCGCCAACGCCACATTCGTGATGAACTCCAAAACCGCCGGTGCCGTGCGCAGGATGAAAGATGCCGACGGCCGCTTCCTGTGGTCCGACGGTCTGGCCGCCGCTGCCCCGTCGCTGCTGCTCGGCTACCCGGTGCTGGTCTGCGAAGATATGCCCGACATCGCTGCCAACGCCTATGCCGTCGCCTTTGGCGACTTCCGCTCTGGCTACACCATTGCCGAACGCCCCGAAGTGCGGGTTTTGCGTGACCCGTTCTCGGCCAAGCCGAACGTGCTGTTCTATGCCCACAAGCGGGTCGGCGGCGAAGTCACCGATTTTGCCGCGATCAAGACGCTGAAGTTCGCGGTGAGCTGATTTTCGGCGCGATACTGCTGCCCCCGGTTTGATCCGGGGGCAGTCTTTCAGCGCGCCGGGCTGCGGGCAGGTATTCGGAGAAAAACCATGATCTTGATCGAACAGGCCCCCGTGGCCGATGCGGCGTTGCCGTTGCAGGAGTTCAAAGACCATCTGCGGCTGGGCACCGGGTTCACCGACGACGGCGCACAGGATGCGCTGCTCAAGCGGTTGATCCGCGCCGGAATCGCCGGAATTGAAAGCCGGGTCAGCAAGATGCTGATAAAGCGGTCGTTCCTTTACACCGTCGAATGCTGGCGCGATCCTGGCGAACAGGCTTTGCCGGTCGCCCCGGTGCAAGCGATCACCTCGGTCAATCTGGTTGACCGGACCGGGGTTCCGACCCTGATCGATCCGACCCGTTATGTGCTGGTGCGCGATACCCATCGCCCGAAGCTGGCGGCGTCGGGGGTGTTGCTGCCAAACATTTCAACCGATGGCACCGCCGAGATCGTGTTTCAGGCCGGGTTCGGCCCGGCATGGACCGATGTTCCCCCCGAATTGCGCCAAGCGGCGATGCTGCTGGCGGCGCATTACCACGAACACCGGGTTGAAACCGACAGCGGCACCATGCCGTTTGGCGTCGCGGCGCTGATCGAGCGCTGGCGCAACATCCGCATTCTGGGTGGGGGTGTGGCGTGAAAGAGGTCAACCTGTCGCGCAAGCTGGTTCTGGAACAGGTCACCCGCACCGCTGACGGTTTGGGTGGACATGTGCTGACCTGGGTGGCACTGGGCACCTTGTGGGCCGATGTACAGCCCGGCAGCGGCGGCGAGCGCTATGCCGAGTTTGTCACCCTGTCGAACGTCGCCTATCGCATCACGGTGCGCGGAGCCCCGCAAGGTGCCCCCTCGCGGCCAAGGCCCGAGCAGCGGTTTCGCGATGGTGCCCGGATTTTCCGCATCGTCGGCGTTACCGAAGCCGATGCCGAGGCGCAGTATCTGACCTGTTTTGCGCAAGAGGAGGTCGGGGCATGAGTTACGGCGTTGCTGCCGCGTTGCAGGCGGCTGTCTATCAGCGTTTGGCGGCAAATGGTCCGTTGGTCGCAGTTGTCGGAACTGCAATCTATGACGCGGTTCCGGCAGGCACCGGCCAGGGCACATTCGTATCGATCGGCCCCGAAGATGTGCGCGACCTGTCAGACAAGACCCACGCAGGCGCAGAACATGATTTCGTGGTCAGCGTCATCACCGATGCCGCCGGGTTTGCCAAGGCGAAGGTCGCCGCCACGGCGGTTTCAGATGCGCTGATCGGGGCGCCTTTGGTGCTGACCCGGGGCGCACTGGTCGGCCTGTGGTTTCTGAAAGCCGTGGCGCGACGGGGTGATCGTGGGCTGGTGCGGCGGATCGATCTGACCTTTCGCGCCCGCGTCGAAGACATTTGACCCTTTACCGGAGAGACGGACATGGTAGCCCAAAACGGCAAAGACCTGCTGATCAAGCTTGATCTGACGGCAAACGGACAGTTTGTGACGATTGCGGGGCTGCGAGCCACCCGCATCAGTTTCAACGCCGAAACGGTGGATGTGACCAGCCTGGAAAGCCAGGGTGGCTGGCGCGAACTGCTGGGCGGGGCTGGGGTCAAGAGCGCCTCGATTGCCGGGTCGGGGGTGTTTCGCGATGACCCGGCGGATGAGCGGGCGCGCCAGATTTTCTTTAACGGCGAAGTGCCGAACTTTCAGGTGATCGTACCGTCATTCGGCATCATCGAAGGGCCGTTTCAGATCACCGGGCTGGATTATGCCGGCAGCCACAATGGCGAAGCGACCTATGAACTGGCGCTGGCCTCGGCCGGGGTTCTGAGTTTCACGGCGATCTGATGGCAAATCCGCTGGCAGGGGAAGTGGCGATCCGGCTGGATGGTGCGCCGCATGTGATGAAGCTGACGCTGGGAGCATTGGCAGAGCTGGAAACCGCGCTGGATGCCCCCAGCCTGATCGACCTGGTCGAGCGGTTCGAGGCGGGCCGGTTTTCCACCCGCGACGTGCTGGCGCTGGTGGTCGCCGGGTTGCGCGGTGGCGGCTGGACCGGCGGTGCCGCCGATCTGCTGAAGGTCGAAATCGGCGGTGGCCCGGTGGCGGCGGCGCGGGCGGCGGCAGAACTGCTGGCGCGGGCGTTTCAGGTGCCGGGGCAGGCGGGATGAGTCATCTTGACTGGCCCGGCATGATGCGCGCCGGGCTGCGCGATCTTGGCCTGCGGCCATGGGAATTCTGGCGGCTGACGCCGGTGGAACTCTTGATGATGCTGGGGATCGAGGGTGCCGGTGCGCCGTTGAACCGGGCGCGGCTGGAACAGCTGGCAATGGCGTTTCCGGATTTGGAACAGGGGAATGACGATGGCGGACGTGGATGCGTTGAGCGACCAGTTGGCGGCGCTGGAGGCGAGCCTGGAGGGGGCGCAGGCAGTGACCTCGGCCTTTGAGGGCGAGTTGTCGCGGATGCGAGAAAGCCTGATTTTTACCGGTCGTGAGGTCAACACCCTGTCGTCCAGCATCGGCGGCGGGCTGCGACGGGCGTTTGACGGGTTGGTGTTTGACGGCTTGAAACTGTCGGACGCGCTGCGGGTCGTGGCGAAATCGATGGTCGATGCGGTCTATTCGGCAGCACTGAAACCGGTTCAAGGCGCTTTGGGCGGGGCTTTGGCCAACGGGTTGAATTCGTTGATGAGCGGTCTGACCCCGTTTGCCAAAGGCGGCGTCGTCAGCGGCCCAACCGCCTTTCCGATGCGGGGTGGCGGCGGGTTGATGGGAGAGGCGGGGCCCGAGGCAATCATGCCGCTGTCGCGCGGGGCCGATGGGCGGCTGGGGGTTTCGATGACGGGGGGCGGTCCGGTGAATGTGGTGATGAATATCTCCACCCCCGATCTTGCCGGATTTCAGCGCAGCCAAAGCCAGATAGCGGCCGACATGGCGCGGGCCCTGGGCCGTGGGCAACGGAACCGGTAGGAGGACAGCATGGGTTTTCACGAGATACGCTTTCCCGCCAATCTGAGCTTTGGTTCGGTCGGCGGCCCGGAGCGGCGCACCGAGATTGTGACGCTGTCCAACGGGTTTGAAGAACGCAACACACCCTGGGCAGATTCCCGGCGGCGCTATGATGCGGGGGTCGGGCTGCGGTCACTGGATGATGTCGAGGCGCTGATCGCGTTTTTCGAGGCGCGACGCGGGCAGTTGTTCGGGTTCCGCTGGAAGGACTGGTCTGACCACAAGTCCTCTGTCCCATCAGCAGCCGTTCATTTCGAGGATCAGTTGTTGGGTCATGGCGACGGTGTCACCCGGGATTTCCAGATTCTGAAAACCTACAAGTCCGGCAGCCAAAGCTATGCCCGCCCTGTGCAAAAGCCGGTCGCGGCTTCGGTTCTGGTGGGGGCCGGGGGGGTACAGCTGACCGAAACCATCCATTTCACCTTTGACGCCGCCACCGGCCTTGTCAGCTTTGACGCCGCACCCGATCCCGGTGCCCCGGTCACGGCGGGTTTCGAGTTTGACGTGCCGGTGCGGTTTGACACTGACCGGATTCAAACCTCGGTCGCCAGTTTCAAGGCGGGTCAGGTGCCGAATGTGCCAGTGGTGGAGGTGCGGTTGTGAGCACCGCCATCGAGGACCATCTGGCGCTGGGCACCACCACGGTGTGCCGCGCCTGGGCTGTGACACGGCGGGACGGAACGGTGATGGGCTTTACCGACCATGACCGCGATCTGAGTTTTGATGCCATCCAGTTTCGCGCCAGCACCGGGGTAACCGCCAAGGCGCTGCAGCAGTCAACCGGACTGTCGGTCGACAATTCCGAAGCCGTCGGTGCCTTGACCAGTGATGCCTTGAGCGAAGGCGACATTCTGGCCGGGCGGATTGACGGTGCAGAAGTTGAGGTCTGGCTGGTAAACTGGGCCGATGTCACCGCGCGCAAGATGCTGTTTCGCGGGTCGTTGGGCGAAATTGAACGGACGGGTGGCGGGTTTCGCGCCGAATTGCGCGGTTTGGCAGAGGTGCTGAACCAACCGCAGGGGCTGGCCTATCAGAAAACCTGCTCGGCAATCCTGGGGGACGGCCGGTGCCGGTTCGATCTGTCGGCGCTGGGCTACAGCGACGAACGGCCGGTTGAAATCGTGTCGGTTCGGCGGCAGTTTCAATTCGCCGGCTTTACCGGATTTGACGACCGCTGGTTCGAAAGCGGGCGTTTGCGGGTTCTGACCGGTGCTGCCGCCGGGCTGATCGGCGTCGTCAAGAACGACCGGCTGAGCGCCGATGGACGGACCATCGAATTGTGGCAATCGCTGGGGGCAGAGATTGCCACCGGTGACGTGGTGCGGATCGAGGCCGGGTGCGACAAGCGCGCCGATACCTGCCGGTTGAAGTTCAACAACTTTCTGAACTTTCGAGGCTTCCCCGACATTCCCGGGGAGGATTGGCTGATGAGTTATCCGACCCGGGCGGGGGTGAATGACGGCGGGAGCCTGATGCGATGAGAGAACTGGGCGAGCTTGTCGTCGCCGAGGCCAGAGGCTGGATCGGGACACCCTATCTGCATCAGGCGTCGGTACAGGGGGCTGGTGCCGATTGTCTGGGGTTGTTGCGCGGGGTTTGGCGCGGGGTGATCGGGGCTGAGCCAGAGCCGGTTCCCGCCTATACCCCCGATTGGGCCGAACCGG
>JAYTDA010000450.1:0-39137 GCA_043736155.1 Paracoccaceae bacterium | reverse complement strand
CGACAAAATGCCTGCCCCGGACCTGATCCGGGGTGGTGACCGGTTTTGGCGCAAGACACGCGCAAAACAAGAAATCTGAAGTCTGTCTGGCGCTTCTATCAGCGTCGGACAGGTTCCAGGGTACCGGGCCGTCCGGGCCGGGTTCATTCCCGGCCCGGACAGCGATACGATAGCCGGGGGCAAACCTGCCCCCGTAGCACCCCGCAAACCCACCCGGTCCGCATCGCAGCCGACCCGGTCCTTATCGAGAGATGCCATGACCCAGTTCCAGCTTGCCGCCTGTGCCGAAATGTTGTGGCGCGACCGCCCGATCCAGTGGCGCGCCGCGCGTCTGAAAGAGATGGGGTTTGGTGTCGGCCTGTGGAACTGGCCGGACCATGATCTGGCGGCGCTGGCAGCGACCGGTGCCGATTTTACCATCATGAACGGCTATCTGCGTGGCCGTCTGACCGATGACGAAGGTGCCGCTGAACTGTTGGCCACCGCGCGGGAAACCGCACAGGTCGGCAAACGGCTGGGGGTGGCGCGGCTGAACCTGCATGGCACTGGCCTCGGGGATCGCGGCCTGCCGGTGCAACCGGTTGAGGTTGTCACCGGGGCGATGTGGCTGAAGGCGCGCGATACCCTGTGCCGGGTGGTGGAGCTGGCGGAGCAGGAAGGCGTGACCTTCAGCCTGGAAAACCTCAACCTGCCCGTCGATCACCCCGGTGTGCCGTTTGGCCGCGCCGAAGATACGCTGGCGCTGGTCTCCGCCATCAACCACCCGCGCCTTGTGCTGAACCTCGATCTCTATCACGCCCAGATCGGCGAAGGGAATCTGATCGAGCTGTGCCGCAAATGCCTGCCCTGGATCGGCGAAATTCAGGTGGCGGATGTGCCGGGCCGGATGGAGCCGGGAACCGGTGAAGTGAACTGGAAAGGCGTTGCCAAGGCCCTGCAAGCCATGGGATATGCCGGACCGGTCGGAATGGAAGCCTTTGCCAGTGGCGACGCCGACGCGGCATTGGCGGCGTTCCGCGACGCCTTCACAATTCAGGGAGAGTGACTTGGTCAACTTCAACAACCGTCCGACAGTGGCCGATATCCGCGCGATGAAGGCGCGGGGGCAAAAGATCTCGATGCTCTATGTCAAGACGCCGGATGAGGCGGCGGCGGCAGATGCGGCGGGCATCGATATGCTGTCGATCGAAGCCAAGTATTTTGACGCCGAGATGCGCGCGGCGGCGGGGCGCTGTTTCGTGCAGGTCGGATTGCCCTATGGCGGCGCGGGCAGATTCGAGGGCCGCCCGCTGGCCACTGGCGAGGATTACCTGCGCGCGGCGTTCCATTTTGCCGCATTGGGCGGTGATTGTTTTTATTGCGCCGCGTCGCTCGATATCCAGAAACTGCTGTGCGACAACCATGTGCCGGTCGTGGCCCACGTTGGCCTGATCCCGTCTTACATCACCTGGACCGGCTGGCGGGCTGTTGGCAAAACCGCGGCGGAAGCGCAGGCGGTGTGGGCCCAAGTCAAGCAGCTGGAAGCCATCGGCTGCTTTGGTGCCGAACTGGAAGTGGTGCCGGACCGGCTTGCCGCCCTGCTGTCGCAAAACACCCCGCTGATCCTGCTGGGCATGGGGGCGGGGCCGGGGGCCGATGCGCAATATCTGTTTGCCGAAGATGTGCTGGGCTGTACCGATGGCCACAAACCGCGCCACGCCAAGACCTATCGCAACTTCGCCGCCGAACATGCCCACCTGCAACAGGAGCGCATTGCGGCATTTGAGGAATTTGTCGCCGATGTGAATTCCGGTGCCTATCCGCAGCCGGAACATGGGGTGCCGATGAAAGATGATGAATATGACCGGCTGCTGGCAACGCTGAAACTGTAACCCGCCTGTTAGGGTCTGTCCCTTCACTGGCGGCTGCCGCATCGGTATGGCGCCAGTTTGCGGTGTGGTCTGCGCAGAGCAAGACCGGGACATCGGGCCAGAATCGGCATTGCAACGGCGCCCCTTGCCATCAACATTGCGGCGGGGTTGGACGACTGACCCGGCTGAGGAAAATGGGGGCATCATGCAACTCAATCTGGGTCTGATCCTGGCGCTGACCCTGATTGGCGCTGTCTGGGCGCTGACCTTTCCGCTGACCAAGATCGCCGTTCTGGGCGGCTATCGCAGCTTTGGCATCATCTTCTGGAGTTCGGTGATCGCAGCGGTTGTGCTGGGGGCACTGGTCACCTGGCGCGGCATCGGGTTGCCGACCCACCGCGCCGCATTGGGCCGATATCTGTTCGTGGCACTGGTTGGCACCCTTTTGCCCAGTGCCGCGACCTATACGGCGGTTGAACATCTGCCCGCCGGGGTGATTGCGGTGTGCATGGCGATCATCCCCATCGTCGCCTTTCCAATGGCCATCGCCCTTGGGCTGGAGCAGCCGGACCTGCGGCGCTTTTCCGGGCTGCTGCTGGGGCTGCTGGGTGTGTTGCTGATCGTGGTGCCAGACGCCAGCCTGCCCGACCCGACAAAGGCGGTCTTCATCCTGTTGGCGCTGCTGTCGGTACTGTTTTACGCCATCGAAGGGGTTGGCCTTGGCAAGATTGGCCGGGCGGGGCTGCAGCCGGTGCAACTGATGCTGGGGGCGTTCTTGCTGTCGGTGGCGTTGACCCTGCCGATTGCACTGGCGACCGGCACTTTCATCGTTCCCTCGGCCGGTTTCGGGGCAGCGGGGACGGCGGTGGTGCTGTCGGGGCTGGCCAATGTGGTGGCCTATGTCGGCTATGTCTGGATCATCGGACGGGGTGGGCCGGTGTTTGCCGGTCAGGTCAGCTATATCGTCACCGGGTTCAGCATCATCTGGTCAATGGTGCTGTTGGGCGAAAGCTATTCGGTTTGGGTCTGGGGTGCGATGGCGGTGATTTTCACCGGGCTTTTGGTGACGCAGCCACGGCAAACGGCAGAAACTGCTCTTGATGGTCCAACCGCTGGCGACCCTGCGCTTTGACTTTGGTGATGTTGGGACAGAGATTGGTGCACCCGACTGGATTCGAACCAGTGGCCTCTGCCTTCGGAGGGCAGCACTCTATCCAGCTGAGCTACGGGTGCGTGGCGTCGATATAGGGGAAAGCGGCGGTTGCTGCAACGGGCAAAACGGCGGGATTGCCGGGGCACCGAAACCGGGGGGCGGTGGCCGGTGTCACCGGCAGGTGGGTCCCATCGATCCATATGGCATGAGCCGCGCCCCTGAACGCACCGCCGCGCCGCAACGAATTTTCTGCGAAAATTCCGGTCTC
Source organism: Paracoccaceae bacterium (assembly GCA_043736155.1). Taxonomy (GTDB): domain Bacteria; phylum Pseudomonadota; class Alphaproteobacteria; order Rhodobacterales; family Rhodobacteraceae; genus JANNRR01. The sequence continues at coordinate 35,866 of JAYTDA010000450.1, read as the reverse complement.
CCCCTGCGGAACCAATGGCGCATTTTCGCAGAAAATTCGGTTGCGGGGCTGGCACCGCGCGACTCTGCGGTGATCAGCCGATTTCGGCGACGCAAAGCGATGGCCCCCCACCCGCGTGTCAGCCAAGTCTTCGGCTCTTGCAGTTGCAGCGGATACCATTGGGCGGGGCTTGCGGGGGACCGATGGTTGGCTGTGGGGCCGGGCTTCTGGCTGTGGGGCCTGGTCAGAGCGCACCACAGTTCTGCCCTGACCGACAGTGCCTGACAGTGGATTGCATCGCGTACGCTCCATCCCCATATTGGCTCCATGCTGCGATTGATTGCCCCCCTGCTGCTGGTCCTGGTGCTTGGCTATCTGGCGCAAAGGTTTGCCCTTTGGCGCAGTGCCAAGGCGCTGGATGAACAGTCTGCCGCCCTGATCGACCCGGACCTGCGCCCGGCCCTGCAGGCCCTGGCCAAGGCGCAGGGCATCACCATGATCCGGCTGTATCTTTTGGCCAATGACACGGTGAACGGTCTGGCCGCTGCCGACGGCCGGATTTTCCTGACCCGTGGCTTTTATCAGAAATTCCGGGCGGGTCATGTCAGCGCCGATGAAATCGCCAGCGTGGTCGCGCATGAACTGGGCCATGTGGCGCTGGGCCATTCGCGGCGGCGGATGATTGCCTTTACCGGGCAGAATGCGCTGCGCTTTGCGCTGGCGACGATCCTGTCGCGACTGATCCCGGTGATCGGCCCATGGGTTGCCGGGATGGTCACAGCGGTGATGATGGCGGGCCTGAGCCGCCGCGACGAATTTCAGGCCGATGAATATGCCGCAGCGCTGCTGGCCAAGGCGGGCATCGGCACGGCGCCGCAAAAATCGCTGTTGGCCAAGCTGCAGGCGCTGACCGGGATGGCGCATCCCGGGGGGACCGACTGGCTGGCCAGCCACCCCGCTACCCCGGACCGGATTCTGGCGATCGAGGCGCTGGAGCGGCGCTGGGGTCTGCTGTCGCAGACCTGACCGCGGGTTTCGGGGTCAGGGCACCAAAGCCCTGGCCAGACGTGGCATCCCGGCCCGTTTCAACAAGGGCCGCAGCGGCACCTCGGTCCCCGACAGCCGCGCGGCCTCACCCCGCACCGCCGCTGCCGCCTGTGCCACCGGGTCGGGATGATCCAGCCACAATCCATGCAGAAACCGGTCAGGGTCCAACGCCTGCAGGCCAAACGGGGCAAGGGCGCGGAGGGGAAAATCCCGCAGGTTCCGGGTCAGGATCAGGCTGGCCCCGCCGGTCACTGCGGTTTCCAGCAGATGCAGGTCATCCGGATCGGGCATTGCCGGGGCAAAGGCCACGAACGGCCCGACGGGCACCAGTGCTCCCGGCCAGTGCAGCGCCAGCCGCGCCGCCTCTGCCTCGGCGATCAGCCGCTGACCTGCGCCGCCTTTGCCAGCGGCACTTGCCCATTCCTGCAGCAGTTTCGCCGACCACAGCGGCTCAAACAGCCCCTGCCGCGCCACTGCCAGCAATACCTCCCGCAACACCGGCGGCACCAGTACACAGGCATCCAGAACCACGCGGATCGACGGAGGCTGCATCAGTCCAGCCGGAAAAACAGCGCTTTCAGATAGCCGCTTTCCGCCAGTTGCGGCAATGTCGGGTGGTCTGGCCCGGCAAAACCGGTGTGCAATATCTGCGCCTGCCGCCCGGCCCGCCCGATGCCGCGCGCCGACGCGGTGCGGAACGCCGACAGATCAGCGGCGTGGGAACAGGAACACAGGCCCAGATATCCCCCCGGTGCCACCAGTTCCGCCGCCAGCTTGGCGACCCGTTCATAAGCGCGCAACCCGGCCTGCAACGCCGGTTTGGCGGGGGCAAAGGCCGGGGGGTCACAGACCACCAGATCAAACCGGGCCGGTTCCCCGGCCAAGGCTTCCATCACCGCAAAGGCATCGCCCTGACGGGTGGCAAAGCGGTCGGCAAAGCCCGAAGCCGCAGCGCCCTGACCGGCCAGCGCCAAAGCCGGGGCGGAACTGTCGACCGCCAGCGCCGACACAGCGCCACCCGCCAAAGCGGCAAGGGCAAAGCCGCCGACATGGGAAAACACATCCAGCACCCGCGCTCCCTGCGCCAAACGGGCGGCAAAGGCGTGGTTGGGCCGCTGATCGAGAAACAGCCCGGTTTTCTGGCCGCCCAGCACATCGGCCAGATAGGTGGCGCCATTCATCTGCACCGGCACCGGGCCATCCACGCTGCCATGCAACAACAAGGTTTCCTCCGGCAGGCCCTCCAGCCCACGGGCACGGCCGGTGCCGTTCTTGACCACGGCACGCACGCCGGTCTGGCGGATCAGAGAAGCGCTCAGCAGGTCCAAATGCGCCTCGGCCCAGGCGGCATTGGGCTGGATCACCGCAACATCGCCAAAGCGGTCGATGACGACACCGGGCAAGCCGTCGGCCTCGGCATGGATCAGCCGGTAGAACGGCGCAGCAAACAGCGACTGGCGCAGCGCCAGCGCCCGGGCAATCCGGGCATCGAACCAGTCGGGGCCGATGACCGCGGCAGGATCGCGGTCGATCATCCGGGCGATGATCCTGGAATTCAGATTGACGGTGACCAGCCCCAGCGGCAGCCGGTCGCCATCTTCCAGCAGCGCAAAGGCCCCCGGTTCCAGCGACTGGGTGCGGCGGTCGGTGACCAGTTCATCGGCGTAAACCCACGGAAAGCCATGGCGAATGGCGCGGGCTTCGGCTTTCGGGCGCAAACGGACGGTGGGATAGAAGGGGGCTGTCATGGCCCCCTGTTACCCGGTTCACCACAGGTTCGAAAGGGATCAGTTGACGATTTCGGTGGGGTCAAAGCTGCCGCGCGCCACCGGTGCCGTGGGAACGGAAGGCAGCGGCATCGCCAATGGCCGGGTCAGCTCGCGCAGCGCCACTTCGGACAGGCGTTGCAAAATGACCAGCCGCTGGGTTATGCCATCGGCCTCTTCCTGCACCGCAACGGCGCCACCCGATGCCTTGATGTCGGCCACCACCAGCCGGGGGCCGTCCAGCGTTGCACCGGTTGCCGCGTCACGGACCGTCAGGATGAACTTCAGCGAATGGACGCCGCCAATGGTATAGCGCGCCTTTTCGGTCAGACAATGGAACCGCTCCACCACCACATCCACGATGACGGGGCGCCCGGCATCAAGGGTCCGGGTTCCGGCGGCGAACGCCTCGGCAAAGATCGCCTTGACCTGTGCATGCCGGTCGCCGCGCGGCTCGCCGCGCCAGACGATATCGGCAATCGGATAATACAGGTTCGCTTCGGACACTTTCAGGTTTTCCGGAACCACGACGTTGACGGCGGCAACATCATATCGCGGCGTCATCAGGGCAAAGTCGGCGGCTACAGCGCCAATTGCGCGTATGCCGGCGGCAACCGGAGCCCCCGTGGTCTGGTCAATCGGCAAGTTGCGGGTGGCATCCGGCTTCGGCGAGGTGCAGGCACCCAGACCGATCGTCAGGGCAAGTGCGGATACCAGTTTGATGATGGCCATGGGATGATCCTCTGTCAGTAAGCTGACGGCTTTTGCCGCTTTGATTGAGAAACTCTGCAACAATTGTGGCCAAATTTGGATAAACCGGAGTCAAGTGGGTGATTTTCCCATTTGAGGAAACAATCCACCGCTGAAACGGGTAAACTGGTCACAGATTTTCCCGAGCAACCGCGCGGAATGTCACATGATCACAGTCAAACACCGCCATTCTGCCGGTTCCGGGCGCGCACCCCATCGCGCGGCACATTGTTCGACGGCTTTTCCGGGCCTTGATGCGGTGCACTGCGACCCTATGTCACTTGTTAGCGCTAACAGCGTCTGCTAAGCCGAGACCAACCCCAGTCCGAGGATCAAAATGCCGCTGCACAGCACCATCGCCAAAGTGACCGACCGTATCCGCACCAGATCGCAGGGGCCACGCGCCGCCTATCTGGACCGAATGGCCCGCGCCGCCGAGGCGGGTCCGGCGCGTGCACATCTGAGTTGCGGCAATCAGGCCCATGCCTATGCCGCCACAACGGTGGACAAGGCGACGCTGGCCGCAGCCAAGGCCCCCAACATCGGCATCATCACCGCCTATAACGACATGCTGTCGGCGCATCAGCCCTTTGAAACCTACCCCGAGGTGATCCGTGCCGCCGCCCGCCGGGTTGGGGCGACGGCCCAGGTGGCGGGCGGCGTACCGGCGATGTGCGACGGCGTGACCCAAGGCCAGGTCGGAATGGAGTTGAGCCTGTTTTCGCGCGACGTGATCGCGCTGGCCGCCGCCGTATCGCTGAGCCACAATGTGTTCGACAGCTCGATCTATCTCGGCGTCTGCGACAAGATCGTGCCGGGTCTGGTGATCGCCGCCGCCAGCTTCGGCCATATACCGGCGGTTTTCCTGCCCGCCGGGCCAATGACATCGGGCATGCCGAATGACGAAAAATCCAAGGTGCGCCAGCGCTTTGCCACCGGGGACGCCAGCCGCGCCGAACTGATGCAGGCGGAAATGGCGGCCTATCACGGGGTTGGCACCTGTACCTTTTACGGCACCGCCAACACCAACCAGATGCTGATGGAATTCATGGGGCTGCACCTGCCGGGTGCCAGTTTTGTCAACCCGAACACGCCTTTGCGCGACGCACTGACTGTCGCGGGGGTGGAACGAGCGGCAGCGATCACCGCCCTTGGCAACGATTATCGCCCGGTGTCGGAGATTCTGGACGAACGCGCCTTTGTCAACGGCATCGTCGGGCTGATGGCCACCGGCGGGTCGACCAATCTGGTGCTGCACCTGCCCGCCATGGCGCGCGCCGCCGGGATCGTGCTGGATCTGGAGGATTTCGCCGATCTGTCGGATGCCACCCCGCTGATGGCCAAGATCTATCCCAATGGCCTCGCCGATGTGAACCATTTCCATGCCGCCGGGGGTCTGGGCTACATGATCGGTGAACTGCTGGCGGCGGGATTGCTGCATCCCGATACCAAGACTGTCGCTGGCGACGGGTTGGCGCTCTATACCCGGGAACCAAAGTTGAACGATGGCCGGCTGATCTGGACCGGTGGCGCAAGTCAGACGCTGAATGACCGGATCCTGCGGCCAGTGGGCGACCCGTTTGCCCCGGTGGGCGGGTTGAAGCAGCTGAGCGGCAATCTGGGGCGCGGGGTGATCAAGGTGTCGGCGGTGGCCCCGGACCGTCAGGTGATCGAGGCACCGGTGCGGGTGTTTCATTCGCAGGCTGCCGTCAAGGCGGCGTTCAAGGCCGGGGAGTTCACCACGGACACCGTGGTTGTCGTGCGGTTTCAGGGCCCAAAAGCCAACGGCATGCCGGAACTGCATGCGCTGACGCCGACGCTGGCGGTATTGCAGGACCGGGGCCTGCGGGTGGCGCTGGTCACCGATGGCCGGATGTCGGGGGCATCGGGCAAGGTGCCCGCCGCGATCCATATCAGCCCGGAAGCTGCGGATGGCGGGCCGCTGGCGCGCCTGCGCGACGGCGATCTGGTGCGGCTGGATGCGGTGCAGGGCACGCTGGAGGCGCTGTTGCCGGGGTTCGAGGCACGGGTGCCGGTGCTGCCCGACCTGTCCGCCAACCGCGAAGGGCTGGGGCGCGAACTGTTCGAGGTGTTCCGCCAGAATGTCGCCAGTTCGACCGCCGGGGCCGGGGTGTTCTTTGGCCAGACCTGAGCCAACGGCCGGTTGCACCGCCAGCGCCCCGCCGGGTTCCGGGCGCCGAACGGAGTTTGCACAAACTCCGGCCCGATTTCCGTGCGGAAATCGCGGTGACGGCGGGGGCGCTTGGGTTGCCGCTTGGGGGGAAGCTTTGGGGGGAAGCTTGGCGGCCGGGCAAATCCCGCCCCAACCGACACTCAATGCTACAAGATGAAATCCGTGGCCTGAAGCACGACTTTGCCAGTCAGTTCAATCTCGAAATCCGCACTGCCATCGCCGTCGGTGTCACCCTGGACGATTGTGCGCAACAGGGTGCCAGCGAACCGCAATTCCCCGGCATGGTTGCCGAATGCGGTGCGCCCGATAAAGGTGAAAGCGTCAATCAGCGCATCCAGCGGGGCAGCGTCGATCTGTGACAGGTCAATCCGGTCCTGGCCTGCGACGAAATCGGCAATCACATCGCGCAAGGCGTTGCCGACGCCGCTATCCAATTCACGGGTCAGGCGGAACACATCGGCCCCCAACCCGCCGGACAGTTGATCCTTGTCCAACCCGCCATCCAGCGTGTCGGCATCATCGCCGCCATACAGCCGGTCATCGGCGGCACGCCCGATCAACAGGTCATTGCCGGCATTGCCGAACAGGCGGTCGGCATCACTGGCAGGGCCGTCATAATTATAGCCGGTCAGCACATCATCCAGCGCACCGCCGCGCAGGGTATCGCCCATCTCGCCGCCGCCGATGGTGAAACTTTCAAACCCGGTTGCGGTCTGAACCACCACCCCGTTATCCAAAAACTGATAGCCGCCTGCCGCCTGCCGGGTTTCCAGCGTGTGGGAGCGCAGGTTGAAATTCAGGTAAGCCGCCAGACGGTCCACCCCGGTGCCGCCGGACAGCACATCCACGATATCATCGAAAATCAGCGACACCCGGTCGTCGCCTGCCCCACCATACAGAGAGCATTGGGTTGTGCCGTTCAGAAAGTCGTTGCCGTTCCCGCCATAAATCACGTCGAGCCCGTAGGAACCGTTGATGACGTCATCACCATCGCCGCCATGCAGCACCTCATCCCGGTCGGCACCGTAGATGCTGTCGTTGCCAAGCCCGCCATAGGCAGTATCGCCGCCGGTGCCGACCTCGAAAGTGAAATAGTTGGTGATAAAGTCGTTGCCTGCACCGCCATAGATCAGGTCTGACCCGTTGCCGCTGCTCAGCATATCGTTACCCTGCCCGCCGTCCAGCAGGTCATTGCCAAGGCCGGTGTTGAACCGGTCGGCATAGGCGCCGCCCACCAACGAGTCGTTGCCGGTACCGGTGGTGATGATCGCAATCTCCATCCCGGTGGCAGTCCCACTGAAACCCGCGATCGCCAGCGTCGCACTCGGCCCCACCGTCCATTGCACCGCAACGGTCACCGCAGACAGGATGATGGCAAATGTGTCGATGCCTGCACCACCGGCGACCAGAAAATCGCCATTTCCCACATCGAAATAATCGTTGCCACCGCCGCCATACAGGGTGTCGAACCCGTCGCCTGCCAGAATGTAATCGTCGCCGCCAGCGCATTGCACGAAGTCACCCTGCGCGGTGCCCGACAGTTGCAGCGCCTCGAAATTTTGCGCTGAAATCCCCTGTGCCCCGCCAGCCAGCACGAAAAACGAACTGCCAAAGATGATCGACAAGCCGCCCTGGGTGAAAAAGGCATAGTACAAGCTCAGCATGTCGGTTCCGGTGCCGCCATCCGCCAGGTCGCCAAAGTCGCCGAATCCGGCCTGAATGATGTCATTGCCAGCGCCGCCGTAATAGGTGTCGGTGTCACCGGCAGAGCCGTCTTGCAGGGTATCATCGCCCAAGCCGCCAAACAACGTGTCGCTGCCGCCACCGCCGACCAGAAAGTCATTTCCGCCGACGCCAAAGATGCTTTCAGCCGTGTTGCCGCCGTAAAAGGTGTCGTCGCCGGGCGAGAGGATGATGGGTGGCATGTGTGAACCCCGGAACTGAACGCTATGGGGCCTTATAGCACTGTCCGGGCTATTCTCAAACCGGCTTCAGCCCCGGTCCTGCCGCGTCAACAGCCCGGTGGCGGCGACAATGACGCCGAAAATCGCACCGATCAGCAGCGCCAGCAACAATCCGGCCACCAGCATCGGGGCCGACGGAACCCAAGTCTGCGCCAGAGCCAGTGCCGGGTCGCGCAAGAACCATACCATTGCACCAGAGGCAACGGCGGCACCCACCAGCGCCGACACCTGCCGCAGGTCGGGCGCGCTGATGTGCCCCGCCCGCAACGCCGCGCGGTAGAGCAACCCGGCGTAGATCCAGACCCCGACCGAGGTCGCCAGCGCCAGACCGGCAGCCCCCATGCCCATCGGCCCGGCCAACTCCACCTTGAGCGCCAGATTGACCAGCGTAGCCCCGATCAGCAGCCGCAGCGGGGTTGTCATGTCGCCCCGGCCCTGAAAGCCTGCGACCAGGGTGCGGATCGCCAGCCCCGGCACCAGACCGACAGCATAGGCCGCCAGCACGGCGTAAGCCCCCTGTACCGCCGCGCCGTCAAACGCCCCGCGCTGAAACAGCACCGCAATCACCCAGTCGCCGATCCCGGCAAAGATCACCATCAGCGGCAGGCCGGTGGCCAGACACAGGGCCAAAGCCTGCGCCACCATGCGCTGCAGACCCGCCTCGTCGCCTTCAGCCACCCGGCGGCCGATGTTGGGCAGCAGCAGGGTTCCCAGCGCAATGCCGATCACCCCCAGCGGCAGTTGATACAGCCGGTCGGCATAATACAGATGCGACAGCGCCCCGGTGGGCAAAAAGGTGGCCAGAATCGTATCGGCAAACACCGCCACCTGCACCGCCCCCGATGTCAGGATCGCCGGTCCCAGCCTGCGGAAAAACAGCCCTGTCGCAGGGTCCAGCCGGGGCCGGGTCAGATCAAGCCCCAGACCCGCCCGCTGTGCATCCCACCCGACCAGCAGCACCTGTGCCACACCACCCGCCAGCACCCCCCAGGCCGCCGCATGGGCCGCCGAAGGGAACAGATGCGCCAGCAGCAGTGCTGCGATCATCGTGACATTCAGCAGCACCGACGCCGCCGCCGCCGCCGCAAACCGCCCCGCGGCATTCAGCACCCCCGACCACAGCACCACCACCGACATGCAGATCAGATAGGGGAATGTGATCCGGGTCAGGGCAATCACCAAGGGCCGCTGCGGGTCATCGACAGCCAGCCCCGGTGCCAGCACCAGCAGCATGGTGCCGGTGGCAAACAGCGCCGCCGCCAGCAACAGGCCGTTGGCCAGCAGCAGCCACCCCAGAATGCCGGAGCGGAATTTTCGCGCCTGTGCAGCGCCTTCGGTTGTCGCCAGCGCCGCGTAAGTCGGGACAAAGGCGCCGTTGAATGCACCTTCGGCCAGAATGGCGCGGAAATGGTTGGGCAACCGGAACGCCAGCATGAAGGCATCGGCCACTGGCCCCGCCCCCAGCGTTGCCGCCAGCACCAGATCGCGGACAAAGCCGAACAGGCGGCTGAGCAGGGTCAGACCCGAGATTGTTCCAAAGCTGCGCAGCATCCGTGCCCTGTCGCCTGTCTTGCCCTGCGGTGACTTCTACCCAATCCGCTGCACTGTCCAGCCCCGGGCCTTGACTGTCGGGCGGCAAACCCGCCGGATATATCCGGATTATTGCCGTGCCTTGGGTTGATTGACCGGGGTTTCCGTTTTACCCAAGGGAATGATTTCGCAGAAAACGAAATATGCGCTGAAAGCGATGGTGGTCCTGGCGGATGAGGCCGCCGGCAACGGGGAAGCCTTGACCATCGAAGAAATCGCCCAGCGGTCTGAAACGCCAAAGCGGTTTCTGGAACATATCCTGCTGCAGTTGCGCAATGCCGGGATGATTGTCAGCCGCCGCGGCCGCAATGGCGGCTATTGCCTGATCAAGGACCCCGGGACCCTTTCCATCGGTGAATTGCTGCGGCTGGTCGATGGTCCGATAGCGCCGCTGCCCTGCCTGTCGCGCACCGCCTATCAGCGCTGCGACGATTGCAAGGATGAAACCGCCTGCCGGGTGCGGCGGCTGTTTTCCGATGTGTTCTACGCCTATCTGCTGATGATCGAATCGCTGACATTGGCGGATCTGGTCGGTGCCCCGGACAAGCTGGAGGCCCTGACCCCGCCGCTTGCTGCGGGTTAAGCCATCGGCTGCAACCCCGCCCGGAACCGCCGCATCGCCTCGCGGTACTGCGCGGCAGAGGCCAGCAGTTTTGCCTGTGCCGCGCCATCCAGCGCCCGCACCACCCGCCCCGGTGCTCCCATCACCAGAGACCCGTCGGGGATAACCTTGCCCTCGGTCACCAATGAACCTGCCCCGATCAGACAGCCCTTGCCGATCCGGGCCCCGTTCAGCACCGTCGCCGCCATGCCGATCAGGCTGCCATCGCCGATGCTGCAGCCATGCAGCACCGCCTTGTGGCCAATGGTGCAGTTTTCGCCGATGGTCAGCGGGTAGCCCCAGTCGGTGTGCAGCACCGCATTTTCCTGAATGTTGCTGCCAGCCCCCACCGTGATCGCCTCGTTATCGCCCCGGATCGTGGCGCCGAACCAGACCGAAACCCCGCTGGCCAGCGCCACCAGACCAATCACATGGGCACCCGGTGCCACCCAGAAATCACCGTCCTGCGGCAGTTCTGGCGAAACTCCATCCAAAGCATAGATCATCGCGCGGCAAACTCCTCATTCAGGGCGCGGACAAACCCGGCCAGATCGGGCTGGCGGTCGCGCCGCAACCGTTCGGCCTGCAGGATGGTGCGCAATTCTGCCTCTGCGGCATCCGGATCGCGGTTGACCAGCACATAGTCATATTCCGCCCAATGGCTGATTTCACCCCGGCTTTTCGCCATGCGCCCGGCAATCACCGCTGCACTGTCCTGGCCGCGTGAGGTCAGCCGCCGTTCCAGCTCACCCATCGACGGCGGCAGCACAAAGACCGACACCACATCGCGCCCCAGCCCCGAATTGCGGATCTGCTGGCCACCCTGCCAGTCGATGTCGAACAGGGTATCCTGCCCCGCCTCCATTGCCGCCACCACCGGGGCGATGGGCGAGCCATAGAGGTTGCCGAACACCTCGGCATGTTCCAGCATCTCGCCTGCCGCCACCATCGCCAGAAACTGGTCACGGCTGCAGAACCAATAATCCTGGCCATCGACCTCACCGGGCCGGGGCGCGCGGGTGGTGGCGGACACCGAAAACCGGATGGATGCGTCCCACGCCATCAACCGATGCGCCAGCGTGCTTTTGCCTGCCCCGGAAGGCGACGACAGGATGATCAGCAATCCGCGCCGTTGCAAAGCCTTACTCCACGTTCTGAACCTGTTCGCGCATCTGATCGATGACCACTTTCAGGTCAAGCCCGGTGCGCGTCAGATCGGCCGATGCCGCCTTGGAACACAGGGTGTTGGCTTCACGCATGAATTCCTGCATCAGGAAATCCAGCTTGCGCCCGACCGGGGCCACATCGGCCAACAGCGCCCGAGCTGCGACCACATGAGCGTCCAGCCGGTCCAGTTCCTCGGTTACATCGGCCTTGACCGCCAGCATCGCCAGTTCCAGTGCCACCCGCGCCGGGTCAGCGCCATCGCTGTTGTCGATCACCCGCGCCAGATTGCTGCGCAGGGTGGCGGCGATCTGCGGGCGGCGGGCCTCGGCCTGGGTGCGCGCCTCGGTGGCCAGTCTGGCGATCCGGGCAACCTGATCGGCCAGAATCGCGGCCAAAGCGGTGCCTTCGGCGGCGCGGGCTCTGGCAAAATCGGCCAACAGGCCGGGCAGATCGGCCAGCAGGGTCGCCAGCAGCGCCGGTGTGTCGCCCTCGGCGCTGCCGCCTTCCAGCACCCCGCGCAACGCCAGCAGATCAGCCCCGGTGGTGGGGGCCAGCCGCAGGTTAGCCTCCACCGCCGCATCTTCCACCACATGCAGCGCCGCCAGCACCGAGGCCAGCGCGCCTTGGTTGACCCGCACCGCATCGGCTTCGGCCAAACGGGCAAGCTTCAGCGTCAGGCTGACATTGCCGCGCGTCACCCGGTGCCCAATGTCGGCGCGCACCGCCGCCTCCAGCCCCTCGATGCCTTCGGGCAGCCGCAGCCGCAGGTCATAGCCCTTGGCGTTGACCGACCGCAGATCCCAGGCCCAGTCCAGCCCCGGTGCCGCGCCTTTGCGGGCGGCAAACCCGGTCATGGAGTTAACCATTTAAGAATTTCTCCCGTTAAATTGCGCCCACATGATGTATGTTAAGACTTGGGTAATCTTTGCGCACCTAGGGTTAACAGACCGGACCCTTCGGGACAACAAAGACCAGCTTTTGTGGTTCAGAAAGGGTATGTGATGGGTTTGACGTTTCAGGATAAAGCCAATGTTGTCTCATTGACCAGGGCACGGATCGATATGCGGTTTCCAGTCATCAACGAAGTTCACGCCTATTGGGAAGCGCTGCGCAATGGCCGCCCCCTGCCGCTGCGGTCCGAAATTGACCCGCGCGGCATCGAACGCGCGCTGGAAAACGCCTTTGTGCTGGAACGGATCGCCCCTGGCATGGCGCGGTTCCGGCTGGCGGGGATGCATCTGAACGATCTGATGGGGATGGAGGTGCGCGGCATGCCGCTGACCGCTTTCTTTACCCCCAAAGCCCGCGAAGACATGACCCGCGTGCTGGAGGCGGTGTTCAGCGGCCCGGAAATCGTCGAACTGACACTGACGGCGGAATTGGGGATCGGCAAACCGGCCATCGACGGCAAGCTGCTGATCCTGCCGCTGCGCTCTGATCTGGGCGACGTTACCCGGGCGCTTGGCTGCTTTGCCACCGTCGGTGCGGTTGGCCGCTCGCCACGCCGGTTTGACATTGTGTCGGTGAAAACCACCAGGATCCGGGGCGATGAAACCGCCGCCCCGCAATCTGCCCGGGCCCAAAGTGCCGCCGAACAGGGAGGGTTCAACGAGGCGTCCGCCGCATTTGCCGCAGCCCCAGCCCCGGAAAACGGCAAGCGCCCGGCGCTGCGGCTGGTGAAAACCGGCGAATAGGCTGGCCGCGAATAAGGCCTCTCCCCCGGCCCCTCTCCCAAGGGAGAGGGGTGCGCGAACGGCACCGGCAGCGCCCCTCTCTCCGCCTTCGGAGAGGGGTTGGAGGAGAGGTTTCGCTGCACATGCCGCCACCCCACGCCGCCCCGGACCCCGATCCGGGGCCTCGACCTCAACGCGGGAACCCGACCCCGAAGTCCGGGATCAAACCGCCCGCATCCGCTGTTCCTGCCGCCGCGCCGACAGCTCTTCAGCCACCAGAAACGCCAGTTCCAGCGACTGGCTGGCATTCAGGCGCGGGTCGCAAGCGGTGTGATAGCGGTCGGACAGATCCTCATCGGTCACGGCGCGGACACCGCCGGTGCATTCGGTCACATCCTGCCCGGTCATCTCGAAATGCACGCCGCCCGGGATGGTGCCCTCGGCCTTGTGGATGCCAAAGAACTCGCGCACTTCGCGCAGCACCAGATCAAACGGCCGGGTCTTGTAGCCCGAGGCCGCCTTGATGGTGTTGCCATGCATCGGGTCACAGACCCACAGCACTTTTGCCCCTTCCTCCCGCACCGCCTTGATCAGACGCGGCAGGTTTTCCGCCACCTTGCCGGCGCCAAACCGCGCGATCAGCGTCAGTCGCCCCGGCTCATTCTCGGGGTTCAACTTCGCCATCAGCAGCTTCAGATCGTCGGCACTGGTGGTTGGCCCGCATTTCAGGCCAATCGGGTTCTGCACCCCCCGGCAAAACTCCACATGCGCCCCATCGGGCTGCCGGGTGCGGTCGCCGATCCAGATCATGTGGCCGGACCCGGCCACCGGCAGACCGGTGGTGGAATCCACCCGGCACAAAGCCTCTTCATATTCCAGCAGCAGCGCCTCGTGGCTGGTGTAGAAATCCACCGTCGCCAGTTCATGCGCGGTTTCGGCACTGACCCCGGCGGCAGCCATGAAATCCAGCGCATCGGAAATCCGGTTCGACAGTTCACGGTAACGCTCGGCCTTGTCATGTTCGGCAAAGCCGAGGGTCCAGGAATGCACCCGGTGAATATCGGCGAAACCGCCGGTGGAAAAGGCGCGCACCAGGTTCAGGCTGGCGGCGGCCTGGGTATAGGCCTGCAACATCCGCTGCGGATCGGGCACCCGCGCCGCAGCGGTGAAATCGAAGCCGTTGATGATGTCGCCCCGGTAGCTCGGCAATTCCACCCCGCCCACCGCTTCCATCCCGGCAGAGCGCGGCTTGGCAAACTGCCCCGCCATCCGGCCGACCTTGACCACCGGCACCTTGGCACCAAAGGTCAGCACCACCGCCATCTGCAACATGACGCGAAAGGTGTCGCGGATATTATCGGCGGAAAATTCGGCAAAGCTTTCGGCGCAATCGCCGCCTTGCAACAGGAACGCGCGGCCTTCAACCGCCTGCGCCAGCGCCCTTTTCAGCTTGCGCGCTTCACCGGCAAACACCAGCGGCGGGTATTTCGCCAGCTGCGCTTCAACCGACTGCAATGCCGCGGCATCCGGATAATCCGGCATCTGAACCCGGGGCTTTGCCCGCCAGTCGCTTTTGGTCCATCCCTTGGTCATTGTCGGTCTCCGCTTGCATTTGACCCCAAGGCTTATAGCGCTGCCGCGCTGCCGGTGCAAACCGCGAATCGGCGGGAAATTCCCGGTAGACCCGGCAAATTGCGCTTGTAAGCCGCCGGAATTCCTGTTCGATGGTGATGGAAACGACATGATCGGGTCGCATAATGGTTGTCGAAGCGCGCAGAGAGAGCAAAATCGGCGATGGCACCGTGCCGCGCCGCTTTGTCTTTCTGCTGCTGGACCAGTTCACCATGCTGTCGTTTGCCGGTGCCATCGAACCTTTGCGCATTGCCAACCGGGTTGCCGGCAAGCCGGTCTATCACTGGGCACTGGCGGGCGAAGGCGGGGTTGCAGCCACCTGTTCTAACGGTGCCGCGTTCCGGCTGGATATGGGGCTGGAAGAGGTCAACCGTGACGCTGTCCTGCTGGTCTGTGGCGGCATCGACGTGCAGGACGCCACCACCCGCCCGGTCTTGAACTTTCTGCGCCGCGAAGCCCGGCGCGGGCTGACCATCGGCGGTCTGTGTACCGCCAGCTATACCCTGGCCAAGGCCGGGCTGCTCGATGGGCGCAAAGCCACCATCCACTGGGAAAATCAGGACAGTTTTCTGGAGGAGTTTGAACAGGTCGAACTGACCAAGTCGGTGTTTGTCGTCGATGGCAACCGGCTGTCGACCGCCGGGGGCACCTCCTCCATCGACCTGATGCTGAAGCTGATTGCCGATGACCATGGCGAGGATTTCGCCAATACCGTGGCGGATCAGCTGATCTATTCCTCGATCCGCACCGATCAGGATACCCAGCGACTGTCGATCCCGACCCGGATCGGGGTCCGCCATCCGAAACTGTCCGGCGTCATCCAGATGATGGAGGGCAATATCGAGGAGCCGATTTCCCCGGCGGCGCTGGCGAAAGATGTCGGCATGTCGACCCGGCAACTGGAACGGCTGTTCCGCCGCTATCTCAACCGCTCACCCAAGCGCTATTACATGGAACTGCGGCTGCAAAAGGCGCGCAACCTGCTGATGCAAACCGATATGAGCGTGATCAACGTCGCCCTGGCCTGCGGCTTTGCCAGCCCGTCGCATTTCTCCAAATGCTACCGCTCGCATTACAACACCACCCCCTACCGCGAACGCGGCAGCCATGGTGGCGCGCGGCTGTCGATCTGACATTCCACATCGCATTTTCTGTTCGAAAATATCCTGGGGTGAGCGCAGCGAGGGGCAAAGCCCCTACTTTCCAACACTTCCTCTTGGAATGTTTGAGATGGCGCGGTTGACGGGGCTCGAACCCGCGACCCCCGGCGTGACAGGCCGGTACTCTAACCAACTGAGCTACAACCGCGCATCTTTCAGCAGGGGCAGGCAGGGGACGAATGGCGCGGTTGACGGGGCTCGAACCCGCGACCCCCGGCGTGACAGGCCGGTACTCTAACCAACTGAGCTACAACCGCGCATTTCGTCCGCCAGGGCCTGCACCCCGGCGTGCGGCTGTCTTAGGCAAGGTGGCAGGCGGCGTCAAGCGTTCAAGCCGCAGCGTCGGGGATTTTTAGCGGAGGGTTCCACGGCAGAATGGTGGGTCGTGACGGGCTCGAACCGCCGACATTTTCGGTGTAAACGAAACGCTCTACCAACTGAGCTAACGACCCGCGCGCCTGCCTTATCCCGGGCTGCGCCCCGATGGCAAGGGTTCTGATCGCCGGAGTTGCCGAATGTCAATTGGCCGGTTGACGAAAGCCGACCCTCGCCGCAGAGTCAGGGTGGACAAGGGGGCAGTGATGGCAAAGGTGGCAATCATCGGCGGCGCCGGGCATGTCGGCACCTTTCTGGTGCCGCGTCTGGTCGAGGCGGGGCATGATGTCACCAACATCACCCGGGGTCAGTCAAAGCCCTATGCCAGCCATCCGGCCTGGCGCAGGGTGACACAGGTGGTGATAGACCGCGAAGCCGCCGACGCAGCGGGCACATTTGGCGCACAGCTGGCAGCCCTTGCCCCGGACATCGTCATCGACATGATCTGCTTTACCCCCGCCAGTGCCGCGCAGCTGGCCGATGCGCTGGCGGGCAAGGTGCAGCACCTGATCCATATCGGCACCATCTGGGTCCACGGCCCCAGCCTTGCCACCCCGACCCGCGAAGAGGATGCAAGGGCACCGTTTGGCGACTACGGCATCTGGAAATCGCAGATCGAGGACGATCTGCTGGCGCGGGCGCGGCGCGGCGATCTGCCGGCCACGGTGGTGCGCCCCGGCCATATTGTCGGCCCCGGCTGGGCACCGCTGAACCCGGCGGGTCATTTCAATCCGCAGGTATTCCGCGACATCCGGGATGGCAAGCCGCTGGTATTGCCGAATTTCGGGCTGGAAACCGTGCATCACGTCCATGCCGATGATGTGGCGCAGGTGGTGATGCGGGCCTTGACCCATTGGAGCAGCGCTGTCGGCGAAGCCTTCAACGCCGTATCGCCCGCTGCGCTGTCGCTGCGCGGCTACGGCGAGGCGATGTTTCGCCATTTCGGCCATGACCCCGCCATCAGCACTGCGCCGTTTGACCAGTGGAAGGTCGGGGTCGCCTCCGAAGATGCCACCGCCACCTGGGACCATATCAGCCGCAGCCCCTGCCATTCGATCGCCAAGGCGGAACGGTTGCTGGGCTACCGGCCGCGCTACACCGCGCTGGCGGCGGTGCAGGAAAGCGTGGCGGTGCTGCTGGGCCGGGGCTGAGCGGCGATGGGTCAGGCACCCGGAGCAGCGGCAAGCCCAATGGACCGTCAGACCGGACCGTGAACAGCCCGGCCCCCCCACCCGCGCGAAATTCCGCACCGGCGGCAGCTTTCCTTGCCGAAGCGTTTCGGCTAGGATTTCCGGGGTCCGGAACCGGAACCGGGGGAGAGCATGCCGCCAGAAACCACCGAAGGCCAGGCACAGCGGTTGATGACAGGCACCCGCGCCCTGCCCGCCGCCACTGCAGAGCTGTTTCTGCTGCGCCTTGCGCGCAGTGACCGTGACCTGTTCGACCCGCTGGACCACCTGTATGGCGCACATCCCGACTATGCCGCATTTCGCGAAGATCTGCTCAAATCCCTGATAAGCCTGCAAAAAGCCCGCCCCGCTGCGCTGCGCAGCCTTGATCTGAAGCGCGATCTGGAACCCGACTGGTTCCTGCGGCCGAATATGGCCGGCTATGTGTTTTACGTTGACCGCTTCAACCAGACTTTGAACGGCGTGGCGGAAAAGCTGGATTATCTGACCGAAATCGGCGCGACCTATGCCCATTTCATGCCCTGCCTGAAACCACGCCCGGGGGACAGCGACGGCGGCTATTCGGTGATGGATTACGGTGCGATCAACCCCGCCCTTGGCAGCATGGATGATCTGGAAGCGGTGGCCGGCGAAATGCGCCGCCGTGGCATCAGCCTGTGCGTTGATCTGGTGCTGAACCACACCGCCAAAGAGCATGAATGGGCGCAAAAGGCCCGCGCGGGCGAGGTGAAATACCAGAATTACTACTGGATGTTCGACGATGCCACCCTGCCCGAGCGCCACTCCGAAACGCTTGTGGAGGTGTTTCCCAACCACGCCCCCGGCAATTTCACCCATTACCCGGACTTTGGCAAATGGGTCTGGACCACCTTCAACGAACATCAGTGGGACCTGAACTGGGCCAACCCTTGGGTGTTTCTGGAAGTGGTCAAGGTGATGATTGCGCTGGCCAACCGGGGGGTGGAAGTGGTGCGGCTGGACGCCGTCGCCTTCATGTGGAAACGCATGGGGACCCGCTGCCAGAACGAACCCGAAGTGCATGAGATTTTGCAGGCCCTGCGCGCCGCATCCCGTATCGTCGCCCCGGCGCTGATCCACAAGGCAGAGGCGATCGTGGCCCCGAAAGACCTGATCCCCTATCTGGGCACGGGCAAACATGCGGGCCGCGAGGGCAATCTGGCCTATCACAACTCCCTGATGGTGCAGTTCTGGTCGGCGCTGGCCACTGGCCAGACCCGGCTGATGACCGATGTGATGCGGAGCCATTTCCCGCAGCGGTTTGAAAATGCCACCTGGGGCACCTATCTGCGCTGCCACGATGATATCGGCTGGGCGGTGACCGATGAAGATGCCGCTGCAACCGGCATCAACGGCTTTGCCCACCGCAACTACCTCGCCGATTTCTATGCCGGTGGCTTTCCCGGCAGCTTTGCCAACGGCGGCTATTTCCAGGCCAATGCCGAGACCGGCGACAAGCGCACGGTGGGCAGCTGTGCCTCGCTTTGCGGGCTGGAGGTGGCGCTGGCCGCGGGTGATGCCGGAGCCATTGAACAGGCGCTGCACCGAATCCTGCTGGGCCATGCGCTGATCGCGAGCTTCGGCGGGGTGCCGCTGATCTACATGGGTGACGAGATCGGGCTGCTGAACGATCACAGCTATCAGGCCAACCCCGATCTGGCCCAGGATTCCCGCTGGATGCACCGCCCCGAAATGGATTGGGCACGGGCCGAACGGCGGCACGATGCGGCCAGCATCGAAGGGCGTCTGTTTGCCGGGCTGCAACATATTCTCGCCCGCCGCGCCGCCACCCCCCATATCCACGCCGCCAACCCGACGGAAGTGCTGGATTTCGGCATTGACGGCAGCTTCGTCTTTGCGCGGCGCAGTGCTGTCGGATCGCTGGTCTGCCTGTTCAATTTCACCGACCGCTGGCTGACACTGCCGATTGACGCGCTGCGCGATACCGGGGTGACCGACTGGCACGACCAATTGGCAGATGCCCCTCTTGATCTTTCGCACGGCCATCTGGCCTTGCCACCACAAGGACGGGTCTGGATCACATGACCCTTTCCCCTCCATTCATTTTCTGTTCATAAATATCCCACCGGGGGTCCGGGGGGTGTGAAACCCCCCGGCTTTCCACTGAAAGCGTCGCACATCCCCCCGATCCCGCACCAATCCAATTCGGAGCCGCACACCAACATGGACCCTATGCAATGAACGGCGCCGAAACCCTTGTCAAAACCTTGCTGGCCAATGGCTTGCAGGTCTGTTTCGCCAATCCCGGCACCTCGGAGATGCACTTTGTCGCGGCACTGGATCAGCAACCCGACCTGCGCTGCATCCTGTGCCTGTTCGAGGGCGGTGCCACCGGGGCCGCCGATGGCTATTTCCGGATGACCGGTCAGGTGGCGGCAACGCTGCTGCATCTGGCCCCCGGCTTTGGCAACGGCTTTGCCAATCTGCACAATGCCCGCAAGGCGCATTCCGGGGTTCTGACCATTCTGGGCGACCATGCGACCTGGCATCTGGCGCATGAAAGCCCGCTGCGCGGCGACACCGCCGGGATCAGCCGCACCGTCTCGCATTGGGTCCGCACCTCGACCGCCGCCGCAGCGCTGGCCCTCGATGGCGCGGCAGCGCTGACGGCGGCACGGTCAGCCAACGGCCAGATTGCCACGCTGATCCTGCCCGCCAATACCGCATGGGAAGAGGCGGAGGGAGCGGCGGTTCAATGCCCGCCCCTCGCCGCCCTGGCAATTCCGCCACCCGACGCCATTGCCAAAGCGGCACAGGCTTTGCGCGATCCCGGGGCGGCGCTGCTGCTCGGCGGGGCGGCGACCTGGGGCGCCGGGGCGCAACTGGCGGGGCGCATCGCCGCAGCAACCGGGTGCCGGTTGCTGGTGCCGTGTTTTTTCAGCCGGCTGGAACGCGGTGCCGGTGCGGTGCCGATGACACCGATCCCCTATCATCCCGATCTGGCAGCAGCGGCTTTGGCCGACCTGACCGCGATGGTGATCTGCGGCACCGGCAGACCCACCAACTTTTTCGGCTACCCCGGCAAGGCCAGCACCCCCGAACCGCCGGATTGCACACTGCTGGATCTGTGCCTGCCTGAAATGGATGTACTGGCCACCCTGTCCCTGCTGGCAGCGGCGACCGGTGCCACTGGCCTTGGCCCGGTGCAAGCCGCCGATCTTCCTGCGCCCCCGGCCGCTGCCGCGCCGCTGACTGCCGAAACCATCGGCGCGGTGCTGGCCGCCCGTCTGCCCGCCGGTGCGGTGGTGGTGGATGAGGCGATTACCGCGGCAGCCCCGGTGGCGCTGGCCACCAAAGGCGCCGCGCCGCATGACTGGCTGTGCCTGATGGGCGGTGCCATTGGCAACGGCTTGCCGCTGGCGTTGGGGGCAGCGGTGGCCTGCCCCGACCGGCCGGTGGTGGCGCTGCTCGGCGACGGCTCGGCGATGTACACGCTGCAGGCGCTGTGGACGATGGCGCGCGAACGGCTGAACGTGGTGACCCTGATCTTTGCCAACCGGGGTTATCAGATCCTGCGCGGCGAACTGGCCAATGTCGGGGTCACCAAAGTGGGCCGCAATGCAGCGCGGATGTTTGATGTCGAAGACCCGCGCCTCGATTGGGTGGCACTGGCGCAGGGCCATGGCGTGCCGGGAGAGCGGGTCACCACGGCAGCGGCGCTGGATGCGGCGCTGGCCCGCGCCTTTGCCGGCAACGGCCCGTGCCTGATCGAACTGGCGATGCCATAGCCCACGCCCGAAACCGCCGATTTCCGGACGGAAATCGGGCCGGAATTTGAAAAATTCCGTCTCGCCGACCACCCGGCAGAGACCTTTGCGTCAGGCGGCGTAATCCGATCCTTCACGGTCCAGGATCGCGCGCAGGTCCGCCAGATGGCGTTCGGCCTGCCCCGGATAGTCATCCATTTCGGCGGCCACCCGCGATGCCACCTGATGCGACAAAACCCGGAGCTTTTGCCCGGTCTGCAAGGCGCGGATATAGGTTTCCGCCGCGCGTTCGAAATAGTAGAGTCGGTTGAACGCATCGGCGACCCCGGTGCCCAGCACCAGAACCCCGTGGTTGCCCATGATCATCACGTTGTTTTTCGGATCCTGCAGCATGGCGGCGCAGCGCGCGCCCTCCGCCTCGAACGCCAGGCCGCCATAGCCATCGTCAATCACATAGCGCCCGTAAAAGGTGGCACAGTTCTGGTCGATCGGCGGCAGGCTGCTGTCGGCCAGGCTGGCCAGCACGGTGGCAAAGATCGAATGCACATGCAGCACACACCGGGCATGCGGTACCGCTCGGTGGATCGAACCATGCAGCCCCCAGGCGGTCGGGTCGGGTGCATCGGGGCGGTTCAGCACATCCGGGTTATCGGCATCCAGCAGCAACAGGTCACTGGCGCGGATCAGGGCGAAATGCCGCTGGTTCGGGTTGATCAGAAACCGTTTGCCATCGTCGCTGACCGCCAGCGAAAAGTGGTTGGCCACCGCCTCGTTCATCCCCAGCCGCGCGGTCCAGCGAAAGGCCGCCGCCATGTCGGCGCGTTCGGTGGCGTGGCCAAGATTATGCCCCGCAGTGTTGGTCGCGATCTGGTCTTGCCCGTCCATGTCAGCCCCTTTTCATCTGTTCAATTTCACCCCAGCCCGTACACCCCAGCCCGTACACCCCAGCCCGTTCACACCTGCCCGGCCACCGCAATCGTGGTTCCCCAGTCGCGGCACAGGGTTTGCACGCTGTCCGGCGGATCGGCATCGGTAAAAAAGATGTCAATCTCCGCCAATGACGCGATGCGCACCGGGGCCGCGCGGTGAAACTTTGACCGGTCCGCGACCAGAAAGCTGCGGCGTGCCTGTTTGATGATCGCCTGGCTGACCCGCACCTCGCGGAAATCGAAATCCAGCAGGTCACCGTCTTCATCCAGCCCCGAGGTGCCGATCACCGCGAAATCCACCTTGAAATGGCGCACCATATCCAGCGTCACATCGCCGACCAGACCGGCATCGGCGCGGCGCAGCACCCCACCGGCCACGATCACCTCGGCGCTGGCATTGGCGGCCAGGATATTGGCGACATTCAGATTGTTGGTGACCACCAGCAGATTGCGGTGGCCGAGCAGCGCCCGCGCCACCGCCTCGGTAGAGGTGCCGATGTTGAGGAAAAGCGACGCCTCATGCGGGATCGCCGCGGCACACAGCCGCCCGATCCGGTCCTTTTCCTCGGCATTCAGGGCGCGGCGGTCCTCGTAGCCGATATTGACGACACCGGAGGCGATGATGGCACCGCCATAAACCCGGGTCAGTTCGCCGCCGTCACACAGCTCGGTCAGATCGCGGCGAATGGTCTGCAAGGTCACGGCAAAATGGGCGGCCAGATCCTCGACCACCACCTTGCCCTGATCGCGGGCCAGTTTCAGAATCTCGGTCTGCCGGAAATTCTGCGCCATGCCACCCAACGTTCCTGCCTTTGGTCAGGCTGCGACGGGTTGCGCCAAGAATCAAGGGGCGTGATGTCCCGGATCGCGATGGCGCGCCCGGTGTGCCGGCGTTCATCGCCAGAACCTACCCGCACTTGCGCCATAGCTTCGCCAATGGCGGCCATGGCGGGCCCGGGCTGCGCCAGGTGGCCGGGGCCGGGCGGGGCAATGGCAGGCCGTCAGGGTTGAGTGGTGGCCGCTGTGGGACTCGAACCCACACGGGCGGAGCCCGAGGCATTTTAAGTGCCTTCCGTCTACCAGTTTCGGCAAGCGGCCATGATGGTCCTTTTAAGTCCCGCCTAAGCGCGCCTCAAGAACCTTTTCGGGCCCATTGCGGGCCCCGGCGGTCTGATATCAGACCAAGCGCATCGTCCGGTTACGCTTTCGTCAAGCACACCGGGATTTCAAGTCCCTGCGTCTCCCATTTCCCCTCCCGGGTACCCGGCTCTGCACCGGATTCACCGATCGCGCCGGATTGCCCAGGGTAAAGGCCATGGCGTTGCGGCGCGGCGCTCAGCCGCTGTCTTTCACCGCCTCCATCGCCACATAGGTCGAGGTGGCCATCACATGCGGCAGGGCCGACAGCCGCTCGCCCATAAAGGCGCGGTAGGCCATGATGTCGGCGGTGCGCACCTTCAGCAGATAGTCGAAACCGCCGGCGATCATATGGCACTGTTCCACCTCTGGCAGGGCCTGCACGGCTTTATTGAACGCCTGCAACGCCGCTTCCCTTGTATCGGCCAGCCGCACCTCGACAAAGGCGACGTGGGCGCGACCCATCCGGATCGGGTCCAGTTGCGCGCGGTAGCCGAGGATCACCCCATTGGCCTCCAGCCGCTTCAGCCGCGCCTGCACCGGCGATTTCGACAGGCCAACGCGGCGTGCCAGATCCGCCACCGACATCCGGCCATCAATCTGCAACTGATGCAGGATTGCCCGGTCAAAGCCATCCATCTGAACTGCCGTTGCATCCATTTTCAGCCCTTTCACCCGTGCCAGACCCAACTACAGGAAAATCGCCCGCCGGTAACCTGCTATCCTGCGGCAAAGGGAGTCCCGCATGCCAACCACCGCGCACTGGTCCAAAATCGAAGCCGACACTCTGGCGGATGAAGGCGAGACCCTCACCCGGCTGATCGCCGATGCCGCCCTGACCGCCGACCAGCGCACCCGCATTGCAGCGCGGGGTGCCGATCTGGTGCGCGCCATCCGCGCCTCGGTCCGGCCCGGGCTGATGGAGGTGTTTCTGGCCGAATATGGCCTGTCGACCGACGAAGGCATTGCGCTGATGTGTCTGGCAGAGGCTTTGTTGCGGGTGCCTGACGCCGACACCATGGATGCGCTGATCGAAGACAAGATTGCGCCATCGGATTGGGGCCGCCATCTGGGCCGCTCTGCCTCCAGTCTGGTCAATGCCTCGACCTGGGCCTTGATGCTGACCGGCCGCGTGCTGGATGACCGCGTGCTGGATGACCGCGAACCGGGCGTGGTTGGCCATCTGAAATCGGCGCTGAAACGGCTGGGCGAGCCGGTGATCCGGCGGGCAGTGACCCGGGCGATGAAGGAAATGGGGCGGCAATTCGTGCTGGGGGAGAGCATTGATCTGGCAATGAACCGGGCAAAGACGCTGGAATCGCAGGGCTATACCTACAGCTACGACATGCTGGGCGAGGCGGCGCGCACCGAAGCTGACGCCCGGCGCTATCACCTGAGCTATTCGCGGGCCATCTCGGCGATTGCCATGGCCTGCACCAGCACCGACATCCGGGCCAACCCCGGCATTTCGGTGAAGCTGTCGGCCCTGCATCCGCGCTACGAGGTGGCAAAGCGCGCCTCGGTACTGGCCGAACTGGTGCCACGGGTCAAGGCGCTGGCGGCTTTGGCGCGGTCGGCGGGCCTTGGCTTCAACATTGATGCCGAAGAGGCGGACCGCCTGACCCTGTCGCTCGAGGTGATCGAGGCGGTGCTGTCGGACCCGTCGCTGGCCGGATGGGACGGCTTTGGCGTGGTGGTGCAGGCTTACGGTCGCCGCGCCGGGCCGGTGCTGGATTGGCTGCATGCCACAGCGCAAAGGTTCGATCGGCGGATCATGGTGCGGCTGGTCAAGGGGGCCTATTGGGACGCCGAGGTGAAACGGGCGCAGGTGTTGGGGCTGCAAAGTTTCCCGGTGTTTACCCGCAAAGCCGCCACCGATGTGTCCTATATCGCCAATGCCCGCAAACTGCTGGGGATGACAGACCGGATCTATCCGCAGTTTGCCACCCACAACGCCCATACGGTGGCGGCAATTCTGGATATGGCAGCCGAAAAGCATCTAAAGACCGACAAATCCGCCTTTGAATTCCAGCGCTTGCATGGCATGGGCGAACGGCTGCACGAGATCGTGCTGAAAGCCGAAGGCACCCGCTGCCGGATCTATGCCCCGGTCGGGGCGCACCGCGATCTGTTGGCCTATCTGGTGCGGCGGCTGTTGGAAAACGGGGCCAACTCGTCCTTTGTCAACCAGATCGTCGATGCGGAGGTGCCGCCGGAACAGGTTGCCGCTGACCCTTTTAACGCGATGACAGCGCTGTTGCCGCACCCGGAAAACCCTGGCCTGAAACGTGGCCCCGACCTGTTCCCCGGCCGCCGCAACGCGCGGGGTTTTGATCTGACCGATGCGGCGACACTTGCCGCCATCGAACTTGCGCGCAGCCCGCATCGCACGACCCGGTTCACCGCTGGCCCGATGCTGGCGGGCACCGCAGCCGCTTTGGCACCGATGCCGGTGCTGAACCCCGCCGACCCCGCCGATGTGGTGGGGGAGGTGGCGCAAGCCTCAGTCGCCGATATTGCTACCGCCTTGGCCGCCGCGAAACCCTGGGGCGCCAGCGCGGATGAACGCGCCAAAGTGCTGAACCGCGCCGCCGATCTGATGGAGCAGGCATTTGGCCCGATCTTTGCCCTGCTGTCACGCGAGGCTGGCAAGACCCTGGCCGATGCCGTCAGCGAACTGCGCGAAGCCGTTGATTTCCTGCGCTATTACGCCAGTGAAATCCCCGCGCTGCGCCATGGCCCGCGCGGGCTTGTTACCTGCATCAGCCCGTGGAATTTCCCGCTGGCGATCTTTACCGGCCAGATCGCGGCGGCTTTGGCGGCGGGCAATGGTGTTCTGGCCAAACCTGCCGAGCAGACCCCGCTGATTGCGGCCTTTGCCACCGGCCTGCTGCACCGCGCCGGGGTGCCCACCACTGCCTTGCAACTGCTGCCGGGCGATGGCGGCAGCGTGGGGGCGGCGCTGACCTCGGATCCGCGCATCAACGCCGTGGCCTTTACCGGCTCCACCGACACCGCCCGGCTGATCCGCGCCGCGATGGCGCGGCATCTGGCCCCCGGTGCGCCACTGATCGCCGAAACCGGTGGGTTGAATGCCATGCTGGTCGACAGCACCGCGCTGCCGGAACAGGCAGTGCGCGACATTCTGGCCTCGGCCTTTCAATCCGCCGGCCAACGCTGTTCGGCGCTGCGCTGTCTTTATCTGCAACAGGATATCGCCGGGCCGGTGCTGCAGATGCTGTCTGGCGCGCTGGATGAGCTGGCCTTGGGCGATCCCTGGGACCTCGCCACCGATATCGGCCCGGTGATTGATGCCGAAAGTGCTGCCAGCATCCGCGCCCATATCGAAACCGCCCGCGCCGAAGGGCGGATCATCAAACAGCTGCCAGCACCGGCCATCGGGCATTTCGTGCCCCCCACCGTGATCCGCCTGGGTTCGATTGCCGAGATGCGGCAGGAGATTTTCGGCCCGGTTCTGCATGTTGTCACCTTTCGCGCGTCCGAGATTGATGCGGTGATCGATGCGGTCAATGCCACCGGTTACGGCCTGACCTTTGGTCTGCATTCCCGGATCGATGACCGGGTACAGGCGATTGTCGACCGGATCCGGGTGGGCAACACCTATGTCAACCGCAACCAGATCGGCGCGGTGGTGGGCAGCCAACCGTTTGGCGGTGAAGGGCTTTCCGGCACCGGGCCAAAGGCGGGGGGGCCGATGACCCTGTTGCGGCTGACCAAAGGTGCGGCGGGGGCCGCTGGCCACTGGACCGGCCCCGCCGATGAGGTTGCGCTGCAACAGGCGCTGAACCGGATGCCTTTGGCGCACCTGCCTCATGCCATCGAGGTTCTGCCCGGACCCACCGGCGAATCCAACCGCCTGAGCCTGATCCAGCGCCCGCCCCTGCTGTGCCTTGGACCCGGAGCCGCCGCAGCGGCGGCACAGCTGGCGGCGGTGCAGGCGCTGGGTGGGCTTGCTGTCGCAGCCGGTGGCAGCTTCGATCCTGCGGCCCTGACCCGGTTGACCGGCTGTTCCGGCGTGATCTGGTGGGGCGATGACGAAACGGGCCGGGCACTGGCACAGGCGCTGGCCAGCCGCCCCGGCCCGATCTTGCCGCTGATCACCGATCACCCGGATCAGGCGCATGTGCTGCTGGAACGCCATCTGTGCATCGATACCACCGCGTCGGGCGGCAATGCCGAACTGCTGGCGGAAATGGGCACGGCTTGAACAGGATTACTTGATCGCGACAACTTGACCGGCACCGCACAATCGGCCAGCCTTGCCGCATGTTTCCGCTCCGCGACCATAACCCCTCGACCCGCACGCCGATCATCACCTATGCGCTGATGGCGCTGAATATCGGGGTATTTCTGGCGACTTACCCCTATCTGGCGGCAACGGCGCAGGGTGATGCCTTTTTCGGCACCTGGGGCATGGTGCCGCGCGAAGTGGTCGCCGGGAACAATCTGGTCAGCCTTGTCACCGCGATGTTCCTGCATGGCGGCTGGATGCATCTTTTGGGCAACGTGCTGTTCTTGTGGATCTTTGGCGACAATCTGGAAGATGAACTGGGGCATCTGGGGTACTTGGGCTATTACCTCGCCTGTGGCGTGGGTGCCGGATTGGCGCAGGTTCTGGCCGATCCGTCGTCACCGATCCCCACCATAGGGGCATCCGGGGCGATTGCCGGGCTGTTGGGCGGCTATCTGTTGCTGTTCCCCAAGGCGCGGATCGATGTGCTGTTCATCTTTGTGGTATTTTTCCGGATCTTTCCGGTGTCGGCCTGGCTGGTGCTGCTGGTCTGGTTCGGGTTGCAACTGGTCTACGGCATGGCCGCCAATGCGGCACAGGATGGCGTGGCCTATTGGGAACATATCGGCGGCTTTGTGCTGGGGATGGCGCTGATGCTGCCATCCTGGCTGGGGCGTGGCGGCACCCGGTTCTGGTCCCGCACCCACGGCACCCCGCCGCACCCCGAGGCGCGCTATGCCCGGTCCAGCATACCGCTGGTCAGGCGGCGCTGATGGTGCAGGTAACCTGTCATTGTGGTGCGGTCGAACTGGCGGTGAAGCTGACTGATGGGTTCAACACCGCACGACGCTGCGATTGTTCGTTTTGTAGAAGGCGCGGCGCAATTGCTGTCAGCGCCCGTGTCGCGGATGTTCGTATTGTGCAAGGCGCAGACAAGCTGTCGCTGTATCAATTCAACACTGGAACCGCGAAACACTGGTTCTGTTCGGTCTGTGGCATCTATACCCATCACCAGCGCCGATCAGACCCTTCGCAGTACGGGATCAATGTCGGCTGTATCGCAGGGGTGAACCCGCGCGATCTGGGCGATGTGCCTATGGTCGATGGTGTCAACCACCCGTCCGACCGAACCAACCGTCACTGATTGCGGATCACCCTGACGAACGGGTCATAAACTGCGGCATTGCCGGCAATCACCGCACCTCGGGCCAGAATATCCTCGCCCGGCTGGATTGGATCGGCAAAGCCGCCGGCTTCGCGCACCAACAGCAACCCGGCGGCAATATCCCAGGGCTGCAACCCGCGTTCCCAAAAGCCATCCAGCCGCCCGGCGGCGACATAGGCCAGATCCAGCGACGCAGCTCCCCAGCGCCGCACCCCGGCACAGCCGGGC
Organism: Paracoccaceae bacterium; assembly: GCA_043736155.1. Classification (GTDB taxonomy): domain Bacteria; phylum Pseudomonadota; class Alphaproteobacteria; order Rhodobacterales; family Rhodobacteraceae; genus JANNRR01. The sequence continues at coordinate 7,321 of JAYTDA010000450.1, read as the reverse complement.
ATCAGCCGAGCAAGGTCTTGCAAGGTATCGGGCAATTCGCGGCGGCCTCCAAACGGAATACCAGTACCGAACAGGCACTCCAGCATCACCTTGCGCCCGGAAACCCGGATACGCTGGTCATTCATCCAGGCACCCTGGCCCTTTTCGGCGACAAACATCTCATCCTTGGCAGGGTCATAGACCAGCGCCGCCACGATCTCGCGTTTATGCTCCAGCGCAATGGAAATCCCCCAATGCGGCAAGCCATGCAGATAGTTCGAGGTGCCATCCAACGGATCAACGATCCAGCGCCGGGTCGGGTCTTCGCCCGCCACCGCAGCGGATTCCTCGGCGCACCAGCCATAGGTCGGCCGCCCCCCCATCAAGTCATCGCGCAGGATCTTTTCCGCCGCCAGATCGGCACGGCTGACAAAATCCCCCGGTCCCTTCATCGAGGCTTGCAGATTTTCCACTTCGCGGAAATCCTTGACCAGGCTCCGCCCCGCCTTGCGCGCTGCCTTGATCATCAGGTTGAGGTTGGCGCTGCCTTGCATCGTGCTACTCCGGTGGGTCAGCCGCTGCCTTTATAGCGCAAGGAGCGATATGGAAAGGGCGGCACCGCTATTCGCGTTGAAGTTTCACCGGTTCGCTCCGCGCCAGCCGGATGAAATGCGCCATGAACGGGCGGCCCATGTCTTCGGCGCGCACGGCGGCATACATCCGCTTGACCCGGCCGGTGGCGGTCAGGGGCCGGGTGACATAATCGGAATGATACTTCACCTCGCGCAAAACCCAGTCCGGCAACACCGCCACCCCGCGGTTCGAGGCGACCAGCAGCAGGATCACCGATGTCAGCTCCACCTGCCGCACCCCGCGCGGCTCGACCCGGGCGGGCGTCAGGAGTTCGGTAAAGATGTCCAGCCGCGCACGGTCCACCGGATAGGTGATCAGCATCTGGTCGCGGAAATCCTCGGCTTCCACAAAAGCCTTGGCGGCCAGCGGGTTCTGCGCCGAGGCGACAAACATCGGCGCATAGTCGAACAAAGGGGCAAACTCCACGCCGGGGGTCACCTCGGGGTCGGAAGAGATCACCAGATCGACCTCTTCGCGCTGCAGGGCGGGCAGGGCGTCAAAGGCAAGACCCGGGCGGATATCCACATCAATCTCCGGCCAGGAATGGCGAAACTGTTCCAGCACCGGGAACAGCCAGTCAAAACAGGCGTGGCATTCGATGGCGATATGCAGCCGCCCCGACTTCCCGGCGATCAGCGCCCGGAAATCCTGTTCCAGCGCCGCGATCTCTGGCAACACCCGTTCCGCCAGCTTCAACAGCCGCAGACCGGCAGCAGACAGCTTCAGCGGCTTGGCGCGGCGCACGAACAGTTCGACCCCGGCCTGATCCTCCAGCCCCTTGATCTGATGGCTGAGTGCCGATTGCGTCATGTTCATCAGGTCGGCGGCCCGCGCCAGACCCCCGGCATCATGGATGGCCTTGATGCTGCGCAGATGGCGGAATTCCAGATGCATCTTGTGGTGATCCTCATAACTATCTTGAAGATTATGAATTTGTCTCACATCGCCGGACCTGCGACAAGGGGTCAACAGCAGGAGTTTGCCATGCCTACCCCTCATACCAGTCCGCATATCAGTCCGCGTATCAGTTTCGAGTTTTTTCCGCCGCAAACCCTCGATGCCAGCTTTCGCCTGTGGGAAACCGTGCAGGCGCTGGCACCACTGAAGCCGGAGTTTGTCTCGGTGACCTATGGCGCCGGTGGCACCACCCGCAAACTGACGCATGAGGCGGTGGCGACGATTGGCCGCAACTACGGCCTGAACCTCGCGGCGCATCTGACCTGTGTCGATGCCAGCCGGGCAGAGACGCTGGAGATTGCCGCCGCCTATGCCGCCGCCGGGGTGACCGAAATCGTGGCTTTGCGCGGTGATGCCCCGAAAGGGGCGGCGAAATTCACCCCCCATGCCGAGGGTTTCGCCAATTCCTGCGACCTGATCGCGGCGCTGGCCGATATGGGTAAATTCCGCATCCGGGTCGGCGCCTATCCCGACAAACATCCCGAAGCGGCGAACAGCGCCGCCGACATCGACTGGCTGAAGGCCAAGATTGACGCCGGTGCCCATTCCGCCATCACCCAGTTCTTCTTTGAAGCCGACACCTTCTTTCGTTTTCGTGACCGCTGCGCCGCCGCCGGCATCAGCGCCCCGATCATCCCCGGCATCCTGCCGATCGACAATTGGGACGGGGTGCGCAAGTTTGCCAGCCGCTGCGGTACCCCGATCCCGCTGTGGCTGGATGAGGCCTTTGCCACCGCCCGCCGCGACGGGCGCGAGGAGTTGCTGGCGACTGCCATTTGCGCCGAACTGTGCGATGATCTGCTGCAGGGTGGGGTGGAAGATCTGCATTTCTACACGCTGAACCGGCCACAACTGACCCGCAGCGTTTGCCTGGCGCTGGGCTATGCCCCGGATGTTGCGCTGGAAAAAGTGGCCTGAGGGCCACAACGAGATCTCCCACCTAACGGGGGCGGGCCTGGCCTGCCCCCGATTTTTCATGGCATCATCGGCGCAGCCATCGCCGCTGTCGTTCCGGCTTGCCTTTCGTGAAAGCACTCCGCAGGGGGTCCGGGGGGCGCGCAGACCCCCGGCTTTTTCGGGGGGGGGGCGACCGGCCCGGCCCGTGCAGAAAATCAGTTCACCCGGCGCGAAAAGCCGAACACCATGCGGCGGCGCAGCGCTTTGGGCACCGGATCAACGGCGCTCGGGTGCAGCGCCTCGGACCCATCGACCCCGACCCTGCGGCGCGACCGGATCAGGAACAGTTTGCCGAAATTGGACCAGGTGCCCAGCATCGGCACATCGCTGGCACAGGGGAACCGCTCGCGCCAGCCGGGTGGCAGCGGCAGGTCCAGCGCCTCGGCGCGTTCCAGCATCCAGACCAGTGGAATATTGGCCAGAGGGCGCGCCACCTGATGGGTACCAAGTTGCCCGCCAATGTCGCCGTGGGCCCCGCGAAACCAGATTTGCTCGATCCGCGCCTTGTCTTCGGCGGGGCTGTCCCACAGCACCGGGGCAAAGGCGGCGCGGGTTTCATGCAGCGCCAGAGCGTGAAAACCGTGACGCACCCTGTCGCCCAGATGGTGGTTGTGAAACGCGTGTTTCGGCTCGGTCAGCATCCATAGCAGCGGAAACCGCAGGCCCAGCGCCTTGACGGTATCCCAGGCCCCGATCATCTCCACCTCAACCCCGGGGTGGCAATGGGCGGCGGCAAAGGCGCGGGCGGCATCGGTGCCGGGGGTCATCTGATAGTGGCGATAGGCCTGGGTGATGTTGCGCACCGTGGCATGATCGGCACTCAACAGCCCGACCTGATCGATGATTCCAGCCAGCGACCGCACCGCATAGGCACCGCGCGAATAGCCAAACAGGAAAATCCGGTCACCGGGGCGGTAGCGCGAGGCAAGGAACCCATAGGCGCGGCGGATTTGCCGGTTGATGCCGCGGCCCTGAATCAGATCATTGATCCGCCGCCAGCCCTGCCATTGAATCCCCGCCTCGTAATACAGCGACACCCGGCGTTTCGGTGTCACCTCTGACAACAGCCGGTAGGTCAGCCCGGCGTTGGTTTCATAGCCGGCATCCAGCGACGACAGGGTGCCATCAAGGATGACCACATGGTCCACCCGGCCCCGCACCGGGGCCTCTGACCGGTCCGGCCGGGTCCAGCGGATCAGACCATTGGGCGGCAGCATCCGCGCGCTCCCTTGACCAATGCCGACAGGGGTCGGTGAACCAGCCGGTACCAATGATCCGGCAGGCCGGCCAATGCACCGGGACGAGGCGGACAGGGGCGGGTGTCAATCAGCACTTTGGCAATGTCCTTGGATCGGGATCGGGATCGGGATCGGGCCGTACCATCATCCTAACCATGCAAGTTGGACGGAATATTGACGCTTGCCGCGATGAACCTAGGATTTTCGACAAAGTCTGGGTTGAAATCTCAAGCCAAGGCGGTTCGTCCAATAGTTCCAGTTCAGGATAGGGTTGAAACGACCCTTCGTCCACAATCTCGATCATCGAAATGACCACAAACGAAAACGGCCCCGGGCCTGACCCGGGGCCGCCTGACGGGTGCGCGCCAGGGCCTATGTCCGCAGCGACAAAACCGTGGCAATCGTCAGATCGCCAAAGCCGTTGAACTTGGTATTGGTCACAGTGGAATAGGCCCCCATGCCCTGAATCAGCACGAAATCCTCTTCGGCAATGTCCGACGGCAGCATCACTTCGCCGGGCAGACGGTCGGTACTGTCGCAGGTCGGCCCAAAGACCACGCGGGGTTGCGCAGCGCCGGTGCGCTTGACCCCATCCGGGCTGACCACCTCGATCCGGTCGATGACGCCGATCAGGCACAGCTCGTTCAGCGAGCCATAGTAGCCATCGTTCAGGAACACATGGCTGCCATCGCGGATCGCCTTGATCCGGTTCACCACCGCAAAGGCATCGGCCACCATGCCACGCCCCGGTTCACAAACCAGCGCCGGACGGCTGTCGCCAAAAGCCTCAGTGGTGGCACGCCCGATGATGCCGAAGATTTCCTCCAACGGCGGGTGCTGGCCCCGGGTGCGGTACGACGGGAACCCGCCACCGACATTCAGCCGCGCAATCGTCACACCGGCCGTCGCGGCGATCCATGCCGCTTTGCGGATATAGTGATCCCACACCATCGGGTCCGCCATCTGGGTGCCGGGGTGAAAGGTCAGCGACGGCACAAAGCCGAGGCGGACCACCTCGCGCAGCACCTCCACTGCCAGTTCGGCAGTGGCCCCGAACTTGGCACCGAAATTATAAGCGGAGCCGTTGACCGGCAGTTTGAAGCGCACCGAGATCTCGCAGCCTTCGGTCGGTACCTGATCTGCCAGCTTGTGCAGTTCAGACAGGCTGTCGACCGAATAGCTTTTCACGCCATGTTCAACCGCCACAGCGATTTCGGCGCGGCTGCGCACCGGGTTGTGGTAATGCAGGGCGGCATCGGGGGCCAAACGGCGGATCATCCGGATCTCAAAGGGCGAGGCCACATCAAAGCCACGCACCCCGGCGGCAGACAGGTTCTGCACCACCATTTCATCCGGGTTCGATTTCACCGCATAGGTGACAAGGCCGGGGAAGCCGTCAATGAACCGGCGCGCCGTGGCCTGCAACACCGAAGGCGCAAACAGCAGCACCGGATCAGCCGGGGCCTGTACACGCAGGAATTCTGCTGGATTTGACCAGATTGTTTTCGAGAGCCCCATCGGCGTTCCTTTCTGTGCCAACAGAGCGCAGCCACCTCTTGCCCGGATGCCCGACGTCAGAGCCGCTTACGCGATTGTTTTTTTGGTTCGTGGTCTCGGTGTTTGGTGTCGTCTTGGTTTGGAACAGTTCTGTCCGTGCCGCAAAGCGCCGTGACATCAGGATGCCGGATATGATATGCAAAGTCACCGATCAAAAGAGTTGTTTTGCCGTTTTGTGGCGTTATAATGACGAAAAGGCTGGCACATTGCAATGGATGACCTCGATCTCTCGATTCTGGCGCTGCTGGGGGCCGATGCGCGGATTTCGGTGGCGACCCTGTCACGCAAACTGAAGGTGGCGCGCTCCACCATCCAGGCCCGGCTGGAGCGGCTGGAGGTGTCGGGCATCATCGCGGGCTATACCGTCAAGCTGGGCGAAGCCGGGCGGCTGGGCCGGATCCGGGCAACGGTTCTGCTGGCGGTGGAACCGCGCAGCCAGCCCAACATCCTGTCACGGCTGAAGGCGCTGGCGGCGGTGGAAAGCATCCACACCACCACCGGCCGGGTCGATCTGCTGTTGCAGGTGGCAGCGCAGTCGACCAGCGCGCTGGATGAGGTGCTGGACACAATTGGCGCGATTACCGGGGTGAAAAGCTCGGAAAGCCTGATCCATCTGTCAACCAAGATGGACCGGGCTGTGTGAGGTTCGTGCTGCTGGCACGGCCGGAGCCTCCGGCGGGGATATTTTTGAACAGAAAAATGAGCTGGCAGGGCTATCGGGGGTTAAGGCTTGGCGTTGGCTTGCGGATTAGCTAGATCAGGGCAGCTTTGAGTTGCCAGCAGGACAGTGCCATGCCGATGGAAAAGACATTTGACGCAGCCGAGGCCGAAGCGCGGATTTATGCCGCCTGGGAGCAGGCGGGGGCATTCAGGGCCGGGGCCAACGCGCGGGCCGGGGCCGCGGCGTTTTCCATCGTGATCCCGCCGCCCAATGTCACCGGTTCGCTGCACATGGGCCATGCCTTCAACAACACGCTGCAGGATATTCTGGTGCGCTGGCACCGGATGCGCGGCTTTGACACATTGTGGCAACCCGGCACCGACCATGCCGGGATCGCGACCCAGATGGTGGTGGAGCGCGAACTGGCGCTCAGCCAGCAACCCGGGCGGCGCGAACTGGGGCGGGAGACGTTTCTGGAGAAGGTTTGGGAACAAAAAGACCGCTCCGAGGCGACGATTCTGGGGCAGCTGAAACGGCTTGGCGCCTCGTGCGACTGGTCGCGCACCGCCTTTACCATGGACGAGCATTTTCAGCAGGCGGTGTTGAAGGTGTTTGTCGAGATGTTCCACCACAAGGACGCGGCAGGCAATCCCGACCCCTTGATCTATCGCGGCAAGCGCTTGGTCAACTGGGACCCGCATTTTGAAACCGCGATTTCCGACCTTGAGGTGGAGAATATCGAGGTTGACGGGTTCATGTGGCATTTCAAATATCCCCTCGCCGAGGGGGAAAGTTACGAATATGTCGAGACGGACGTTGAAGGCAATGTGACCCTGCGCGAGAAGCGCGACTACATCGCCATCGCCACGACCCGCCCCGAAACCATGCTTGGGGATGGCGCAGTGGCGGTTCATCCATCGGACGCGCGCTATGCGCCAATCATCGGGAAGCTTTGCGAAATTCCGGTGGGGCCGAAGGCAGAACGCCGTCTGATCCCGATCATCACCGATGAATATCCCGATCCGTTGTTCGGCTCCGGTGCGGTGAAAGTCACCGGGGCGCATGATTTCAACGACTATGGCGTGGCGCTGCGCAACGGCATTCCGCTCTATCCATTGATGGACACGCGCGGCGTGATGCGGGCCGATGAGGCCGCCGACAACATGGTGCCGGCGAAGTATCGCGAGCTGGACCGGTTTGAGGCGCGCCGCGCCGTGGTGGCGGACATCACTGCCGAGGGGCTGGCGGTGATGGTGCCGGGACCGGTGGAGTTGGGTCCGACCGAGTCGGGGCAGGCCCCGACCTACGCGTACGTTGGTAGGTCGGGGCCTGCCCCGAC
>JAYTDA010000449.1:0-9318 GCA_043736155.1 Paracoccaceae bacterium | reverse complement strand
GTGCTTGCACGCACCATTCGGGGCAAGAGGTGCGTGCAAGCACGACACCCTACATTTCATCCGGGACGGGACGCCGATCGGTCAACCAAAAGGGCTGATGGTACAAGACATGCACAAAAGACGGAAACCAGAGTCTGTCTGGCGCTTCTGTCAGCCTCGGACAGACTCTAGCCGCGCCGAGAGCGGATCATGCCCAGAATATCGTAGGTCTGTTCCAGGATCGGCCCGGCAATTGCCGCTGCCCGGTCGGCACCCCGGCCCAGAATGCGGTCAATTTCGCCGACATCCTGCATCAGCCGGGTCATTTCGCGGCTGATCGGGGTCAGTTTCGCCACCGCCAGATCGGCCAGCGCCGGTTTGAATGTGCCAAACGGCTTGCCGCCATGATCTGCCATCACCTGATCCACCGTCATATCGGCCAGGGCGGCATAGATATTCACCAGATTGCGCGCCTCTGGCCGGTGTTTCAGCCCCTCGACGCTGTCCGGCAGCGGTTCAGGGTCGGTTTTCGCCCTTTTGAACTTTTTGGCGATGGTGTCGGCAGCGTCGGTCAGGTTGATCCGCGATTGGTCCGACGGGTCGGATTTCGACATTTTGGCGGTGCCGTCGCGCAGGCTCATCACCCGGGTTGCCGCCCCTTCGATCACCGGCTCGACAATCGGAAAGAAATCCACGCCGAAATCGTGGTTGAATTTCAGCGCGATGTCGCGGGTCAGTTCCAGATGCTGTTTCTGGTCTTCGCCGACCGGCACATGAGTGGCGTGATAGGCCAGGATGTCGGCGGCCATCAGATCGGGATAGCAGAACAGGCCGACGCTGGCCTTTTCGGCATCCTTGCCCGCCTTGTCCTTGAACTGGGTCATCCGTTGCAGCCACCCCATGCGGGCGACGCAGTTGAACACCCAGCCCAGTTCGGCATGGGCCGAGACCTGGGACTGGTTGAACAGGATCGAGCGTTCCGGGTCGATGCCGGAGGCGATGAACCCCGCCGCAAGTTCGCGGGTCTGCTGGCGCAGGCGACCTGGGTCTTGCCAGACGGTGATCGCATGCAGATCGACCATGCAATAGATGGTTTCAATCCCCTGATCCTGCTTTTCCACAAAGCGTTTCAGCGCCCCAAGGTAGTTGCCCAGCGTCAACCCGCCCGAAGGCTGGATGCCGGAGAAGATCCGGGGGGGGAAGGACTTGCCTGCTGCGGCCATGGAACGTTCCCTTTTGACGGGCTGGAAAGTGATGGGCTGGAAGTTTCGCCTCGCATCGCTTATCGCCGGGGGCGCGTCAGGTCAACCAAGGGGCTGGGAATGGATATCGACCACACTGCCTCGCCGATCAACCGGTTGCCAGCGGTGGTCTGGCTGCTGGCGCTGCCGGTGATTGCGATGGAAGCGACCTTTGGCCTGGGGGCGCGCGGGATCATCGGCGGCGCAGATGCCATCGGCTGGCGGCTGCAAGCGATGGAGCGGTTTGCCTTTTCGAATGCGGTGTTCGACTGGATGCTGGAAAACCAGCGCTATCCGGTGGAACAGCTGATGCGGTTTGTCACCTATCCGTTTGTCCATGCCAATTTCACCCATGCGCTGTTCGTCATGGTGTTCATTCTGGCGCTGGGCAAGATGGTGGGAGAGTTGTTTCGCCCATGGGCGGTTCTGGCGGTGTTTTTCGCCTCGGCCATCGTCGGGGCATTGGTGTACGGGCTGTTTCTCAATGATCCGGTGCCGCTGGTCGGCGGCTATCCGGCGGTTTACGGGCTGATCGGCGCCTTTACCTTCATCCAGTGGGTGGCGGCAAAGGTGACCGGGCGCAGTCAGGTCCAGGCGTTCCGGCTGATCGGGTTCCTGCTGGCGACGCAGTTGCTGTTTTCGGTGCTGTTCGGGGCCAACAGCCAGTGGGTTGCCGATGTCGCAGGCTTTGTCACCGGGTTTGCGCTGAGTTTCGTCGTCAGCCCCGGCGGCTGGGGCCGGGCTTTGGCACGGCTGCGCGGGCAAGGCTAGGGCGGTGTGCGTGATCGAGGCCGGTGGGGGGATTTTGCATCCCCCCACACCCCCCTGCAGAGTATTTCTGCGAAAAACAAGCGCAAGATGCGTTGAGTTTGTGCCGTAGGAGCGGTTCAACCACGACCACTGCGCCGTAGTAACGACTTGAAGTCAGCCAGCCGGAATGCCCCCAGCAGGGCACCGATACCGAAATAGGTGGCGGAGCCGAGGCTGACCAGCAGCGCCAGCGCGCCGTAGCGCCACTGCGGGTTGGACAGCGGACCGGCCAGCGCCATGGCCAGCAGCCACAGCACCAGACCCATCGCCGCCGCTGCCAGCGCCATCCGGGGCATCCGGGCGCGGAAACGGGGGTCCAGCGCGGTTGCCATCCCCATGGAGCGTGAGCCGAACCAGAGCAGCGCCAGCATCGCCCAGGCCGCCGCTGTCATCCCGACCGGGGCTGACAGGAACCCGAGCCACGGCACCAGCGCCAGTGCCAGACCGGCATTGACCCCCAGACACACAAGGGCATAGCGAAACGGGCGCACGGTATCCTCGCGGGCGTAGAACAGCGGTTGCAGCACCTTGTGCAGCACCAGTGCCGGCAGACCGGCGGCATAGATCAGCACCGACAGCGCGGTTTGTGCGGTATCACCGGCACTGAAGGCGCCGCGCTGGAACAGCACCTGGACCAGCGGGGTGGCAATCACCATCAGCGCCACAGTCGCGGGAAGGGTCAGCGCCAGCGCAAATTCGGCGGCACGGTTCAGCGACGCCTGCCCGCCCGGGCCATCGCCGGCCCGCAGGCGACGTGCGAGGTCGGGCAGCAGCACCACCGCAATCGCCACCCCGACCACCCCCAGCGGCAACTGATACAGCCGGTCGGCATAGCTGAGCCAGGCCACTGCGCCGTCATAAAAGCTGGCGACCTGTCTACCGACCAGCAGGTTGATCTGGCTGACCCCGCCCGCCAGCATCGCCGGGGCGGCAACCCGCGCCAGCCGCCGCAGATCGGGCGTCAGCCGGGGGCGGCGCGGCAGGATGCGGTAGCCCGCCTGTGCCGCTGCCTGCCAGACCAGCGCCAGTTGCGCTGCTCCGGCGATCGGCACCGACCAGGCCAGCGCCGGGCCGACCGGCCAGTGAAACCACAGCGCCAGACCGGTGGCACCCAGCAGACAGATGTTCAACAGCACCGGTGTCACCGCCGCTGCGACAAACCGGCCAGTGGCATTCAGGATGCCCGACAGCAGCGCCGTCAGCGAAATCAGCAGGATATAGGGAAAGGTGATGCGGCCGAACGCCACCGCCATGGCGAACCTTGCATCGCCCTGAAAGCCGCTGGCCATCGCCCAGACCAGCCAGGGCATGCAGATCATTGCCAGCGCCATGACCAGGCTGACCACCAGCGCCAGCCCGGTGAGGGCATCGGCGGCGAAGTCGGCGGCATCTTCACCGCCTTCGAGTTTGCGGGCAAACATCGGCACAAAGGCCAGATTGAACGCGCCTTCGGCAAAGAAGCGGCGGAACAGGTTGGGCAGCGACAGCGCGATCAGAAACGCCTCGGCCACCGGCCCGGCCCCCATGGTGGCGGCAAAGGCGATATCGCGGGCAAAGCCGAACAGGCGGCTGAGCATGGTCCATGCCCCCACCGTCAGAATGCCGGAGACCAGCCGCACCTGTGCCATCAGCCCTGCACCTTGCCTGTGCCGCTGCCGAATCTGTCGCGACGGAGCCGCAAAGGTCGCATGCTACCGGTCCTAGCTCTTGCCGAATTGCATCAGAATGATCCCCGCCAATGCAAGGCCTATGCCGCCATATTGCACAAGCGACACATCGCGCCAGCCACCAAACAGGATCATCCCGAGAAGCACCGAGGAAATCGTCAGCGCCGCGTCGATCCATGCCGATCCGACAGCCAGCCCGACCCGCGACGAGACCATGCCGAAACTGAGAAATATGATCGGCGAAATCACCACCACCACTGCCAGCAGGACGAGGTCCTGGCCGTTGCGAAGCGCCCAGAGGGTCGAAAGTGCATTTGCCGTCAGGGCAAGGGCGATGTTGCCGAGGACGAGCACCCAAATCGGGAAAGAGGTCACCTCTTGCATCCCCCGGGGCGGGACTGGCCAGGCTGGTCCAGCGGAACCTGAAACCTGTCGCCTGACATCACGACAGCGCCCGTTCAGCGCCTTCGCTGATCGACTGGCGCAGCCTGCGTTCCAGCGCGTCCTGTTTCGATTTGACGTGCAGCTTCAGCCCGAACATGTCTTTCACATAGAAACTGTCAACCACCTGCGCCCCATAGGTGGCGATCACCGCGCTGGCGATATAGATGTTGTTGGCGGCCAGCGTCCGGGTCAGATCATACAGCAGGCCGGGGCGGTCGCGGGTATCGACCTCGATGATGGTATAGATCTCGGAGCCGTCATTGTCGAAGGCGATCGAGGTGGGAAACCGGAACTGGCCTTCGCGTTTCTTGATCTTGTCGCGGGATTTCAGGGCTTCGCGCGCCACCACTTCGCCTTTGAAGGTCCGTTCGATCATCGAGCGCAACCGGGGCAGCCGCGCCGCCTCATAGGGGGCACCATCGGCATCCTGGATCCAGAACACGGCGGTGGCATAGCCATCCTTGGAGGTATAGGTGCGGGCATCCACCACATTGGCACCGACCAGCGCCAATGCCCCGGCCAGCCGGGAAAAGATGCCGGGATGGTCTGCCAGGGCAAAGCAGGCGCGGGTGGCATCGCGGTCCGGATCAGGTTTCAGGTCGGTGCGAATCTCGCTGTCGTCGAGGCCGCGCAGCAGGGTGGCAAACACCACTTGGGTATCAGTGCCAAGGCCCTGCCAATAGGGGCCGTAATGGCGTGCGGTTTCGGTCTGGATGTCCGGTTCGCTCCACCCCGGCAGGGCCGCAATCAGCGCCGCCTTGGCCTCATCTTCGCGCCGTTCGCGGTTCACCGCTTCCAGCCCGGTTTCCAGTGCCGTGGCGGTATCGCGGTACAGCTGCCGCAGCAGCATGGCTTTCCAGTTGTTCCAGGTGCCGGGGCCAACGCCGCGGATGTCACAGACCGTCAACACTGTCATCAGATCCAGCCGTTTGCGGGTTTTCACGGCGCGGGCAAAATCGCGCACCGTGCGGGGGTCGGCGATATCGCGTTTCTGCGCGGTGTCGGACATCAGCAGGTGATAGCGCACCAGCCATTCGACGGTATCGGCATCCTCACTTTCCAGCCCGAACCGGGGGGCCAGTTTGCGCACCACCTGGGCACCCACCACGGAATGATCCTCGGGCCGACCCTTGCCGATATCATGCAGCAACATTGCCAGATAGATCACCTTGCGGTTGACCCCATCGGCGAGGATGCGGCTGGCAATCGGCAGTTCCTCGACCAGTTCGCCACGTTCGATCTGCGCCAGGGTCGAGATGCACTGAATGATATGCTCATCCACGGTGAAATGGTGATAGACGTTGAACTGCATCATCGCCACGATCCGTTCAAACTCGGGGATAAAGGCGCCCAGCACCCCGAGTTCGTTCATCCGGCGCAGCGCCCGTTCCGGGTTGCCGTGATTCAGCAGCATATCCAGAAAGATTTCATTGGCTACCGGGTCTTCCTGCATTTCTTCGTCGATCAGGGCCAGATTGCCCGCCAGCAACCGCATCGCCACCGGATGCAGCAACAGCCCGGTGCGCAGCGCCTCCTGAAAGATCCGCAGCAGGTTCAGCTTGTCGGCGACAAAGGTGACGGGGTCTGCCACCGACAGGCGGTTCTGCACCACCGCAAAGCCGTTGCGCACCTTTTTGCGGCGGCGAAACAGGCCAACCAGCCCCGGCACCGATTTTTCATGGGCGGCTTCCAGTGCCGTCAGGAACACCCGGGTCAGTTCCCCGACCCGGGTGGCGTGGCGGAAATAGTCCTGCATGAAATGTTCAACGGCGCGGCGGCCGCCGTGGTCACCGTAGCCCATGCGTTCTGCCACTTCGACCTGCAGATCAAAGGTCAGCTGATCCATGGCGCGGCCCACGACATAGTGCAGATGGCACCGCACCGCCCACAGGAATGCTTCAGCCCGGGCAAAGGTCGCATGTTCCTCGGCGGTAAAGACCCCGTGTTGCACCAGCCCCGCCACATCATCGACCCGGTGCAGGTATTTGCCGATCCAGTACAGCGTTTGCAGATCGCGCAAGCCGCCCTTGGCTTCCTTGACATTGGGTTCCAGCACATAGCGCTGCCCGCCCTGCCGCTTGTGGCGGGCTTCGCGTTCCGCCAGTTTGGCTTCGATGAATTCGGGCCCGGTGGAGCGGAACAGGTCGGACCACAGCCGGTCTTTCAGTTCTGCCGCCAACGGGGCATCACCAGCCAGCAGCCGGTGTTCCAACAGCGCGGTGCGCACCGTGATATCGTCACGGCCAAGGCGCAGGCAATCCTTGACGGTGCGGGTGGCATGGCCGACCTTCAGCTTCAGATCCCACAGGATATACAGCATCGATTCAATGACGCTTTCGGCCCAGGGCGTGACTTTGTACGGCGTCAGAAACAGCAGATCGACATCGGAATAGGGGGCCATTTCGGCGCGGCCACAGCCGCCGACCGCCAGCACCGCAATGCGTTCCGCCGATGTGGGGTTGGACAGCGGGTGCAGCTGCCGGATCGAGACCTGAAAGGCGCTGACCACCAGCACATCGGTCAGATAGGCCTGGGCCCGGATCAGCGGCAGCGCGGCACGGGGCTGTGCCAGAAACGCGGCTTGCAGCCGGGCCACCCCGGCATCGCGCGCCGCCGCCAGTTCCTGCACGGCGGCGGTGCGCGCCGCCTTGCCGCCACCGGCAGCAGCGACCCTGGCCTCCAGCCGGTGCTGCAGGGCGCGGGCGTTGACAATGTCATCTGCTGGACAGATCAGCGCGTCCGGCACCGCAATGGGGTCAAGCGGGGCTGACAGCTCAGAACCCGGCGCCACCAAAGGACCGCGGCGCAGGGTCAATCTCTGTCACCTGCCCGTTGATGATCTGCACCACGGCCAGACCGCGTTCACTGGTGCCATCGGAGCGCAGGCGAAAGGTGCCGTTGACCCCGGCAAAGCCGGAGCCTTGAGTCAGCCCCGACACCGCAAGGGCATCGGATTTCCCGGCCTTGATCAGGGCACCGATGGCGGCAATGCCGTCATAGGCCAGCCCCGCCAACGGATGCGGCGGTTCGCCGTAGGCCGCAGCATAACGGTCGGAAAACTGTTGGGTCAGACCGGGGTCGGGCAGCGCGAACATGCCGCCCTGCACCCCCGGCAATTCGGTGGTGCCCGCCGGAATGTCCCACCGGGTCAGGCCGATGAAGGTGATTGTCGCCGGATCGACCTGATTCTCTGACAGGAGCTGGGTCAGCAACGGCAAGGCACCGGCGCTGTCGGCGGTAAAGAACACCGCATCCACCCCGGCACCGCGGATGCTGGCGGCGATACCGGGGACAGCGGTGATGATGCTTTCCTGCGAGAATTCATAGGTGCCGGTGGCAACGATGCTGGCACCATGACGCGAGGCCGCAGCCTCGACCGCCGCTTTGCCGACTTCGCCGGGCTGGTTGGTTTCATAGACCATGGCCAGACGGCGCTTGCCCTGACTGGCGGCAAAGCTTACCAGACGGTCGGCGATGTTGGGGAAGGTATTGCCCAGCACGAACAGGTTGCCACCGGCAATATCGGCATTGTTGGAAAAGCTCAGGACATTGATCCCGGCAGGGGCAACGGCGACCGCCACCGCATTGGATTCCTCGCCCCGCAGCGGCCCGATGATGATCTTGGCGCCATCTGCCACCGCCTGTTGCGCCACAGCGGCGGCTTGCCCGGCCTGTGACGCGGTGTTGTAGACCCGCAGGTCGATCTGCACATCACCGAGATCGGCAATTGCCAGCCGCGCCGCGTTTTCAAAATTGCGCGCCAACAGCTCATCACCGGCATCGGCGGAACCGCCGGGCACCAGCAGCGCCACCGGAACGGCATTGCGGGTGTTGATCGAAGGGCCACCGCCGCCACCGCCGCCGATCGGCCCGACAGTACAGGCAGCCAGCCACAGGGCCGACGCCAGAACCGCAATGGGTCCAAGGGTCTTGCGGGCCATTGTCATAACATGAAACATGGGTTGTCCTCACTATCGGGCAGGGCACAGGGCTGGATACTGGTCTGAGACTCTGGTGGCGTCGGATAAAACCCTAAGCAGTTCGGACGGAGAAGTAAACTTTGCAAGCGACAGAGCCAGAGCCGGAACCGCCGACAGGGCCTGATACCGAAGCGGGCGGGACCGAGCCGCTGTACCAGCCGGACCGCAGCCACCCCCCGGCACCGGGGCTGCATTTCGTGGCGACCCCGATTGGTGCTGCGCGCGACATCACCTTGCGGGCGCTGGATCTGCTGGCAACGGCAGATGTGCTGGCGGCAGAGGATACCAGAACCCTGCGGCACCTGATGGAGATCCATCGGGTGAAACTGGGGGACCGGCCGCTGATTGCCTATCACGACCACAATGGTGCGGCCCAGCGCCCCCGCCTGCTGGCGCTGCTGGCATCCGGCAAAAGCATCGCCTATGCGTCAGAGGCAGGAACACCGCTGATTGCCGATCCGGGGTTTCAACTGGGCCGGGCGACACTGGAAGCCGGGTTCAGGGTGTTTGCGGCACCCGGCCCCTCGGCGGTGCTGGCAGCGCTGACGGTGTCGGGGCTGCCGACCGACCGGTTCCTGTTTGCCGGGTTTCCGCCACCGGCGCGCGCTGCCCGCCAAAGCTTTCTGCGCGAGTTGGCGGAGACCAGGGCGACGCTGGTGATTTATGAATCACCGAAGCGCATTAAGAGAACATTAGGGGAAATGGTGCAATACTTTGGGGGGGAGAGACGGGCGGTGGTCTGCCGCGAACTGACCAAGCGATTCGAAGAGGTGGTGCGGGGAACTTTGGCCGACCTGCTGCTGGCCCTTGCCGACCGCACGATCAAGGGCGAAGTGGTGCTGGTGGTCGACCGGGCGCCCGACAAGCCCGCCGATGCTGCCGGGATGGAAGTCGCCTTGCAACAGGCGCTGGCCACCCATTCGTTGAAAGATGCGGTGGCGATGGTCGCCGAAGCCACGCGAACACCGCGCCGCACCGTCTATCAGGTGGCGCTGAAATTGGGGGAAGACAGATGAGCGGATCGGTATCCTATCATTCCGGCTATGTCGCCGAAGGGGCGGTGGCCGCCCGTTATCTGGCCGCCGGGCGCACTATTGCCGCAAAGCGCTGGCGCGGTTCCGGTGGCGAGATTGACCTGATTGCCCGCGATGGTGCCGGCCTGATTTTCATCGAAGTCAAGAAAAGCCGGTCTTTCGC
>JAYTDA010000448.1:0-16892 GCA_043736155.1 Paracoccaceae bacterium | reverse complement strand
TCCAAACCACCCGGTCCGATCACCTTCCGCCACGGTCTCCAATACTTCAAATCCCTCGCCCACGGATGGAGGCTCAGAAATGTGTGAATCGCCTAGCCGCGTGGTGGGGAGGGGTCGGGGGAGGGGGGCCACGGGAACATCCGGGGGGATCATGGGTTACAGGCCAAATATCGGCAGACAGACCGAAACTTCACCGGCGCGTCAGGCGGCAGGCCCGGCGGCCCGTTGGCTCTGGAATGCGGTGCGGGCCCACAAGACCGGGGTGAAATTCCGCAGGCAGGTGCCGTTTGGTCCCTATGTCGTCGATTTCTGCAGCCATCAGGCGCGGCTGGTGATTGCGCTGTGCGGCCCGGCGCGCGACAGTTGGCAACGCAGCGGCGATCTGGCGCTGCGCGCCTATGTCCAGGCGCTGGGCTACCGGCTGATCACCCTGACTGACACCGAAGTCCTGGACCAGACCGATCTGGTGCTGGAGCGGATTGGGGCTGCTGTTGATGCCGTGACCCATCCGCCGCATCGCGCCAGCCCGGTTCCCCTGGCGGCTGACCACCGCCAGCATTGACGGGGAACGGCGAGGAACGCACCCGGGTGTGGCGCGCCAAAGGCCCGCGTCATGCGAAGTCTGGCGATCGGCGCGTGTGGCGACTGGGGGGCCAGCGTCATGGCCTCCAACAAGTGCCGTCCCGGTCGAAAGCAGCTGCCTTCATCCAAAGGGTCATCAGGGCAGTCACCGGGGCACCAAGGCTTTCTGCTGCCTGCAACGGGAGTGTGACCCTGTCAGCGCCATGGACGACGCCGCAGATTATCGATCAGCTGAACAAGCATTTGCAGACGACATTGCGGTGGCAAACCAACAGCCTGGCTTTCAGTTTCCCCTCCGCAGTGTCGCCGGACGCGTCCGGCGTCGATGGGATCGGCAACTTTTCACCGTTCAATTCCCAGCAGTTGACAGCGGCGCGACAGGCGCTGGCGGCGTTTGCCGATGTGATCGGGGTCAGCTTTGCCGAAATGTCCGGCCCGGCGGGGAATGCCGGCGACCTGCGTTTCAGCAATGTGGTGACCAGTCCGAACACGGCCTTTGCCGGGTTTCCGGGCCCTGGCCTGGGCGGGGGCAGCTTTTACAGCGTGGCGCAACCCGCGCCCTATCTGTCCGATCTTGAACACCCGCTGCGCGGCGACCATGCTTTTGTCGTGTACCTGCATGAAATCGGCCACGCCATGGGGTTTGGGCATCCTGGCAATTTCAAGGGTGGCAACCCGGTTTACCTGACCGATGCCTTGTTCGCCCAGGACACCGGGCAATTTACCGTCATGTCGTATTTTCAGGCACAGGATTTCAACAACGGCAACGACTATCGCAACCCCAACGGGGTCCCCCACTTTGCCCAAACCCTGATGCTCTATGACATTGCCGCCTTGCAGGCGACCTTTGGCTTCAAGCCGTTGACACGTAGCGGGGCCACGACCTATGACTTCAACTGCTCGGTTACCGGTGATATCCCCGATGATTTCGCGCTGAACCCCTATCCGGTCGTCTGTATCCATGATGGCGGCGGCAAGGACCGGATCGACGTTTCCGGCTAGTCCGGCGACACCCGGATCAGCCGGGTTCCCGGCAGTTTCTCCGATAGCCAAGGCATGGCGCAAAACCTGTCGATTGCCTTTGGCACCCTGATCGAACAGGCCATCGGCGGTGCCGGGAATGACCGGCTGACCGGCACTGCCGGGACAAATCTGCTGATTGGTGGCGGCGGCGGCGATACGCTGCTGGGTCTTGGCGCAAATGCCACGCTGGCGGGCGGCACCGGCAACGATAGGCTGGATGGGGCGACGGGCGCGACAGCCTGTCGGGTGGTGCCGGGGCCGATGTGTAGGACCTCGATGTTGCCGCAGTTGTGCAGACCGGAGCGGACCGGATTGCCGATTTCAGTGCCGCCGCAGACCGATTTCGCGTTCTTGACAGCCTGGGGCAGATCGGGCCCTGGACAGGGGCCAAGTTCTTCGCCAGCCAGACCGGGCAGGCCCATGACAGGTCGGATCGCCTGATCTATGAAACCGACACCGGGAACCTTTATTTCGATCCAGACGGCAAGCAGGCGAACGGGGCAGCCGCCAGTCTGATTGCCCGCCTCAAGGCGGTGCCAGTTCTGGGCTGGACAGACTTTCTGGTGCTGTGATCCGGAGCTTTGGCGGCAGTCCGGTCATCGCCACCTGCCGGATCGGCGCTGAATCACCGGGCGGGGTTGTGCCCCGCGCCCGACGTGCCGTTGCGCCCCGCTTTCAGTGCAACGGCTCGATCACCGCCGTATCCTCGGGTTCCGGCTGCCTTGGCAGCGGTTTCACCTTGCGGCAGGTTGAAAATGCGTAAAACCGGTTATCCTGCAGGATCGCTACGGGCAGGCGGCGGCGGTCAAAGATGCGGCGGTGTTCGGCGATCACCTCGACCACATGGGTCTGGCCTTCAAACCGGCTGGCGGCACCCGGGGTCAGGAACATGTCGACCAGAACCTGCTGGCGCTGCCGCAGCCGCTCCAGCTCTGCCAGGACCTGTGCCAATTCATCGACCGGGTGCCAGCGTGGCCCGGCTTCGGTCAGCCCGATCGGGTGCCAAAGCTCCGGTCCGCCCGAATAGGCGCCAGCCTGCGCTGTTTCGCCCGGGATGGAGATTTGTTGCCGGTCCACCGCATCCTCCGCCGTCGCAATCGCTGCCCAAATGCCGGACCCAAATGCCGGAAGTACACGCCGGGGCTTGCATCAATGGTGCCAATGCCACCATATCTGGTTTAAGCAGTTCCTAACGGCGGCACGGCTTTGGGAAACTTTTTGACACAGGCTTTTGCCCGCGCCCGCTGCCCTGGATCATCCCGGAGGGTTCGCCATGACTGATCTGCCTGCTGCCCATGCCATTCGCCTTGCCGGTCAGTGGACCGGGGCCCATGGCACCGTGGTTCTGGATCACGAAAGCCGGTTCCTGCGCCGCAAGCGGCTGGAAACCACGGCTGGCGACGCTTTTCTGGTCGATCTGGAACAGACCGCCAACCTGTCGCACGGCGATGCCTTTGTGCTGGAAGATGGCCGCCTGATCGCGGTGCAGGCCGCCGAGGAGCCGCTGCTGGATATCCGGGGTGACGGTCTGGCGCGGCTGGCCTGGCATATCGGCAACCGCCATATCCCCTGCCAGATCGAGGCTGATCACCTGCTGATCCGCCGCGATCCGGTGCTGGAGGACATGCTGCGCCGTTTGGGGGCCACGGTTCGCACTGTGGTTGCCGCTTTCCGCCCCGAAGGCGGTGCCTATGGCCATGGCCGGACCATGGGCCACCACAGCCAGGGCCAGAGTCACGACGACAGCCACGAACACGGCACGCTGGCAGAACCCGCCGCACCCATTGCCACCGGGCACGTCACCGCCCCGCATCGCCATGTGCATTTCCACGTTTCGCACACCGCGGGTACCGAAGACACCGTGCCAGAGGCAGAATGAACGGCACCGGCCTGTTGGCGCTGATGCAATGGCTGTCGCCGCCTTTCCCGGTCGGGAGTTGCGCCTAGGGTCAGGGGATGGCGGCGGCGCTCGACCGGGGTCTGATCCCGGATGCAGGCACCACCGAACGCTGGCTGGCGGCGCTGCGGGCACAGGGGTCGGGGTTTGCCGATACCGCGCTGATGTGCCACGCCATGGCACCCGCTGCCGATCTGGCGGCGCTGTCGGATCTGGCGCTGGCACCCGGGCGGGAGCGGTATCAGGAAAGCCGTGATCTCGGTGCCGCCTTTACCCGCACCGCCAACAGCCTGCTGCATCAGGACCACCCGGCGATGCCCGGGTGGCGCGCGGGGGTACGGCCCTTGGTGATGGCCAATCTGAAAACCGGGCGCGGTCTTGCCGAGGTGGTGGCGTTTTTGCAGCGCGAAGGCGGGTTGCCAGGCAAAAGCGGCCGGACATCTGCAGCAAGGGTTCCCGCCATAAGCCCGGTTCCCGCAGGCGGGGGCGGGGGGGCGGTAAAAAGCGCCGGTTGTGGGTCTATTCCCCGGCGTCAGCCATCCCGACTTCGGGGGCGGCCAACGCCGCGCGCGGCGGCTTCAACGGCGTGCCGCGCGCCGCCAGTTCCGCCTCGACCTGTTCCAGTCGCCGCCGGATCCGGGGGGCGGCGATCCGGGTCAGGGTGGCGCGGCAGACATAGGCTGAGAGCAGCGGCCGGTCATCATCCTGCAACCTTGCCAACAGCCCGCGCAGATAGCCGCCATGGTTGCGCCGCGCCCGGTACAGCCGATGAAAGGTGGCACCGTCCATCTTGCCAGACCCGGCCCGCGCCAGCACCCGGGGCAACACATCCATCTGCAACAACGCCAGTTCAATGGCCGTGCCCAGATGCGGGCAGCGCAGCTTGGTGACAAACGGCTTGGTGAACAGTGCTGCATGCATCGCATCCAGCACCTCATCGGGATCATAGATCAGGAACATCTCGCCGGCACCGTCGATCATGTCGGGTCCATAGCCGTAGCGGTCGGTAAAATTCAACCGGCGGTGGCTGGTGAAGCGGGCATCCCATTCGGTGACACGCGGGTCCAGCGTCGCCTGCGGCTGAATCGCCACCACGCTTGATCCCGGCGCTGTCACACAATAGGCGGCGGCGGCATAGCCGCACATCCCTGCGCCATAGAACACCACCCGGTCGAAATCCTCGAAAAACGCATCATCGACCAACCGGTCGAAAAAGCGGTAGATTGCGGCATCGCGGAACCAGGTTTCGCCGTCGGCGATCAGGCACAGGTGCGACCATCCCAACCCTTCGGCCACCCGGTAGCCCAGCGGCATCTGGCTGTGCGAGCCGTTGCGGATGCCGTCGATCGTCTCAAAGCTGACGATCAGCGTGGTGCCTTCGTCGATGAACATGGCACCGTGATGATCGCCCAGCTTTTGGTAATAGCCGCGTTCATCGCCGATGGCGGCGATCCGGCTTTGCCAGTCAGCCAAAGTCGTGGTATTCGCCGCATCCGGGCTGGTCTTTAGATCCTGCATCCGATGCCCCTGAGGGTTGCCAATCGTGATTGGCGGAAACCCAGCCCAGTCATTTGCCATTCAACCGGTCCCACACCCAACCCTCTCACCTCCTGGCGAGGCAGCAAGGTCACTGGGCACATTGTTCCGTGTCTGCCTTCAAGGCGCAAGCAAACTCTTGCCGAAAATCCGCACGGATCTGAAACAATCAAATTGGACTGTTTCAGATCGGCACGGGTGGTTGGCGTCCATGATCCGGCATCCCGGTTCCGGCGTCAATGGTCCGGTGGCGGCGGTTCTGCGGCGCGGCGGGCATAGGTCAGCAGAAACTGCGCCTCGGTCAGCGGCAGGGCGCGGGTGGGGGGGGCCATCAACAGGCGGCCAAACAGGGCGCGGTAAGGTTCCTGCAGCATCAGCCTGTCAAACCGGTCGCGCCGCCATTGCACCGCTTCGCCGTGCAGGCGGGCCAGTACCGGGTCGGCCATCAGCTCTGCCCGCAACGGTGCCGCCATGGCAGCCACCGGGGCAATTGACCGGTCGTCTTCCTGGGCAAAATTGCGTTCGACCCAGTACGACATGTCAAAGGCCACGGCATCGCGGTTGGCGCGGCCCCGGTCGGCCTTGACAATGTAGCTTTCCATCGACCCGAGCGCATAGTGGTTCAGCTGCGCCAGCCGGAAATTGTCCTGCCCGAAATCCGAGAATATCCGCGCGGTGTGAAAGGCATGGCCCAGTTCGCGCCCCGATCCGTCAAACCAGCGGATCGCCTGCTGCCGGTCGGCATCCGGTTGCCGGGGCCGGTGTACCCCCAGCTTGCCGTAGCTGCGATCATTGCGAAACAGCGTCTTGAACAGCGCCGCCCGCCACGGCCAGTACAAGACCGCCGGGGCAGCGCGGTGAAACGCCGCTGTCACCGGCACATCCTCATACCGCACATGACCGCCATTGCCGAAAAACCGCCAGGTCAGCGGGATCGCCGTGGCATCCGGCAAAGCTGCCAGCAGTGCGGGCAGCGAATGGTCGCCGACATGGATATTCACGAATTCGTCGATATCGACCACCATGATCCAGTCGGCCTTCTTGCGCAGCGGATGCTTTTCGGCCCGTTTCAGCGCCGCCCATTGCGGTCCTTCGCGGTGGGGGCCGTCATTGCTGACATGGGTCAACAGCCCCATCGCCGCCAGCCGGTCCAGCATCTGCGGGGTGCCGTCGCTGCAATCGTTGGAAAAGGCCAGTATCTCGGTGAAACCGATGGTGCGGTGATGCGCCAGCCATTCCAGGATAAACGCCGCCTCGTTGCGGACTGTCAGGATCGCCAGGGTTTTCATGGTGCCAATCTGGCAAAGCCGTGCCGCATTGTCACGCCTCTGCCGCTTCATGGGTGTCTTCGGTGTCAGCAGGGTCAGCGCGAACCGTAAAGAAGAATCCCGGCGGATGATCCTGCATCGCCACCGCGTCGGGGATCACTTCTGGCCCGGCGGTAAAGACGTTCGATCCGAAATGGGCCTGCATCCGGCACAGCCGCTGCATCCGTTCACTGACCAGTTCGGCGTAAAACGCCGATTGCACCGGGTCTGCGCGCAGGTCTGCAATGCGCTGGCGGTGACAGGCCACCGCATGGTCATGCGCCGCCCTGATCTCCGGGTCTGCCAGCAGCCGGTCATATTCCACCTGCAGCGCCGGGATCATCCGCTGAATCGACAGGTCCTGATCGGCGTTGAAATTCATCCGGAACCAGTAATTCATCCCCTGATCCCGGTCGACATGGTTGACCCGGCCGCGGTCGCGTTTGACCAGAAAGCTGTCGGCGCTGCGCACCGCATAGTGGTTCAGGCTGACCAGATCATAGCCATAGCTGGTCACGGTGGACCGCCAGGAATTGCGCAGCATCTCGATCGGCATCCGCTTGCCGGAGCCGTTGAACCAGTGGATCTGGTCCCACAGGTCGGGCTTGAGCCCCTTTGGCCGGTGCACCCCCAGTTTCTTGAAAATCCCGGCGCGGCGGAACAAGGTCTTGAAGCCCCAGGCCTGGTGCGGTTTGCGGGTCAGTTCCGGGGCGCAGCGGGTAAATTGCCCGGTGATGAACCGGTCCTGATAGTCATTGACCCCGGCATTGCCGAACAGCCGCCAGGTCATCGAAATCATGTTGGCATCCGGCAAAGCGGCATAAAGGTCAGCCAGAGTGCCGCCGCCCACCTTGATGGTGATGAATTCATCGACATCCATGCAGATCAGCCAGGTGGCATTCCGGATCAGGGCTTCACCTTCCGCCGCCTGCAATGCCGCATGCTGCGGTTTCAGATCCATGGAGCGGAACGGGTTGTCGCGGTGCTGCACCAGCCCCTTTTGCTGCAACAGCTCCAGCATCATATCGGTGCCATCAGTGCAATCGTTGCTATAGATCAGAAAGTCATCGACCCCGATCACCCGGTGATAGGCCAGCCATTCCAGAATGAACGGTCCTTCGTTCTTCATCGTGGTGACGATGGCAGTACGGTTGACCGCCTTGGCTGTGCCCGCTGCCACCGATTTCGGCGCACGGATCGGTTTGTGGCCCAGCTGGTCCGCCAGCGCCAGCAGGGCCGCATCCTCGATCAGGCTGGCTTTCGGGGCCAGAACCGCGCTGCCATGACCGGGGTGTCGGATCGCCATGCAGCGGTAGAACGGGGCACCGGCTGCAGCATCCGGTTTGGTATAGGATATCCGCGATGGCCGCCAGGTCGCCTCCAGCCCTGCCACTTCGGGGGCGGCGCACCAGCGGACCTGTGCAGTGGCGCCATCAAAGGGTTTGCAGATGTGGTCGCCGTAGGTCGGGGCTTGCCCCGACTTTACCCGCCACGGATAAACCCGCCACCCGATCAGCAGCAGCACCCCCTGCGGTGCCGCGAGCGCCCGGTCAAACACCGATGCGGCCCCCGCCACCGGGGCCAGCAGATCGCTGATATCGAGGTTAAGCACCGCCCGGGCCTGCGCCAGAAACCGCCATTTGACGGCTTCATAGATCAGCATTTCCCCCAACGGTGCCCGCCAGGGGTCGGGGGTTGCGGGCGTCATCCGGTCCTTGCCCGGGGCATCGGGGGCCAGAAAAGGGTCAGTCTCGGGGCCGATGCGGGGTTGGCCAAGCGGGATCGGACAATCCAGCACCACAATCCGCAACCCAAGATCACGGATCAGAGGTTCCAGCGCCGTAGCCAACCCGTCCGCGGGCAAACGGTCGACGATCACCGCCCCTTGCAACCCATGCTGGCGCTGATGCCAGATCAGCCAGTCGGCCACGGTTTCCGCCGCCTCGTGGCAGCGGATCAGGATGGCGGCGTTCAGCCCGGAAAACAGCTTGGTTTCCGCCGCGTCTGACCGGAGTGCGGCACTGCCACCGGCCAGCGGCAAGGCCAGGGTGGCACTGCTGTCCGACTGAAACCCGGCAACCAGCAAACCGCCCGATACCTCCCGCAATTCGGTCAGGGTGGCCGCTCCATCGCGCGGCAAGGCATCAAACGCGCTGGCAGCGGTGCCGGTGGCAAAACAGGCGCGAAAGGCGCGGCCACCGGCGGCAGGCCAGCTGACGGCATCCAGACAGGTCAGACCGCCGATGGCCAGACCGCCGATGGCCAGACCGCCGATGGCCGCATCGGCGACGGTTTGTGCGGCAAGGCTGCGGCGGATCAGGCGGGGGGGTGGCGGCATCAAACGGCTCGGCTTGTTCTGACGGACAGGGGGGGTGCGGCAGCATGCCGGTCATCGATTGCCATAGCATAGGGACAAGCCCCTGCAATCCAAGCCAAAATCCATCGGAATTTCCGCATCTTCGCGCCAGCGCGGCCGGATTATCTGTTGCACTTCCAGAAACAGTCAAACACATTCGCCGCAACAATGGCTCCGCACCGGTGTGACAGGGGCAGCGGGAGGCTTGGGGCAGCGGGAGGCTTGGGGTGACGCAGTATCAGGTAGCCGCACTCTGGATCGGAGGGCCGCTGAGCTTTCTGGAACAATTGTGCCTGAAAAGTTTCATCGACGCCGGACAGGCGCTGCGGCTTTACACCTATGAAGGCGTGGGTAATGCCCCTGATGGGGTGGAACAGGCCGATGCGGCGGCGATCCTGCCGCTGACCGGCTTTCTGCGCCATGAACGCACCGGGTCACCGGCGCTGCATTCCGACCTGTTCCGCTATCACCTGCTGGCCAAAAGCGATGCGACGATCTGGGCCGATACCGATGCCTATTGCGTCAAACCCTTTACCAGTGATACCGGCCATTTCTTTGCCTGGGAAAGCGATACCGGCATCAATGGCGGGGTGCTGGGGTTGCCGCGGGGCAGTGCGGCGCTGGCGGGTCTGCTCGCCTTTACCGCTGACGAATTTGCCATCCCAAGTTGGTACGGCGCAGCCTATCAGGCGGACCTCGCGGCGAAAAAGGCAGGTGGCACCCCGGTTCATGCCGGGGAAATGCCCTGGGGGGTCTGGGGGCCGCATGCCCTGACCCATTTCCTGAAACAGACCGGCGAGGCGCGCCATGCGCTGCCACGCGCTGCCCTGTATCCCTTTGCCTACGAAGACCGCCGCCTGATGCTGCGCCCCGGTCTGGACCCGGCCCCCTATGTCACCGATGAAACCTTTTCGATCCACTTTTACGGCCGCCGGATGCGCAGCCGGATTGTGCTGAAGGATAACGGGGTGCCGCGCCCGCGCAGCCTGATCGGCCAGTTGCTGCGCAAACATGGCATCGATCCGGCAGCGGCGCCGATCCGGGGCCAGCCGGTCGATGATGATGAAAGCGACAGGGATTGACCGGTGCCGCCGCCCTGGCCGCTGTGGGCACCCTGTTGCTGGGCGACAGCTTAAGCTGGGCTGACCAACTGTGTCTGAAAACCCATGCCGCTGCCGGTCATGCCGTCACCCTGTTCAGCCATGGTCCGGTTTCGGGTATCCCTGCCGGGATCACGCATCGCGCCGCCCGTGAGGTGCTGGAGCCGGGGGCGATCCTTGACCCGGTGGCGAACCCGGCGCTTTATGCCGATCTGTTCCGCCTGTACCTGCTGCACCGCTGCCCGGGGATGATCTGGGTCGATCTGTCCAGCCTGTGCCTTGCACCGCTGCAACCGGTCGCGGGCTATCTGTTTGCCCCCGAACAACCCGGCGCGGCGCAGATCGGCACCATGATCCTGGCGCTGCCGGCAAGCAGCCCGGTGCTGGCCGACATGCTGGCCTTTACCGCTGACCCGTTCGCGATACCGCCCTTTGTCAAACCCGACCTGCGCCGCGCCTATGCCACGGCGCGGGCGACGGGCCAACCGGTGCATGTCAGCCGCCAACCCGCCGGGATCTGGGGCGGGCTGCTGTTGAGCCATTACATCGCCAAACACCGGTTGCAGGACAGGGCTGCCGATGCGGCAGCCCTGTATCCGTTGGTACCACAAGACCGCGCCGTGCTGGAAAAGCCGCAAGCGCGGGTGCAGCGGCGGCTGGGGTCCGGGGTGCAGGCGGTGCAGATGCGGCAAGGGCAGGGGATGTCTTGCCCCCCGACAGGGTCGTATCTGGCGGAACTGGCGGCATGTCATGGCATCACGTTGCCCAAGGCAGTCCCAGGTGCGTCGTTGCCAGACCCGGCACCGGTGCCCGCCGGGGCCTGGGCCGGGGTGTTGGCGGAAACCGGCCTCGGTTCCGTTGCCCTGATCGCCGATATCGGCGGCCAGTCGCGCGATCTGGTGCTGGCGACACTGGCGCGGTTCGATTGCGATGTGCTGCTGGTGGATGTGGTGCCCGATGGCAGCTTTGCGGGCAGCGAAAGCGGCTGGATCGCGCCCTATCTGGCGGGATTGGTGGCGCAGGGGGTGGCTGCCGAACGGATCAGGGTGGCGCGAAAGGCCGAGGCGCTGCGCCCCGCCGATCTGGTCTGTTGTCTGGCCGAAACTGCCGGTCAAGCCCTGCGGCTTGGCAGTCTGGCACCGGTTCTGGCGGCCTGTCTGCATGCCGACAGCCGCCTGATCGCCGATATCCGCCAAGGCTCCGGTGGCTACAAGGTGCTGGGGGCGCTGGGCGAGGTGCTGACCCTGGCCAAACGCGACGAACACGGCAAATCTATCGCCCGGGTGCTGCTGTCGCCCAAGGCCCCGGAACCAGCGGCAGAGGCGGGCGGCTGGGCGGCGATTGCGCAGGAACTGGCCGGGACCGACGGCTTTTACCGCGCCAATGACGCGCATTCGTTTCTGTTCATCCCACGCGGGCGGGTGCTGGTTGTCACCTTTGACAATCTGGATCTGGCGATGGGCAAACGCGAAGACCGCAGGCCCTGGGGCTTCAGCTTCATTGAGAAACAGGGGTTTTCGATGCTGGGGGTGATGGCCAACGGCTGGACCTGGTACCGTGACCGCTGGGTCAGTGACCAGTTCGACGCTTTGGCCGCTTCCGGCTTTTTTGCCGGGTTCGACCGGGTGGTGTTTTACGGCGCCTCGATGGGGGGCTATGCCGCCTGTGCCTTCAGCGGGGCTGCGCCGGGTGCCGATGTCGTGGCGATCAGCCCGCAATCCACGGTGGACAAGGCAGTTGTGCCCTGGGAAACCCGCTATAAAACCGTGTGGGGCGCGGATTTCAGCGGCAGGTACGGCGATGCGGCGCAGGTCAGCGGGGCCGCGCGGCGCGTCACCTTGCTGTATGACCCGTTCGAGCCGCTGGATGCCGGACACGCCAACCGCTTTACCCTGCCCAACACGCTGAAACTGCGGGCCAATCTGATGGGGCACCGGTTGGGGTCTTCGTTGTTGCAAATGGGAATACTGACCCCGATCATTCTGGAAGCGCTGGGTGGCACCCTGACCGAAGCCGGCTTTTACCGGCTGTTGCGGGCGCGGCGGGACTTTCCGCGCTATCAGCGCGAATTGTTTCACCGGTTGGTGGCGCGGGGCCACCCCGGTCTGGCCCGGCGGTTGGGCGACTATCTGCTGCGCCAGGGCGACAACCGCGCGATCCGTCAGGCGATGGCAGCGCTGTGATCCGCAATTTTCCGCCGGGCCCCTCACGCAGTGGTGAGAATTGGTGACGCAACGAAACAAGGGAACTAAGTGATACTGTCACCAGTTATAAGAACAGCGCTGTCGCAACAGGCAGCCTCAGAGGATCAGGAGCACCCATGCCCAGCTGTAAACTCAAGTCTTTGCTGCATTCCACCACAGTGGCAACCTTGACCCTGTCGATGGCGTTCATGCAGCCCGCCACCAGCTTTGCCCAAGAGGCGGAGCCGGTGCTGCTGTGCGAAGACGGGGCCAAACAGCCCTGTGCCGAAGGGGTGCGCCTGCTGGATGCAGCCGAGACCAAGGCCCTGCGCAAGGCGCGCAAAGCCGCAGCAGCCGCAGAAGCGGCAGCGACCGAACAGGCGGCGGCAGAGGCGGCGGCGGCGGAAGTAGCAGCGGCGGCAGCGGCAGCAGCCGCGCAGGCGGCGGCGGAAGCGGCAGCGGCAGAAGCAGCGGCGGCAGAAGCGGCAGCGGCGGCAGCGTCAGCAGCCGGGCAGGCGGTGGCAGATGCGGCAGCGGCAGAAGCAGCGGCGGCCGAACAGGCAGCGGCAGTTGCGGCTGCACAGGCGGCGGCAGAGCAGGCGGCAGCGGAACAGGCAGCCGCCGACGCAGCGGCAGCAGCCCAACAGGCCGCAGCCGATGCTGCGGCGCAACAGGCCGCTGACGATGCTGCAGCGGCCGAACAGGCCGCCATGGAAAAGGCTGCCATGGAAAAGGCTGCCATGGAAAAGGCCGCCATGGAAAAGGCCGCCATGGAAGCCGCAGCTGCCGAGGCAGCCGCAGCAGCCGAGGCAGAGCCTGTGGTTGACCCCGACTTGTCGGTCGAACCCCCTCCGGAAACCGTACCGGAAACCAACCCCGATACCGCGACCGACCCGGCAACCGTCATTGACCCCGATACCGGAGAGCTGGTGCCGGTGAACCCGGACACCGCGGTTTCGCCCGATGAACCGCTGCCGGAACTGCCGTCGGGTGAAACCACCGCCGAGGATATCGCCGCCGAACCTTTGCCCACCCCCGAAGAGTCGCTGCCGCCGGTTGATGTCCCGCTGCCAGAGGCGCTGGCGGGTGCCATTGCCGCGGCAACCGGGGATGTTGAACCGGTCGTGGGTGCCGAACCGGCGGTGACCACCACGGTGACAGAAGCCGATGTCCGGACCTCGGATCAGGATTTCGAAAACGCGGTGTCAGCGGTGGCGGCACCGGAAGCCAGGGACAAGGGCCTGACCGACCTGGAGAAATTCGGGCTGGTGGCACTGGGTGCCCTGGCGATTGGTGCCATCATCAACCACAACCGTGTTGTTGCCAATTCGGGTGACCGCGTGGTGGTGCAACGCGATGACGGCCAATATGTCGTGTTGAAAGATGATGACGCCCTGCTGCGGCAAGCCGGGTCCACTGTCCAGACCCAGACCTTCGCCGATGGCTCGACCCTGACCACGCTGACCCGTACCGACGGCTCCAGGATCATCACGATCCGCGACGCCGAAGGCCGGGTGCTGCGCCGCGCCTTGCAGCATCCCGATGGCACCCAAACCCTGCTGATCGACGATACTGCGCCGGTCAAACAGGTCGATGTCTCCACCCTGCCGCGCCCGCGCCAGTTTGTGGCTGACGCCAATGACCGGGATGCCTTGGCGGCGGCTCTGGCCAATCTGGACCCGGACAGGACGGCGCAACGCTTCAGCCTGCGCCAGATCCGCGATATCCGCGAAGTGCGCGAACTGGCACCGCAGATCGACCTGAACGCCATCACCTTTGCCTCTGGCTCTGCGGCGGTGAAACCGGACCAGGCGGCGAAACTGTCGGCGCTGGGTCGGGCGATGACGGCGCTGATCGAGAGGAACCCCGGTGAAATCTTCCTGATCGAAGGCCACACCGATGCGGTGGGCAAAGCGGCCTACAACCTGGCGCTGTCAGACCGCCGCGCAGAATCGGTGGCACTGGTGCTGACCGAATACTTCGGGGTACCGCCGGAAAATCTGGTGGTGCAGGGTTACGGTGAAGCCTATCTGAAGATCCGCACCCTGGACGATGAACAGCTGAACCGCCGGGTGGCGGTGCGGCGGATCACCGACCTGATGCGGGTGGCTGCCAACTGATCTGGTCCCCCAGGTCGGCACCGTGGCCCAAAGCCCGGTGCCGACCTTGACCCGTCAGGCAGTAGCCTGAAGACAGGCGGTGGCCAGACCATCAAGGATCCTTGTCCATCCGCCTTGATGGCCATCCCGACTGCTTTCACGGGCAAACCGCAGATGGCTCAGGGTGACCAGGGTGCCGCCCGGTTGCGGCACCAGATCCATGGTGACGGTCCTGCCCTTCTCTGATTGGTAACACGGCGACCTGCCTGTCGAAGTCAACTAGAGCATGTCCGACAAAAGTTGACTCCGGTTTTGGCGCAAGACCTGCGCAAAACAAGGAATCCAGAGTCTGTCTGGCGTTTCTATCAACGTCGGACAGACTCTAGGCCTGTCGATCTCACGGGCCATGGCGGGTTCGCCGCGCCCCTTGAAGCACCGCGCTTTTGTCTCAACCAGGCTTGGTCGGTAGGTGCCGGCCCAGCGCCGCCGCAATGGCTCGATAAGAATGCCGGTTCGTGGTGCGCCAGGTCGGGGATGCGGGCCGGTGCGCCCGGGGTGGTTTCCTGCCATGGCCGGGCGTTCTGACGCGCCGGGATAACGGCACTGGCGTCCGGCGCTGCGAAGGCGGCGTGGCAGGCACGGGTTGCCCGAAGCACAGATTGCCCGATGCACAGATTGCCAGATGTGCGGGTTGCCAGATGTACGGCGCAGGCGGCGGCGCGCGCCATCTGCCAAGAAACCGCATCGGGCGGCACGGCTGGCGCAGCAATGAACGCGCCGACATCCGGCGGATGGGCGCAGAACCGGCGCGGGAGTCTCGAAAGTCCGCAGACCAAATCCAGGGCCAAGCGCCACTCAGTGCAGGTCTCATACCAACGGCCCCTTGAATGGACCCTTGCTCTGCCTCCCCCTTCGTGGCGAGGGCCGGGGTGGGGGTCGCCCCAGCGATTGAGTTCAGGATGGAATGCCTTGCAAAATCAAATGAATGACAGTCCCCCACCCGTCACCCTCCCCACAAGAGGGAGGGGATTTCTGTGCAACCCTGGCCCATCAAAAAGAGTCCATTCAACGGGCCGTTGGTATCAGGACACGACGCTTTTGATGCACCAAATCCGGTGAAGTCCAGAGGCATCCCCGGGGTTGAGGGAAAGGTCCTGGGGGGAAGTTTTGAACGACGCCCCAGTCCTACCGTTATTTTTCATGCGCTTGAAAGGGATTGATGGCGGCGCGCTGAGGACTGCGGTCTCACCTTCTCTGCCCCCCTTGGCACTTGGTTCGCATCCAAGCGCCAATCGAGTATCGACCACTTCACAACTGGCGCGCTGACCAAGCGTTCTGGGCGCCGCTGCCTTGGATTCTCAGGTCCGTAGCCAGCCGGATTTGTCGTGTCGGATGCGCTCGGCGGCAAAGGCCATAAAGCTGCGTATGCGTGGCTGCCGATAAGCGTCTGGCGGGGCCAGGATGTACCACTTGCTATCGGTCTCGACAGGGGGCGGAAAGCAAAGGACAAGACCCGGTGTCGTTACACCCGTCATCAGGGGCAGCAACCCCACGCCCAGCCCGGACCGAACCGCGCCCGCCATGTTCGGAATTGAATTGCAGGTGGTCACCACCTGTTCGCCGCGCACATAACTCAAGAAGCAGATCGAGAAATGCAGGGTCGCGACCATTCCGCTAAAGGCCAGGATCGCATGGTCCTGCAGGGCTTCCATCCTGTCGGGCTTGCCGTGTTTTTCCAGATCGGCGTCCGAGCCAAAGACACCCCACTTGACGTCGGGCAGACGCAGCGCGATCAGCGCGTCGCCCTCCAGCGGAGCGTCGGTGGCCCGAAAAGCAATGTCAGCTTCTCCCTTTTCCATGTTGACCCTGGTCTCGGAGGAAAGGCTTTCGAACCGGACCTCGGGATGCAGCGCCCGAAAGTGCAACATGGTTGGGCCGACGACAAGCGACATTATCGCCTCGGGCGCGGTCACGCGGATTGATCCCGAAAGATCCCGGATCAGCCGCGTTGCCTCGGTTTCCACGTCGATGGCTGCAACCTCAACCTCTTCGATCCGGGCCAGCAGCGCCTGACCTTGCGGGGTCAGGGCAAATCCGCGGGTGCTGCGCGTGAACAGCGCAACGTCAAGCACGTGTTCCAGCGCCTCAATCCGGCGCTCACCGTGGTCTGGTTCATGTTCAGCAGGCGCGAGGCGGCGAGCGTGGAGCCTTCGCGGGCCACGGCGAGGAAGATGCGCAGGTCGCTCCATTCATACATGCGCCTCAGTTTACGTCAGTTCTGCAAAAACGCAGAGCGATAATTTTTCAAGCAGGATACAGGCTGCAAACGCCTCGTATCATGGTGAATCATACCTGCAAAACAATGATATAAAAGGATAATCATCATGAATCGTCGTCAAGTTGGAACCTATGCCTTTGCCGGAGCCGCTGCGATGGCTGCGTTCCACGGCGCGCCGTCTGCGGTATCCGCCGAAGAGTCCGCGCTTGGGCCGGTGCTGGCCGTGGTCAGCCACCCGGTCGCTGACATTGCCGCATGGCGCATCGTCTACGACGAAGCCCAGCCGGTCCGCGATGCTGCCGGGGTTACCGGGGCCGAGGTCTTTGTCGATGCCACGGACCCGTCGATGATGGTGATCATTCACCGTTTCCCGTTGGTCGAAGCCGCAGAAGGCTTTTTCGCGAACCCGGATCTGAAGGCCGCAATGGAGCGTGGCGGCGTCACCGCGCCGCCGACGGTCATGATCGCGGCAACCGCCTGACCCGAAGTCCCATCAGGGGTCGGCTTGGCACGCCATGCCGCCCCCCGACC
>JAYTDA010000447.1:0-3595 GCA_043736155.1 Paracoccaceae bacterium | reverse complement strand
ACACCCCGACAAGGCCAGCCTGCGCATCAAAATCAAAAAAGCCGCCTGGAACGACCAGTTCCTCAGAGAACTCCTCACCCATATGCGATAGCCCTGCCCACGAGGGGGAGGGAGAAGGAAAACCGGCCCGCGAACAGCCCAATCCGATTGCCCTGCCCTGCCCACGTTCTTGGCACCCAGCTGCGCAAACCCTCTGGCACCGCGACAGGAAATCCCCTAAATCCGAAAGCAGTCCCGCCGGTCTGATGGCCGGACCCTCTTACCCATGGGGAACAGGTCCTTGGTTGACAGCATCATTGCGCGTTCAGCGGCCAAGGGGTTGCGGCTGACCGATCAGCGCCGCACCATTGCGCGGGTGATCGAACAGTCGGGTGACCATCCCAATGTCGAGGAACTGCACACCCGCGCCACCGCGATTGACCCGCATATCTCCATCGCCACCGTCTACCGCACCGTCAAGCTGTTTGAAGAGGCGGGGCTGCTCGACAAGCTGGAATTCGGCGATGGCCGTGCGCGCTACGAAGATGCCGAACGCGAACACCATGACCATCTGATCGACATCAACACCGGTGAAGTCATCGAGTTTGTCGACCCTGAAATCGAGGAATTGCAGGATCGCATCGCCACCCGGCTGGGCTACCGGCTCAAGGGCCACCGGCTGGAGCTTTATGGCGTTCCGCTGAAAAAGGGCGGCTGATGGCGCAGTCCCTGCCCGGAACGCGCCATGACTGACAATCTCAGGGCCTGTCTGCTGATGGTGGCAACCATGGCGGGGTTTTCGCTGGAAGATCTGCTGATCAAGCAGATCGCCGCGCAGGTGCCGGTCGGGCAGATCGTGCTGTTGCTGGGCATCGGCGGCAGCCTGTTCTTTGCACTTGCCGCCGCCAGCCTGCGCCAGCGGCTGTGGAGCCGCGATCTGACCTCGCGCCCGGTTCTGCTGCGCTCTGGTGCCGAAATGGTCTCGACCATGGCGGGGGTTGCCGGTCTGGTGCTGATTCCGCTGTCGCTGGCATCCTCGATCCTGCAGGCGGCCCCGCTGCTGGTGACGATGGGGGCTGCGGTGTTTCTGCGGGAAAAGGTCGGCTGGCGGCGGTGGAGTGCGGTGGCGGTCGGCCTTGCCGGGGTGTTGCTGATCCTGAAACCGGGTGGCGGCAGCCTTAGCCTCGGGGTGCTGCTGTCGGTGATCGCGGTGATCGGTGTCGCCACCCGCGATCTGGCCACCCGCGCCATCACCGGGCGCATCAGCACGCTGCAACTGGCGTTCTGGGGCTATGGCCTGTCGATCCCCTCTGGTCTGGTGATGCTGGTGATTGCGCAGCCCACCCTGGTCTGGCCGTCGCCGGGGCTGTGGGCGATGCTGGCGGCGGCACAGGCACTTGGCATCACATTCTACTACACGCTGACATTGGCACTGCGGATCGGTGAACCCTCTGCCGTGGTGCCGTTCCGCTATTCCCGGCTGGTGTTCGCGCTGGCGCTGGGGGTTCTGGTGCTGGATGAGCGGATCGACGGTCAGATGCTGGCGGGGCTGTCGCTGGTGACTGGCTCCGGCCTGTACATGCTGCTGCGCGAAGCCCGGCTTGGCCGCGCCAGACGCGCTGCGGCAATTGCGGCCAGCCGCGCTGCGGCAATCGCGGCCAGACGCGCTGCGGCAATCGCGGCCACCCCGGCCGTTCACCCTTCCCCTGTGCCGCCGCCACCGCTATAGAGGCGCGAAATTCCCCCTGACACCGGAGCCCCCCATGAGCACGATCATCGACATCATCGGCCGCGAGATCCTTGACAGCCGTGGCAATCCGACAGTGGAAGTCGATGTGTTTCTGGAAGACGGCACCATGGGCCGCGCCGCCGTCCCTTCGGGCGCCTCCACCGGCGCGCATGAAGCGGTGGAAAAGCGCGATGGTGACAAGAAACGCTATATGGGCAAAGGCGTGCTGGAAGCGGTGGCGGCGGTCAACGGCGAACTGGCTGAAGCTCTGGTCGGGTTTGACGCCACCGAACAGGTCGCCATCGACCAGACCATGATTGAACTCGACGGCACCCCGAACAAGGCCCGCCTTGGTGCCAATGCCATTCTGGGGGTGTCGCTGGCAGTGGCCAAGGCCGCTGCCGATTTCACCACCCAGCCCTTGTTCCGCTATGTCGGCGGCACCTCTGCCCATGTGCTGCCGGTGCCGATGATGAACATCATCAACGGCGGCGAACATGCTGACAACCCAATCGACATTCAGGAATTCATGATCATGCCGGTCGCTGCGGAAAACATCCGCGAGGCGATACGGATGGGGTCGGAGGTGTTCCACACCTTGAAAAAGGAACTGTCGGCGGCGGGCCTTTCCACCGGCATCGGCGACGAAGGCGGCTTTGCTCCGGCGATCTCCACCGCCCGCGATGCGTTGGATTTCATCCTGAAAGCGATTGAAAAGGCCGGCTACAAACCGGGCAAGGACATCTATCTGGCACTGGACTGCGCCGCCACCGAGTATTTCAAAGGCGGCAAGTATGAGATGAAGGGCGAAGGCAAAAGCTTTACCCCCGCCGAAAACGTCGCCTACCTTGCCGCACTCGCCGCCGACTATCCGATCATTTCCATCGAGGACGGCTGTTCCGAAGATGACTGGGCCGGGTGGAAACTGCTGACCGAAACCCTGGGGAACAAGTGCCAACTGGTCGGCGATGACCTGTTTGTCACCAACCCGGCGCGGCTGGCCGATGGCATCAAACAGGGCTGCGCCAATTCGCTGCTGGTCAAGGTCAACCAGATCGGCACCCTGACCGAGACGCTGGCGGCGGTGAACATGGCCCACCGCGCCCGCTACAGCTGTGTGATGAGCCACCGATCGGGTGAAACCGAAGATGCCACCATCGCCGATCTGGCAGTGGCGACCAACTGCGGCCAGATCAAGACCGGGTCGCTGTCGCGCTCCGACCGGCTGGCGAAATACAACCAGCTGATCCGGATCGAGGAAATGCTTGGTGAAACCGCCCACTACGCCGGACGCGATATTTTGCGCGGCTAGCGCGGTTCGGCCCTGCCCGCTATGCTGACTGCATGACTAGGTCCAGCTGCAGCTTTGGCCCCTTTGTCCTTGATCCCGACCGCCGCACCCTGACCTGCGGCGGTGTGGTGACAGAACTTGGCCAAAAAGCCTGCGCGCTGCTGGTTGCTCTGGTGCAAGCGCAGGGTTCAGCCGTGAGCAAATCCGACCTGATACATGCGGGCTGGCCGGACATGGCGGTCGAGGAGGGCAACCTGACGGTGCAGATCGCTGGTCTGCGCAAGGCGCTTGGCCCCGGACCGGGAGGTCAGGACTGGATCGTAACGGTGCCGCGTGTCGGCTACCGGCTGATCCTGCCGCAATCCCCCGGAACCGAGGTTCACGATAGCCCGAAACCGGCGCTTGCCGTCCTGCCTTTTGTCAACCTGAGCGGCGATGCCGATCAGGACTACTTCGCCGATGGCGTGGTCGAGGACATCATCACCGCCCTGTCGAAGTTCCACTCCTTCGCGGTGATCGCGCGCAATTCCAGCTTTACCTACAAGGGCCAGGCCGTCGACGTGCGGCAAGTCGGCCACGATCTGGGCGTGCGCTAT
>JAYTDA010000446.1:0-6085 GCA_043736155.1 Paracoccaceae bacterium | reverse complement strand
GTCCTCGGCGGCGTTTTCGCCCGGCATCGGGGCCGATGTCTGGCTGTTGGGCATCACCTCGATCGAGGTGTCGGCGATTGCGACGGCGGTCGAGGTTGTGGTGACCGTTCTGCGCTCCCGTGCGGCGGGGATGAGCCTGTCGCGGCTGCCGATCTTTGCCTGGTATATCCTGATCGTGTCGGTGATGATCCTGACGGCGTTCCCGCCGATGATCCTTGGGTCCTTGCTGCTGGAGGTCGAGCGCGCCCTGGACTGGCCGTTCTTTCAGGTGGAAAACGGCGGCGACCCCCTGTTGTGGCAGCACCTGTTCTGGCTGTTCGGCCACCCCGAGGTCTATATCATCTTTCTGCCCGCCGCCGGCATGATCGCCACCATCCTGCCAGTGATGGCCCGCACCACGTTGCTGGGCTATGGCTGGGTCGTGGCGGCGGCGGCGTCGCTGGCGGTGCTCAGTTTCGGGCTCTGGGTCCACCACATGTTCACCACCGGCATTCCGTACATGGGGCTCGCGTTCTTTTCCGCCGCCTCGACACTGGTGGCGGTGCCGACGTCGGTGATGATCTTTTCGTGGATCGGCACCCTGTGGAAGGGCCGCGTGCGGCTGGAACTGCCGATGCTGTGGATCATCGGCTTCTTTGCCACCTTTGTCATTGGCGGGCTGACCGGCGTGATGCTGGCGGTGGTGCCATTCAACTGGCAGGTCCACGACACCCACTTTGTGGTGGCGCATCTGCATTACGTCCTGATCGGTGGCTATGTGTTTCCGATGGTGGCGGCGATCTATTACTTCATGCCGCTGCTGACCGGGCGGACCCGGTTTTTCAAGCTGGGCGAGGCGGCGTTCTGGCTGGTGGTGCCGTCGTTCCACATCACCTTTCTTGCGGTTCATATGGCGGGGCTGTTGGGTCAGCGCAGGCGAACCTGGACCTATGATGCCGATCAGGGATGGACGGCATTGAACCTCGTTGCGTCCATTGCGTCTTTCGTGATGGCGATCGGCTTTGCGCTGATCATCCTTGACGTGGCGGTAAATGCGTTTGTCGCGGTGCGGGGGCGGCGCAATCCGTGGGGGGCGGGCACGCTGGAATGGGCTGCGGCGATCCCGTCGCCCGCTTACGGCTTTGCTTCAATCCCCATCGTGCAGGGGCGCTATCCGCTGCACGACGACCCCGAACTGGCGCTGCGGATTGCACGGGGCGAGGGCTATCTGGCCGACACGTCCCGCAACCGGCGCGAGATGCTGATCGTGACGACGGCACGCGGCGAACCGGTGCAGGTCGCCGTGCTGCCGGGCAATTCCGTGCTGCCTTTCCTGTTGGCCGTGGTCACCAGCATGTCGTTTCTGGCACCGCTGTTTGGGGCCTACATCATCGCGGGCCTGGCACTGCTGGGCGTGATCGGGCTGGCGCTGGTCTGGGCCTGGGGTCTGGGGTCGCGGGCGGACGAAGGGCTGGTGGACGCGGGGCATGGTGCGATGCTGCCGCTGGCGTCCGAAGGCGCCGACCCACCCGGCTGGTGGGGATCGCTGTTCCTGTTGCTGGCGGACAGCGTCCATTTCGGCTCGCTGCTGTTCGGCTATGCGTTCCTGTGGACCGTGGCGCCGAACTGGCCGCCGCAGTCCTATCTCCAGCCTGACCTGTCGAGCCTGATGCTGGCGCTGGCGGGTGCGGGTGCGCTGGCGACAGGGCCACGCCTTGCTGTGCGTGCCATCGGGCGGGGGCTGACACCTTGGCCCGCAATCGCCTTTGGCATCCTGGGTGCGATTGCGCTGGCCGCTGCTGCGGCGACCATCATGCTGGATAGGCCAAACCCCGCGCGCCATGCCTATGACGCAACGCTGTGGCTGCTGGCGGGCCATGTCGGGCTGCACACATCCCTGACGGCGATCATGCTCGGCTACCTCGCGGCACGGGTGGCCAGAGGCTATGCCTCGCCCAACCGCATCGGTGAGGCGCGGATTGTGGCGCTGTGGGCTGATTTTACCGCCGCCACCGGGCTGGTGGCACTCGGCGCGGCGTGGTTGCCGGGGGCGTTCGGATGATCGAAATCCTGCGCCTGTCGTTGCCGATATCGGTCTGGATCACAGGATTCAGCGCAATCTATGCGCTGCAGGGGCTGTCGTGTTCGCGCCACTGGCCCGCTGACGTTGAGGTCCGCCCGGTTCTGCTGGCCGCCTGGGCTGTCGCCGTTGTCGTTCAGGCCCTGATTCTGACGGCAATCCTCCATGCCCCGTCGCCCTCACGCTTCGTTCAGACCACGGCCATCACCCTCGCAGCGACAGCACTTGTTGCCGCTATCTGGACCATGATGCCCGTGTTGGCAGCCTCGGTCTGCCTTTGATCTTCGGGGGTGGCCGTCTGCCAATTTGGGCGGGAGAAAGCCGGCATCGACGATTGGCCAAGTGATTGAGCGGCATTTTGCTCGTTGGTCCGGTTATGCCAAGACTTTCCCGGAACGGGAATCTCCTTAAGACGTTGGTACCGGGGCAATGTTGTCCGCCTTCGACAGGAGAGGTTTACGATGATACGCATCCAGAATTCAGGCGTTGTTGCGGCGCTGGCCGTCAGCATGATGTTCACAGCGGCTGCCGCCCAGGCCGAAATGCTGAAGTTTACCACCGAAATGACCGGCACCGCCGGGGTGCCGCCAAACGACAGTGCGGCGACCGGCACCGCCGAAGTCACGCTTGATACCGTGGCGAAAACCGTGACTTGGGTCTTTACCCACGAAGGTTTGAGCGGCGACATGACAGCGTCGCATATTCATGGCCCGGCAACCGCAACCGAAGCCGCAGGCCCGGTTATCGACACCACCGGTGAGACGATGGAAGGCTCGGCCCCGATCACCGATGCACAGGCCGCCGAACTGATGGCGGGCATGTATTACTTGAACGTCCATACGGAAAAGTTCCCCGATGGCGAAATTCGTGGTCAACTTGCGCTGATGCAGTAGCGACAGGCAATCGCGCACGCGCCGCCTGTCTGCAGCGCGTGCGGGCCAGCAGGGCACTCCAGATATCGAATGACCGACGGAACCCTCTGATTGCCGTTGCGTTTGATAAGGGAAGCAGAGGGCAGGCCTGTCAATCAGACCTGACGGCATAGGGAACAGGTTGGTTTTTCTGATTTCCCATCCTGACCAACGCAATGGTAGTCGAGCCTTTATCCCGTCTGCCTGTCGTCTGCTTCA
Organism: Paracoccaceae bacterium; assembly: GCA_043736155.1. Taxonomy (GTDB): domain Bacteria; phylum Pseudomonadota; class Alphaproteobacteria; order Rhodobacterales; family Rhodobacteraceae; genus JANNRR01. The sequence goes on along the minus strand of JAYTDA010000446.1, from coordinate 2,896 downwards.
CTGATGGTTCACCCGTGCAAGAACCCCCGCCGCCAACAAGGATCGGCATCAGGTGGTGATGTCGGCACGCTAGAGTTTGTCCGCCGCTGATAGAAGCGCCAGACAAACTCCAGCCCCTTGATTTTCGCGCGTCTTGCGCCAAAACCGGAGTCCACCCCGGATCAGGTCCGGGGCAGGCATTTTGTCGGACACGCTTCAGGCCCTATTTCTGCCTGGGATCAATCAATTCAGCGCCAGCCGATACCAACCGCCCCTTGCGTCCTTCGATCACCGCCGCTGCCAACGTACGGGCGGCGTTGCGAACCTCGTCCTGAATGGCCTTGTCCGCATCCAGCGCTGCGTGGCTGGTCGCATAAGGCTGCCAATATCCGATGTAGCGGTCAACCTCGGCACTTTGCCCGGCCGGGATCAGCTTCATGAATTTCAGCCAATCCGACAGCGACCGCCGCACGTTCTCGACGCCCGCAACATCGCCATGCACAACTACCGAAAACGCCCGGCCCGCCAGATGGCGCGGATAATCCCAGCCTGCCAGCTCGATCTTTTTGGCCAGGGCCGCATCCTTGCCATCGGTCAGGGTCGGATCGGGATTGCCACCATCGGCGCAGACCAGCCGGTCCATCATCAACTTGACCGGCGAGGTGACCTGATACCAGTTGACCGGGGTGACGATCATCACCCCGTGGGCCGCGACCCACAACGGATAGATGTCGTTCATCCAGTCCTGCACCTGTCCCATCGCGTGATTGGGATAGCACGAGCAAGGCCAGTGACACAGCGGGGCCGCTGTTGAAAAGCACGCCTTGCAGGGGTGAATGTTGCGGCCATATTCCGATGCAAGGCGCGACAGATCAAGGATATCGACCTGCACCGAAAACTCTTTTTCAATCACATCCTGCGCAATTTCGATCAGCCGGAAGCTTTTTGACATCTCGCCAGAGCAGGTATGTTCAGAACGCGACGATCCGTTGATCAGCAGAATACGGGGTGACTGCTTTTTGTCATCATGGCGCAGTTGTGCTGCATTGACAGCTGTGTGGGCGGCAATCCAGTCGACCGAAAGATCATATGCCGCGTTGGAAAAGCCCGGACCGGCCTTGTGGGTCACCGGGCTTTTACGTGATGTGTCATAGGCATCCCAGGCAACATCGACGATCTTGTCCAACTCTGCCTGCACGGCGCGGAAGGCCGGATCGAAAAACTGACTGCTGTAGCGTTTCTTGAATTCATCTTCGCCCAGTTGCGGGCTGGGCATGCCTTTGCGCGGTTTGATGGCCTTGTCCGGACTTGAGGAGGCAGACATATGTTTTTCCTATAAAAAAGACCACAAGGCCACAGTTTTCGTCCTCGCCAACCGCTGCATCATCCTTGAAGCAAGGCTTCCCGGGCCCAGTGCCGCAAGTTCTTGCAGCCGTCGACAAAGGCCTGAACCGACGCGGTGTCGGTCAACGCGCAAAAGGCGTCATCCTCTGCCCCGGCCAAACCGCAAACCGCTACAAGCGCACTCGCATCTTCGGACCACCCCACATATTTGCAGTGCTGATGGGCGTCCGTCAGAAAAGCCCATGCTGCCGCATTCGTGGCCAGACTGTCTTTGCCAGGCAGGATGGCCACCGCGTCGAACAGGACCGACGGCGCGCCGCCGATCTTTTCATCCACCGCATGCAGGTTGTCCTTGCTGCAAGTCACGCCGCCGATCTTGGGGGCGATGATTTTGATCAGCCCACCCGCTTCGGCCACGGCCTTTTCCAGCGCTGCCAACTGCGAGCCGTCAAAGCCGTCGCTGAGCATGACCCCCATCACCCGGCCCTGAAAACTTTCAGGCGGGTTGGATTGAATGCTCAGCGCCGGGGACGGTTTCAGGTCGGTGCGGGTCGGGCGTGCGGCAGGCGCTGGCGCAGGCATATCGCCGAGCCCCAGCCCATCACCGACAAGCACTGCCATATCTTCGTCTATATTGCGCAGATGCGACACGATCCGGGCGCGAATACCGGATTCTGCGCATTTCGACAGCTCGAACACCAGTGCCGCCGCGATGTGGCCTTGTTCGCTGGCGGTCTGGCTGATGTAGAATTGCCGGGCCTGACTGTAATGGTCGGCAAAACTTTCCGGCCGCAGTCGCGCCTTGTCGCCCGATACCGGCGCGCGGTAGCTGACATAACCTTCCAGCGGATGCGCGCGCGGTCCTGTCCCCCAGCCGTTGGGTTCGTAATTGACCCGGCCCTTGCGATGGGCGGTCTGCATATGGCCATCCTGCTGGTAGTTGCTGACCGGGCAGCCCTTCGGCGCATTCACCGGGATCTTGGTAAAGTTCGGCCCGCCAAGACGTTTCAACTGGGTATCGAGATACGAGAAGTTGCGCCCCTGCAGCAGTGGATCGTCGGTGAAATCAATCCCGGGGATCACGTTCTGGGTGCAGAACGCCACTTGTTCGGTTTCAGCAAAGAAGTTCTCAACGGCCCGGTCCAGCCGCATGGTGCCGATGATCTGCACCGGGCAGTCTTCCTCGGGGATCAACTTGGTGGGGTCCAGCACGTCAAAGGCAAAGCCATCGGCGAAGGCCTGATCGAACACCTGCACGCCCAGATCCCATTCCGGAAAATCGCCCCGGTCGATCGCATCCCACAGATCGCGGCGGTGGCGGTCGGCGTCGGCGCCGTTGCTTTTCACCGCCTCGTCCCAGACCACCGATTGCAGACCCATCTTGGGCTTCCAGTGGAATTTCACCAAGGTTGACACGCCCTCAGCGGTCACGAAACGAAAGGTGTGAACGCCAAACCCCTCCATGGTGGTGAAAGATCGCGGGATGGCCCGGTCCGACATCGCCCACATGATGGTGTGCATGGCCTCGGGTGTCAGGGAGATGAAATCCCAGAAGTTGTCATGCGCCGAGGCC
>JAYTDA010000445.1:0-7282 GCA_043736155.1 Paracoccaceae bacterium | reverse complement strand
GCTGGCCGATTTTATCATTGCCGCCGATACGGCGCGGTTTGGCCTGCCGGAAACCAACCTGGCCATCATTCCCGGCATGGGTGGCACCCAACGCCTGCCGCGCGCGGTAGGCAAGGCCAAGGCGATGGATCTGGTGCTGACCGGGCGGATGATGGATGCCGCCGAGGTGGAACGCTGTGGGCTGGTGGCGCGGGTGGTGGCTGCCGATCAGCTGCTGGCAGAGGCGTTGGCGGCGGCGCAGCGCATCGCCGGTAAATCCATGCTGGCGGTGATGGCGGCCAAAGAAGCGGTCAACCGGGCCGCGGAAAGCACCCTGTACGAAGGGTTGCGGGCGGAACGCAGCCTGTTTCACGCCCTGTTCGCCACCGAGGATCAGTCCGAAGGCATGGCGGCGTTTCTGGAAAAACGCCCCCCAAAGTTCCGCGATCTTTGACCGCAGGCATTGATCCGCAGATTCTTTGCCGGCGCGGTTGACTTGGCCCCGAGTCGCGCATAGTAGAGCCACTTCAGATTTACCTGTATCGGAACCGGATCTCTCATATGGCAAATACGCCCCAGTCCAAGAAGCGCGCGCGCCAGAGCGAAGCCCGCTATGCCGTGAACAAATCGCGCCGCTCGCGCATCCGCACCTTCATCCGCAAGGTTGAAGAGGCGCTGACCAGTGGCGACAAAGATGCCGCAGCCGGTGCGCTGCTGGCAGCCCAGCCGGAAATGGCGCGGGGCGTGTCCAAGGGTGTGTTGCACAAGAATACCGTCGCCCGGAAGATGTCGCGGCTTTCCGCGCGCGTAAAGGCGCTGGCGGTTTAAGCCTCCATCGGTTAACCAATTGAAAAGGGCGCGCATTTTTGCGCGCCTTTTTCCATTTTCTGCCCACATACTTATCCACCGTGTTCTTTTTGCAAGGTTCACCGGATTCGCAGCAACAAAGAACGAGTCAAGGCCATAGTTCTGTTGCAGGGTTGCGGGACGGATTGCTAGCCTGTCCTAGCGATTCACGTCGTCTTGGGGGACATGACGTTGGTGCGAAGAGTCAGAGGTTTTCGGGGCTGCACATCCCTGCAACCGGGGTACTGATTTGCGCATCAACGATCGGGGCCGGGGCTAAAGATTGAAACATCTGCCCCGGAATCAGATCGGCAGTCTGGCTGGCTTGTAAAAAGCCGCGCGGCTCCGGTTCTTTCGTGTCCGATACCGGGTCTGCCTCTGGCAAGCCGCAGCGCCGCTGACGGACGCTGGGGCATGGCTGGTGCAGGCTGTGGCCTTGTCCGCTTTCGTGCGGAGGCCAAGGGTTAGCCAAGGGATGGTAGCGCAGGACTGCGTGTGTGCCGGGGTGCCGCAGTTGCGGGCTTCGGGTTTGGTATTGGGCAACGACAAAACGAAAAGCGGGTCAGGGGCGATGGCTGAAAAAGCGTGGGGGCGCGTGCGGAATGAACTTCTCAAGGAGCTTGGCAAGAACAACTATGTGACTTGGATCGAACCTCTGGAATTTTCGCACCTGCTGGGCGGTGTTGCGCATTTCACCGTGCCGACCAACTTCATGGGAACCTGGGTAGCGCGCAATTTCGCCGACCAGATCAGGTCGCAGTTCAGCGCCGCCGGGCAGGAGGTCAGCCGACTGGAGTTTTCGGTGCCGGTTGCTGCTGCTGCCGAGCCTGCCGCCAGGGTGCGGTCCGCTGCGCCACCGCGCCGGGTGAATGGCGGCAGCGACGGCGACCTGCCGGGTGCTGCGCTGGATGCGCGCTTTACCTTTGACAGTTTCGTGGTCGGCAAACCGAACGAACTGGCGCATGCCGCCGCCCGCCGAGTTGCCGAAGGCGGCCCCACCAGTTTCAACCCGCTGTTTCTCTATGGCGGCGTGGGCTTGGGCAAAACCCATCTGATGCATGCCATCGCCTGGGAATTGCAGAGCCGCAGCCCCGATCTGCGGGTGCTGTATCTGTCTGCCGAACAGTTCATGTACCGGTTCGTTCAGGCGCTGCGCGAAAAATCCATCATGGATTTCAAGGAACTGTTCCGGTCTGTCGATGTGCTGATGGTCGATGATGTGCAATTCATCGCCGGGAAGGACAGCACCCAGGAGGAGTTTTTCCACACCTTCAACGCGCTGGTCGATCACAACAAGCAGATCGTGATTTCGGCGGACCGGGCACCGGGGGAAATCAAGGATCTGGAAGACCGGATCAAAAGCCGGTTGCAATGCGGGCTGGTGGTGGATCTGCATCCCACCGATTATGAACTGCGCTTGGGTATCCTGTTGCAAAAGGCCGAGTTCTACCGCCAGCAATATCGCGGCCTGATTCTCGCCGATGGCGTGCTGGAGTTTCTGGCCCACCGCATCACCTCGAACGTCCGTGTGCTGGAGGGGGCTTTGACCCGGCTGTTTGCCTTTGCCAGCCTCGTCGGGCGCGAGATTACGCTGGAACTGGCGCAGGACTGCCTGTCCGACATCCTGCGCGCCTCTGACCGCAAGGTCACGGTGGAGGAGATTCAGCGTAAAGTCGCCGATCACTACAACATCCGCTTTGCCGATCTGATCGGGCCGAAACGCTCGCGCCCGATTGCGCGGCCCCGGCAGATCGCGATGTATCTGTCGAAACAGCTGACCACCCGGTCGCTGCCCGAAATCGGCCGCCGGTTTGGTGGCCGCGATCACACCACCATCATGCACGGCGTCAAGGTGATCGAGGCGATGCGCACCACCGACCACCAGATGGCCGAAGACCTGAAACTGCTCAGGCGGCTGCTGGAGGTTTAGGGTCCCATGGACCTTTCGCCGAACGAGCTGCGCGCCAGGGCTGCGGCCTTTGCGGCGGACTGGGCGGGGGCGGCCTATGAAAAGGGTGAAACCCAGTCGTTCTACAACGACTTTTTCGCGATTTTCGGCCGCAACCGCCGCGAGGTCGGGATTTACGAACAGAATGTCCGCAAACTCGACGGCAGGGCCGGGTTCATCGACCTGTTCTGGCCGGGGCGGCTGCTGGTGGAACAGAAATCCGCCGGGCGCGATCTGGCGCGGGCGCGGCTGCAGGCGCTGGACTATATCAACGCGTTGAAACCGGAGGAGAGGCCGCAATTCCTGCTGCTGTCAGATTTCCAGAGCTTTGAACTGGTCGATTTCGAAACGCGCGAGGAGGCGGCCTTTGCGCTGGCCGATCTGCCGCGCCATATCGACAAGTTCAACTTCATCCTTGGCCGTCAGGTGTCGCGGTTCAAGGATCAGGACCCGGTCAACATCAAGGCCGCCGAACTGGTCGGCCTGCTGCATGACCAGTTGCTCGCCTCGGGCTACACCGGCCACCGGCTGGAGGTGTTTCTGACCCGCATCGTGTTTTGCCTGTTTGCCGATGACACCGGCATTTTCGCGCCGCGCGACATCTTGATGGACTTCCTCGACGCCCGCACCGCGCCCGATGGGTCGGACCTTGGTGGCAAGCTGGCGGACCTGTTTGAAACGCTGGATACGCCGGAAACCACCCGCCAGACCACGCTGGACCCTGACCTTGCCCGGTTCCCCTATGTCAACGGCCACCTGTTTGCCGAATATTTCCCGACGCCGAAATTCAATGCCGCAATGCGCGAGGCTTTGCTGAACGCCTGCCGGTTCGACTGGACCCCGATCTCGCCGGCGATTTTCGGATCGCTGTTCCAGTCGGTGATGAATGCGGGCGAGCGGCGCAGGCATGGGGCGCATTACACCACCGAAAAGAACATACTGAAACTGATCGGCCCGCTGTTTCTGGATGATCTGCGGGCGGAGTTTGGCAGCCTCAAGTCCAGGCGCAGCGGGCGGGAAAAGGCGTTGCGGTCGTTTCACGACAAGCTGGCGGCGCTGACGTTTTTTGACCCGGCCTGTGGCTGCGGCAATTTTCTGGTTATCACCTACCGCGAACTGCGCCGTCTGGAAACCGAGCTGTTGCGGCTGATCCATGCCGATGGCCAGTTGAACCTGGATGCCGCCGCCCTGTCCCGCGTCGATGTCGATCAGTTCTACGGCATCGAAATCGCCGAGTTTCCCGCCCGCATCGCCGAAACCGCGCTGTGGATGATGGACCACCTGATGAACCGCGAGTTGAGCGAGGCGTTCGGCGGCTATTATCCAAGGATACCGCTGAAGAAATCGCCGCATATCGCCCATGCAGATGCATTGGAACTGGACTGGGCCAGCCACCTGCCGCCGGAGCGGTGCAGCTATGTGCTGGGCAATCCGCCGTTTGTCGGGGCAAAATTCCAGTCGGTGCAGCAGCGCGAACAGGTGCGCCAAATCGCCAACCTCGGAAAATCCGGCGGCACCCTCGATTTCGTCGCGGCGTGGTTCCTCAAGGCCGGGGCCTATGCGAGCGGCGGGGTGAACCCCGCCCTACGGGGTGGGCCTGACGGTGGGGGGCCGGACTCCCCGCGTAGGTCGGGGTCCACCCCGACTCTCCCCACCCCCGCACCGCCGTTGGGGCCGGACTCCCCGCGTAGGTCGGGGTTCACCCCGACTCTCCCCACCCCCCGCATCGCCTTTGTCGCCACCAATTCCATCACCCAAGGCGAACAGGTCGCCCAGCTTTGGCCGGTGCTGTTCGACCGCTACGGCCTTGAAATCGCCTTCGCCCACCGCACCTTTGAGTGGGGATCGGATGCACGCGGCAAGGCCCATGTGCATGTGGTGATTATCGGCCTCGACCATCGTAGGTCGGGGCCTGCCCCGACTCCCTCCCCCCAGCGCCGCCTGTTTTCCTATCCGAAGATCAACGGAGAGCCGGTGGAGACGGTTCACCGCGCCATCTCGCCCTATCTGTTTGACGCAGGCGGGTTGAAGGATGCACACATGGTGGTTGCTGCCGAAAGCAGCCCACTCTCGCCCATGACAAGCATACAGAACGGCAGCATAGCTGCTGACGGCGGCCATCTGGTGTTTGATGCGATCCGACATGCACAAATCATTGCAAGCGAGCCCGACCTTGCGACTCTAATTCGCCCCTTTGTTGGTGCAGTTGACCTGCTGCACAACATATCCAGATACTGCTTTTGGCTCGTAGATATGCCGGTTGAACGGGCAAAGGACAGCAAGATTCTTCGAGATGCGCTTCGTGGGGTGAGGGAGATGCGGTTGGCCAGCACCAAGGCCGCTACACGCGAAAAGGCGCAGTATCCGTCTCTCTTTACGGAAAGGCGGCAACCTGCTTCGGGCAGCTATTTGGCGATCCCAAGGACCAGCTCTGAACGGCGCGAATACATTCCAGTAGCCTATCTACCCCATACCACGATTGCAGCAAATGACCTTCAGGTCGTGCCATTAGCCACACTGTCTGACTTCGCAATGGTCACGTCAAAAATTCATGTTGCGTGGACGCACATTACTGCAGGGCGGCTGAAAAGCGATATTCGCTACTCAACGTCTTACACCTACAACACCTTCCCCCTGCCTTCTGCCCCAAGTGGCGGGGTGAACCAAGCCCTGCGCAAACTCGACCCGCTAGCGCAAGCCATCCTCGACGCCCGTGCCGCCCATCCCGGCGCGACCCTTGCCACGCTTTATGACCCCGACCTGATGCCGCCCAACCTGCGCGCCGCCCATAGCGCCCTTGACCGGGCGGTGGACCGGCTCTACCGCCCCGCCGGTTTCGCCTCCGACCGCGAACGGGTCGAGCATCTGTTTGCCCTGTATGAGGCGATGGTGGCGCCGCTGCTCGCAGGGCCCAAACGCAAGCGGTAGGGTGCCGTGCTTGCACGCACCGCCCTTGTCATAGGCCAACGGTGCGTGACATCACCCACCCCCACGCCCCATCGCCGAACGGTTCACCGCGCCCCCCCCTGGCCCCGCAATTCTCAATTTTTCGTTAAGGCGTGCCTCTAACCCTTTGAAAACAATGCCGTGAAAAAAGTCCCCCGCCGGGACAGCCCGCCAAGCTGCCGCCTCCCCCCCGGACAAAGGCACCGCCAACCGGAAACCGCGCGCAAAACCCTTGCGATTGGGCAGGATTTGGCTAGTTTCAGCGTCCCGGCAGGTGCGCATGCACCGGGGGCGCGCAGACAGGGGTTGGGGCACATGAAAATCAGCATCGAACGTGGCGCCCTGTTGCGGGCCATAGGTCAGGCGCAATCGGTGGTGGAACGACGCAACACGATTCCGATCCTCGCCAACGTGCTGATCGAGGCCGAAGGCGCCAGCGCCAGTTTCCGCGCCACCGATCTGGATATCGAAGTGGTCGACAAATGCCCCGCCATGGTCGAACGCCCCGGTGCCACCACCGTATCCGCCGTGATGCTGCACGAGATCGTCCGCAAACTGCCCGATGGCGCGCTGGTATTGCTCAGCGATGATGGCGTATCCGGGCGGCTGCATGTGCAGGCGGGGCGGTCGAACTTTGCCCTCGCCACCCTGCCGCGCGAAGATTTCCCGGTGATGGCCTCCTCGGAATATGCCTGCAACTTTGCCGCCCCGTCCGGCGTGCTGCGCCGGCTGTTCGACAAGTCGAAGTTTGCAATCTCGACCGAAGAAACCCGCTACTACCTGAACGGCGTCTATATGCATGTGGCCACCGGCGACTCCGGCCCGGTGTTGCGCTGTGTCGCCACCGATGGCCACCGGCTGGCGCGGATTGATGCGCCATTGCCCGAAGGCGCCGCCGGAATGCCCGGAGTGATCGTACCGCGCAAGACGGTGAACGAGTTGCGCAAGCTGCTGGACGATGATGATGTGCAGATCGCGGTGTCGGTGTCGGAAACCAAGGTGCGGTTCGCCACCCCCGAGATCATGCTGACCTCCAAGGTGATCGACGGCACCTTCCCCGATTACACCCGGGTGATTCCCACTGGCAACACCCGGCGGCTGGAGGTGGATGCCGCCGATTTCGCCAAGGCGGTCGACCGGGTTGCCACCGTATCGTCGGAACGCAGCCGCGCCGTGAAGCTGAGCCTCGATGACGACCGGCTGATCCTGTCGGTCACCGCCCCCGAGTCCGGCACCGCCGAAGAGGAACTGGCGGTGTCCTATTCCGATGAGCGGCTGGAGATTGGCTTCAACGCCAAGTACCTGCTGGAAATTGCCAGCCAGGTTGACCGCGAAAACGCGGTGTTCCTGTTCAACTCCTCCGGCGATCCCACATTGATGCGCGAAGGCAATGACCTGAGTGCGGTCTATGTGGTGATGCCGATGCGGGTTTGACTCCACACAAGGCGTTTCATGGCAGGATGATCCTCGGACGAACCGGAGTGCCACCTGTGAACCTTATCCCACGCCGCCCCGGACTTGATCCGGGGCCTCGAGTTTCGGGCGTAGTCGTCGAGGCCCCGG
>JAYTDA010000444.1:0-21434 GCA_043736155.1 Paracoccaceae bacterium | reverse complement strand
GTCGCAGCAAGAAAGGATCAGTGGATGTCGTAGGTGAGAGGTCGCCGCCCCTGCACGAACAGTTTCTGGACGTTCTTCGTCAGGTTGCTGCTCGATGGCTTGGACAGGAAAGTGGCGCGCCCTCACAGAAACAGTGGGTCCGTGCTGGACCTCCAAGGACGCAATCCAGGTGTGTTGAGGTTCGTTTTGAGCCTGGTTCGAACGTGGTCCACTCTTGGCGACTAAGTCGACTGAAACGCGGAGTCGACGAGAATGTGCTGAAATGTATGTCTGACTATGCGATCAATCGCTTTGTTAACGGTTCATTCAGTATATGTGGGTTCAGTGATCTTGAGCAGTCACAAAACCTCATCAACACAAAACCACTGAAGCTGAAACCGACCTGTCGACCAACCGTAGAGGGTGATCACACCTGTGATGTGCCTAGCATTGACGCCTGCTGTCATTCTCGGTATTAACGTGCGTGATCTGCCTGCCACCAAGTGCAGGCAGATCATGAGTTCATTGCTTGAAACGAGCACAGAGTCCGGCTTCGCCTAGCTCAGCGTTCTATCAGGTCACCGGACTAAACTGAGTCTGGCCATGCTACTCTGCTGTACTTCAACAATAATCTTGTTTTGTACTTCGCTACCCATTTCTATCAGCAGGCCTTCCGCAAGTTCTCGAAAAGCCTTGGCCGTAGCAGTGTAGCCCTCGGATTCCGCTACCGAGGCTGCCACGAGAGTCCGATTCAACAAGTCCTTGGGGTGCATCTGGGCTTCTTTCCGCTACGTCAACGATTACGAAAATAGTTACGTATCGCGTACCACCTAGAGTAGAGCAAGAATCGGCCTCAAAGGTTATGCTTTTGTTAATGATGGTCGTCCCTTGACTGCTCGTCCACCAAACCAGCGAATTTTCGCCTACGACCTTGGTCTGACTGGTTGGTAACCTATTGATTAGTCTTGACTAGGACCTACTTTCCCATTTGGGATCTCGACACCTCAGACGGCGTCTGTTGGCGGGTGACCGGATTGTGCACACCCGGTCACCCTGCTCCTTTTCAGGAGTGTCGGTTAGGTCTCGCGGCGTGTGATGCGCTCTTGCAGCCAGTCCAGCACTTCTCCCTCAATCCAGCCGACCCGGTTCGGTCCGAGGGTTACCCGCTTGGGGAATGCCCCGGCTTTCTCCAGTCGTGCCACGTGTTGCGGCGAGTACAGGACCATCTCCTTGAGTTGGCGCTTTGAAAGTATCCTCATCACGATGTCTCCATGACTGAAGAGCATCGCGATGCCCAGGTTACGACAGTGCCTAGGTGGGCGGAGCGTATCGAAGTTCGGTCGCTCTGGCTACGATTCACTCTGAATCTCCGGAAGCGTCAAAGTGTCGCCTCCCTTTTGGGGTGGGAGCGCGGCATCGCGGAAAGCCACCGCGCTGGCGTCACAGCCTGGACAGCTTGGCGATGCGGATTTCGTAAACCAAGGCAGCTTTGCGCATTTCGGCAAGGAAGTTGTGGCGAATGTAGATGGCGGCAACCCCCGAAACTGTCCCGGAAGTGTGGTTCAGCATTGTCTCGACGACATGGATCGGTGTGCCAAGGCGGGCATGGATGGTCGCAAAGGTGCGTCGCAGATCGTGGATGGTCCAGTGCGGAAATGGGTGGGCCTTGTCAAATCGCACCTTGGATTTGCTGAAACCATTAAACGGTGGTCGATCCTCCCTGGGAAGGTACTTCGCTGTTAGCAGATTGAAGGAAATGACATGTTCTTTGCCGTTCTTCGCGACACTGGCCGGTATGGTGATCGTATCGCCAACGATCCACGCCTGCCGGAAGGTGGCGACCTCAGTCTTGCGCTGGCCGGTTAGAATGCAGAGCTTGAGGAAATCCGAAAAGCGGCCGTCCTCGTAATTCATGATGGTAACGATTTCAGCGTCCGAGAGGACACGTGATCGTTTGCCATAAACGATTGGGATGTACAAAAATGGGTTCTTTTCGAGCAGCTCGTTGCGAATGCACCAGTTGGCAAAGACCTTCCAGGCGATGGTTTGGTGGGGCGTGTCCACCGCGACGTTCTGCCGTGTGAGCTTGGCGAGTGGGATAGAAGGGTGCTTCAAGAGGTGCCGTCGATATTCGATGAGGGTGCCGGGGCGGATGCGGGTGGCGCAGTCCTTGAGGTAGAGGTCGACGGCAGCAGTAAGAGTGATCGGAACGCCCTTCTCTGGAAGTTCAGTCATCAACCGCTTCGCTTGCTTACGGGCATCCGACAAGCTGATCTCAGGATAAGTGCCAATCGATCTCATGGTGCGGCGCGGGCCAACAACTGCGAAGAATGTCTTTGTTCGCTTGCCGACGGTTATGCCGAAGTTCGGCGTGGCCGAGTCGTAGTATCGAATCTGCCGCTCCGCGAAGGGCAGTTGGCGCACGTCGAGATCGGTAAGGCGGCGGTTGGCCATAAGATTAGTCGCGGATTAGTCGCGGAGATCGCGAGCGCAGGGGCGAAAAGTGATGAGTCACTATGTTCATGGGAAGTCGACAAAAGCAAGCAAAAACAATGGTTTTGGTTCTACCATGTTCAGGTATGATTTCATCCAAAATCAGACTACGAATCTGAGGGTCGGGCGTTCGAATCGCTCTGGGTCCGCCAATTATCCCTTTACGATCAGTCTATTGTGCAGTGCCGTCAGGCTTGCGCTGCTGTGGTTTGCAGTTGGTTTGCAAGACCTGTTGCTGAAGCGATCTTGAACGCAGTCATTGCGGCCTTTGACAATACCGGGGTCATCGACAAGGATCGTTCAAGAATCCGGGCAGCAGATTGCAGCCTGTGATCAGTGATCGAGGCAATTTGGGACAGCGCCGCGCCCGCTGCCGCCAGACCTGTGATCGTGGTGCCGCGCATTGTGCACCCTTTACTTTTCCGAAAGAAATCCCCATCATCCTGCACATACGGTAGCGATTTATTCAGGCAACTCGCTTGAAAACGACCCGGCGGAGTTCCTGCTCCGCCGGGTCTCCTTCTTTTCGGGGTCAGCCCCCGATCCAAAGGCGGAGGGCAGTTATCAGCAGCGTTGCCGCCGCGATCCTTACCATCCACTTACGGTAACGGTTTTCATCCAGGTCAATCACCCCCTTGCACCGCGAAGGGTCGCGGCAGGGCAAGGGTATCATTCGAATTGCAAGCATGGCGTTAACCAATCCCTCGGATGCAGACCTGCGCAGAGACCGCAGGCCTTGTGGAGCGGGGTTTCCCCCGCCGTCGCCCCTATTTCAAATCCCCGCATACCAGTCATAGCCCCGGTCCGCCCAATAGCTGCCATTGCCTTCGCCGATCCCGGCAAAGCTCGACACCAGCTCGATCCGGTGGATGTATTTCGCCATCTTGTAGCCCAGCTGCCGCTCGACCCGGACCCGCAACGGGGCACCCGATGACACCGGCAAGGGCTTGTCGTTCAACCCATAGGCAAGGATGGTCTGGGGGTGCCAGGCGTCGATCAGATCGATGCTTTCGTAATACTTGATCGCCCCCGCCAGACTGCGTTCGATGGTGTCAAAACAGTGGAACACCGCGAACCGCGCCGCAGGCTTTGGCCGTGCCAGTTCCAGCACCGATGACAACCGCACCCCGGTCCATTTGGCAATGCAGCTCCAACCTTCGACACAATCATGCCGGGTAATCTGGCTTTGCGCGGGCAGTGCCAGCAGGGTGGCGCGGTCAATCACCTGTGGCGCTTCTACCAGCCCGTCGATGGTCAGCCGGTAATCGGCAAAATCGCGCGAGGACAGCGCCAGATACTCCGCATCCTGCGGCGCAGTGATACCGTTGGGGTGCTGGCTTTGGCGAATGTCACCGGGTTGATATTCCGGGGCCAGTCTGGTGCCGCCGACCAGCAGACGCTGCGCCCGGTAGGTCAGACCATTGGCACCTTCGATGAAATTGCGCAGCGGGGTGTCGCGGTCGTTCAGACCGTCCAGTATCTTGCACCCGCCCAGCAGAGCCGGTGTCGCCAACAGTCCGGCCAGAACCGCACGCCGCCGCAAACCATGCTCAAACATGATCGCCCCCTTTCCCCGCTTCAGGATCAATCCGGTACCAGCCCGTCACAATCGAGCGCAGTTCGTTCAGTGGACCCGCCGCCAGGATCATCAGCATATGCGCGACAAAGAACCCGACCAGCAGCAGCATCGCCAGAAAATGCAGCGACCGCGCGGTTTGGCGGCCGCCAAAGACCTCCAGCAGCCAGGGGGCCGCGGCGTTGAACCCCGGTGACATCGACAGCCCGGTCAGAATGATCAGCGGGAACAGCCCGAACAAAACCCCACCATAGGCCAGTTTCTGCAACACGTTATAGCTGCGGCCATGGTGGAACCGCAGCCGGGCGTGGTTGGCGATGTCACCGGGCAAAGCGGCCAGATCGGCGCGGCCAATCGACAGATCGCGGATATGGCGGGTGATCAGGCTGGCCACCAGCCAGACCACCAGCGTCACCACCAGAATCCAGGCAAAGAAGAAATGCACGATGCGCCCGCTGGCAAGGCTTTGGTTCGACGGGATGGTGGCCCAGGCCGGAAAGGCGCGGGCGCTGTAGCCATCGACTTCTGACCCCGACCAGCCCAGCAGGCCGGTGGTTTCCAGTTCGCCGCCAAACAGCCGGGTAAAACCGATGGGCCCGTCCGCAGTATCGCGGGCACCGATCTCCAGCACCGCATTGTCATATTCAAAGCCGCTTTCCTGCCCGATATACAGTTTTGGATGGGCGTTGAAGATTTGCAACCCGGTCAACAACAGGAAAAACAGGCAAATCGCCCAGACCCAGTGGGTCACCCGGGTCCAGACCGACTGTCGGTAGATTACCGGCCCCGATGTTTGGTCAAGCGTTGAAATGCGCGGAGTCATGGCACTGTTCCCGGCGGTGAATGCTGACGCTACATTCCCACCTACGCCGCAATGCCGCGACAAGTTTCAGGAAGTGTGACTGCCCAATCGGTGAAACGTGATGAATTGTGACAGGAGCGCAGCTTCCGGCACCACTGCCGGATGGCGCGAGGCGTAAAGTGTCGCCTCTGACTGCAGGATCAGACCATCCCGCAGCGCTTTCAGATGGTTGTCGCGCAGGGTTTCACCTGATGAGGTGATGTCGGCAATCGCCTCGGCGGTCTGGTTTTGCACGGTGCCTTCGGTGGCACCCTGGCTGTCAACCAGCTGATAATCGGCAACTCCCTGTTCGCGCAAAAAGCCGTGGGTCAGCCGGTGATATTTGGTGGCGATGCGCAGGCGGAAGCCATGGCTGGCGCGAAACTGGGCAGCGACGGCATCCAGATCGTCGATGCATTCAACATCGACCCAGACCGCCGGCACTGCGATCACCAGATCGGCCTGGCCAAAGCCAAGCGGGGCCACGGTCGCCACCTGTTCCTGCCAACCTGCCAGAGTTTCCTGCACCAGATCGGTGCCGGTCACGCCGAGATGAATCCGCCCCGCCGCCAGTTCGCGGGGTATTTCACCAGCCGACAGCAGCACCAGTTCGGCGGCGTCGGTGCCGCTGATCTGCCCGGCATAGGTGCGTTCCGCCCCGGTACGGCGCATGGTCAGACCATGGGTGCCAAACCAGTCAAAGGTCTTTTCCATCAACCGCCCCTTGGAGGGGACACCAATCCGGATCATGCGTCACCACCCTGCAAGGCTGCGACCAGAGCGGGCCGGATCACCCCCCCGACGGCGGGGATTGACTTGCCACGCCCCAGAACCCGGGTCATGGCATCATAGCGCCCCCCCGATGCCACCGCCGGCAGGTCCGGGTTTGCGGCGTAAAAGCCAAAGACGAAACCATCGTAATATTCCAGCGATGTCCGGCCATAGGCGGCTTCAAACCCCAGCGCCGCCACATCGACCCCGCGCCCCGCCAGCGCCGCCAGCCTTTGTTCCATCCGGTCCAGCGCCGGGGTCAGCACCGGCATCACCCTTGCCAGATCCCGCAATTCCGCCAGTGCCAGCGGCGCCTTGTCTTGCAGGATCAATATCCTGTCCAGTATCGCCAGTTGCTCTGCCGAAATCGGCGGCAGGTCCGCATCTTCCAGCAGTACGGCGATCCTGGCGGCAATTTCGGCTTCGGTCCGGGCACCGACTGTGGTGCCCGCCTGCGCCAGCAGCGCCCCGGCAGAGGTGGCGCGAAAGCGGGTCAGCATTGCTTCGCGTGCGGCAACCGGGGTGCTGCGGCCACCAAAGCGGTCCAGCAGCGTGCGAAACCGGTGCGGCCGCCAGATATGGCGCAACAGCGCGGCGCGGCGCTTGTCCGACGTGGCGAGACCGTTCACCGCCGCCAGCAGAATCCCGATGTCGCCGGTGACCGGGCGCACGGCCAAATCGGCCAACAGGTCGGCGAACAGGGCAAACACCTCGGCGTCCGCACCAGCCGGGTTGGTGCGGTCAAACACCTCATACCCCAGTTGCAGATATTCCGATGGGCGGCCCCGGCCGTCGTGGCGGTCCTGTTTGCGGAACACCTCACCCAGATAGGTATAGCGCGCCGGGTCAGCACCACCGGCCATATGGGCCTGCACCACCGGTACAGTAAAATCGGGGCGCAGCATCATTTCGCCGCGCAGCGGGTCATGGGTCACATAGGCGCGGGCGCGGATATCCTCGCCATAGAGGTCAAGCAACTGGTCGGCGGGTTGCAGGATGTCGGCTGTCACCGGCACCGCCCCGGCAGCCACCATCCGCGCCTGCAACCGTTCGGCCAGGGCGCGGATCGCCAAGGGTTGGCCCGCGTTGGTCATTCCCCGGCCAGCATCCGTCGCACTTCCGCGACCAGATCGCCGCGCGGCACTTCGACCTGTGCGGCACGGCTTTTCCATTCTTCAAGGCTGGCACCAGCAGCAATCTTCGCCCCCAGCACCAGATCCTTCAGCACCACCGCCCCCCGTGCCGCTTCATCGCCGCCTTGGATAACGGCAATCGGCGCGCCGCGCTGGTCGGCATATTTCAACTGGTTGCCGAATTGCTTGGGGTTGCCGAGATAAACCTCGGCCCTGATTCCGGCATGCCGCAGCTCCCCGGCCATCGCCATGTAATCCGCCATCCGGTCACGGTCCATCACGGTGACGACGACCGGCCCTGCTTCGGCCTTGCCGATCCGCCCCTTGGCCCGCAAAGCCGCCAGCAGCCGGTCGACCCCGATGGATACCCCGGTGCCCGGCACCCGCTGCCCGGTAAAACGCATCACCAGATCATCGTAGCGCCCACCCCCCGCCACCGAGCCGAACCGCTGCGGGCGGCCCTTGTCGTCAAGGATTTGAAAGGTCAGTTCGGCCTCGAACACCGGGCCAGTGTAATAGCCAAGGCCACGCACGATGGAGGGGTCGATGCGGACTCGGTCGAGCCCATAGCCCTGCGCTAAGAGCAGGGCAGACATGGTTTCTAATTCGATTACCCCTTCTTTTCCTAGTTCGGACGCACCAACCAAATCTCTCAGATATTTGATAATGTACTGGTTTAGAAACTTCGCCTTTTCCTCGTCGAAACCAAACAAATCCTCCAACATATGGAAGCCCGCAACACTTTCATAGGTGTTCGCAACTTCTGGCGCAAAGCTCCGAAGAAAATTGGCATCCGACTTCAAACTTGCCAAAATTCTGCTTCTCGCCTCAACGAAACCCATGATGACCTGTGCCTGAGCGTCGGAAAGCCCGGCACCCTTGGTGAAATCACCGGACTCGTCCGTGCGCCCTGCCCCCAGCAGAGCCAACACACCTGCCGCGCCCAGCCGGTCAAACTTGTCGATGGCGCGCAGCACGATACCGCGCTCCTCCGCCCATTTCTCCGGGTCCGCCGGGTCCAATACTCCCGCTGCTTCCATCACCCCATTCAGCACCTTGCGGTTGCCGATCTTGACCAGATAGTCGCCCCGCTCAATCCCTACCGCTTCCAGACAGTCGGCGAGCATCATGCAAATCTCGGCATCTGCCGCCACCGAGGCGGAGCCCACGGTATCGGCATCGCATTGATAGAACTGGCGAAACCGACCCGGCCCCGGCTTTTCGTTGCGCCAGACCGGGCCCATGGCATAGCGGCGGTAGGGCGTGGGCAACTCGCCCCGGTATTGCGCCGCCACCCGCGCCAAGGGGGCGGTCAGGTCATAGCGCAGGGCGAGCCATGACTTTTCCTCTTCCAGCCAGGCGAACACGCCCTCATTTGGGCGGTCGACATCGGGCAGGAACTTGCCCAAGGCTTCTACGGTTTCGACGGCGCTGGTTTCCAGCGCATCGAAGCCATAGCGGTGATAGACCCCGGCAATCGCATCCAGCATCGCCTTGCGATCCGTGACATCGGCACCGAAATAGTCGCGAAACCCCTTTGGCGGGGCTGCTGCCGGCCGCCGGGTTGCCTTATCCTGCGCCATGTCGCACCTTGTTGTTGCCGGGCTTGTATCTCGCGCCCGCATACAAGATGGGGCGGGGGCTCGCAAGGAGGCGGGGGCTCGCAAGGAAGTGGGGGCTCGCAAGGAGGGCGCCGTGACTGATGACCAGACCGAAAGCCGCTTGCTGGCCTGTGAAGAAACCGTCGCCCATCTGGTGCGTGGTGTCGATGACCTGTCGGCCATCGTGGCGCGGCAAGCGGCAGAGATCGACCGGCTGAACCGCCGTTTGGCGCTGGTGATGGCGCGAGAAGCCGAACGCGAAGTGGAGGGCGGTGGGTCAGTCCCGCTGGCGGATCAGCGCCCACCGCATTGGTGAAAAAGGCCGGGGGGATTTCACATCCCCCCAGCCGCGCCATGGGCGCGGCGCTCTTCGCTAAAAACCTTGCACTGCAAGGTTTTTCGAGCGCTCATCGCCCCCAGTGGGATATTTGTGAACAGAAAATGGAATGTAGGGAAAAAGAGAATGCGACTGGACCCTGCTCAACCCCGGCGTGTATATCCGGTGCCAACCGTTCCGTTGACGCACTGGGCGTCGTTCAGGGATCGACCAAGCTGATGGGAAGCGCATGACGGTTCAGATCACCCCGGTGGTGCTTTGCGGAGGGTCAGGAACCCGGCTGTGGCCCTTGAGCCGCCAAAGCTATCCCAAGCAGTTTTCCACCCTGCTGGGCAGCCAAAGCCTGTTTCAGCGCTCGGTCGAGCGGATGGCGGGCCGCCCGTTTGCAGCGCCACTGATCATGACCGCCAGCGATTTCCGTTTTATCGTCACCGAGCAACTGGCCGCAATCAAACGCACGCCGCAGGCGATCCTGATCGAACCCGAAAGCCGCAATACCGCCCCGGCGATTCTGGCGGCGGCGCTTTATCTGGACGGAATGCACCCCGGGGCCCTGATGCTGGTGGCCCCGAGCGACCATGTGATCCCGGATGCCACTGCCTTTCGCGCCGCTGTGGCCGAGGGGGTCGGTGCGGCCGAGGCCGGGCAGATCGTGACTTTTGGCATTACCCCGACCCAGCCCGAAACCGGCTATGGTTATCTGGAATTGGCGGAAACCGCCAAAGGGCCGCAGCGGCTGGTGCAGTTTGTCGAAAAGCCGGATGCGTTGCAGGCGGCGCAGATGCTGGCATCGGGCCGGTTCCTGTGGAATTCCGGGATTTTCCTGTTCACCACCACCACGATTCTGGCGGCCTATCGCCAGCAGGCCCCGGCGATGCTGCGCGCCGTGCACCAAGCGCTGGCAGCGGCGGAACCCGATCTGGATTTTCTGCGGCTGGCGGCAGCACCCTTTGCCGAGGCAGAGCGGGTGTCGATCGATTATGCCGTGATGGAAAAGGCGCAGAACCTGACGGTGGTGCCCTATGACGGAGCCTGGTCGGACCTGGGGTCCTGGGCGGCAGTTCACACTGAGAGCCCGCAGGACCGTGACGGGGTGGCGCTGTCGGGCGCTGCCACTGCGATTGAGTGCCGCAATTCGGTGCTAAGGTCGGAAGAACAGGGGATGGAGGTGGTGGGCATCGGCCTGTCGGACCTGATCGTGGTGGCGATGCGCGATGCGGTGCTGGTCGCCGGGATGGACCGGGCGCAACAGGTGAAACAGGCGGTAGCGGTGCTGCAGGCCAAGGGCGCAGATCAGGCCACGCAGTTCCCGAGGGTGCACCGGCCCTGGGGCCATTTTGAAACCCTGCTGCTGGCACCGCGCTTTCACGTCAAGCGCATTCTGGTGCGCCCCGGCCAGAAGCTGAGCCTGCAAAGCCATGTGCACCGGTCGGAACATTGGATCGTGGTGGCAGGTACCGCACGGGCAACCATTGGCGACAGCGTGGCCCTGCTGACCGAAAACCAGTCGATCTATGTGCCGCTGGGCACCATTCACCGGCTGGAAAACCCCGGCAAGGTCGATCTGCAACTGATCGAGGTGCAGACCGGGGCCTACCTGCTGGAAGATGACATCACCCGCTATGATGATATCTATGCCCGCGTCAAATGAGGGCCTGACGCTTGCGTCAAAAGAGGGCCTGACGCTTGCGTCAAATGAGGGCGTGACGCTTGGGTCAAATGAGGGCGTGACGCTTGGGTCAACAGACGATCTGACCTGTTTCAAGGCCTATGATGTCCGGGGCAGGCTGGGCCGGGATTTCGACCCGGCGATTGCGGCGCGGATTGCCGCCGGGTTTGCCGGGGTGCTGGCGGCAGATCGTGTGGTGTTGGGGCGCGATTGCCGCGCCTCGTCGCCCGCGATTGCCGATGCGGTGGCGGCGGCGCTGCAAGGGGCTGCGATACAGGTGCTGGACCTTGGCCTGTGTGGCACCGAAGAGGTTTATTTCGCCACCCATCACCTGAAAGCCAGCGGTGGCATCATGGTGACAGCGTCGCATAACCCGCCGGATTACAACGGGTTGAAGCTGGTGCAGGCCGACGCGGCACCGCTGTCCCCCGATCAGTTCGCGGGGGTCCGGGGCTGGGCTGAAAGCCATGCAGCACCGGAACATGCGCCAACGGCACCCCGGACATCCTGCGCCGGAACAAGGGCCGAATATGTGACCCGGGTGATCGGCTTCATCGATCCGGCCCGGCTGCGCCCGCTGCATATTCTGGTCAATGCCGGAAATGGCGCTGCGGGGCCGACGTTTGATGCGATTGCCGAACGGCTGGCGGCGCTGGGGGCACCGCTGCGCTTTACCCGGATGCATCATGCGCCTGACCCGGCGTTTCCCAACGGCATCCCCAACCCGCTGCTGGCGGAAAACCAGCCTGCGACGGCCCGGGCAGTGCAGGCTGCGGGGGCGGATTTCGGCGTGGCCTGGGATGGCGATTTCGACCGGTGCTTTCTGTTTGATCATCTGGGGCGCTTTGTCCCCGGCGAATATGTGGTGGGCCTGCTGGCAGCGGCGTTTCTGGCCAGGGAACCGGGGGCGGTGATTGTGCATGATCCGCGTGTGGTGATGAACACCCGCGACATCGTGGCGCAGGGCGGTGGGCGGGCCGTGATGGCGCGCACCGGCCATGCCTTTGCCAAACAGGCATTGCGCGACAGCGGTGCGGTTTATGGTGGCGAAATCTCTGCCCATCATTATTTCCGCGATTTTGCCTGTTGCGATTCCGGGATGATCCCCTGGCTGCTGGTGGCAGAGATGCTCAGCCGCAGCGGTACCCGGCTGGCGGACCTGCTGGACGCACGGCTGGCGCGGTTCCCCTCTTCCGGAGAGGTGAATTTCGCTGTGGCAGACCCGGCTGCTGCGATGGCGCGGGTGGTGGGCCATTTTGCCGACGATGCGCCCTGCCGCGATGATCTGGATGGCACCAGTCTGGAATGGCCGGACTGGCGGTTCAACCTGCGGCTCTCGAACACCGAACCGTTGCTGCGCCTGAATGTGGAAACCAGGGGCGACACGGCGCTGCTGGCGGCAAGGCTGGGCGAAATCAGCGCGATGCTGGTCGCTTGAACCGCTTGCGCCCATTGCGATCTTCAGACCAAAGCCCATTTCCCATAGGTCTGCAAATGGTTAGAAATGCCTCATGTCGGTCCTGACTGCACCTTTGCCCCTGCGCCGCACCGGTTCCTTGCGCTGGCGCGACTGGTCGCTTGCCACCCAATTTGCGGTGGCGGGCGGTATCGTGATGCTGGTTGCGATGATGCTGGTCGGGCGTTGGGTGTCGATGCGGATCGAGGAAGCGGTGGTGCGCAACACCGCCAACGCCACGGCGCAATATATGGAAAGCTTCATTTCGCCGCTGAGCCAGGATCTGGCGAAGTTTGATACGCTGTCGCCGGTGGCGCGGCAGGCGATTGACGAGATCTTTACCAACACCCCGCTGGGCAAACGGGTGGTCAGCTTCAAGATCTGGAAAGGCAACGGCCTTGTGGTCGAAGCGTCCGACAAGTCGATTGTCGGCAAGATCTTTCCGGTGGATGCAGATCTGCTGACGGCCTGGAACGGCGAGGTCGCCGCCAGCTTTTCCGCTCTGATGGATGCGGAAAACGCCGCGGAGCAGGCGCTTGGGGTGCCGCTGCTGGAGATTTACAGCCCGATCCGTGAAGTCTGGTCCGGCGAAGTGATCGGTGTGGCCGAGTTTTATGAAATCGGCACTGAACTGCAGACGGAACTGCGTGATGCCCGGCTGAATTCCTGGCTGGCAGTGGCGCTGGTGATGTTTCTGATCGGTTCATCGCTTTATGCCATTGTGCTGCGGGGCAGCCGCACTATCGACACCCAGAAGGCGGCACTGACCAGCCAGTTGCAGCGGCTGACCGAACTGTCCGAACATAACACCGCGCTGCGACGCCGGGTGCAGAATGCCGCCGCCCGCGCTTCGGCGCAGAATGACCAGTCGCTGCGCCAGGTCGGGGCTGATCTGCATGACGGCCCGGCGCAACTGATGGGATTTGCCGCGCTGCGGCTGGATGCGATCCGGGGTGCCGTGGCTGATCCGGCAGCAAAGGCCGATCTGAGTTCGGTGGAACATGCGGTGAAAGACGCGATCAAGGAACTGCGCACCATTGCGCGCGGCCTGTCGCTGCCACAGATTGAACAGCGCCCGCTGGATGAACTGGTCCAGAGCCTGACAGAGGCACATGCCGCCCGCACCGGAACCTCGGTAGCGGTTGATTGCACCCTGCCGCCGGACCGGCCGTTTTCTCCAGCCATCAAGATCTGCATCTACCGCTTTGTGCAGGAAGGGCTGAACAACGCCTGGCGCCATGCCGGTGGTGTCGGCCAAAAGGTGGACCTGACGCTGCAGGGCAGCCTGTTGGTCTTGACCGTCAGCGACGGCGGCCCCGGATTTGCGGCCACCGAACCCGGCGGTACACCCGTTGCGGGCGACGGCAGCGGCATGGGCCTGTCGGGTCTGCAAGACCGGGTGGAAAGCCTGGGCGGTGTTTTTGAACGCCTGACCCCACTCGGCGGCGGCGCTGCGATACGAATGACTTTGGACATGAAGGACGGATGATGGACCCGATCAGGATCGTGATTGCCGATGACCACCCGTTGTACCGCGAAGGCGTGGCACGCAGCCTTGGGGATGATCCGGGCCTGACAGTGGTGGGCGAAGCCAATGATGCACCGTCGGCGGTTGAACTGGTGGGCCGGCTGCAACCCGATGTCGTGCTGCTGGACCTGTCGATGCCCGGCGGTGGTGGCCTTGCCGCGTTGCAGCAGATCATGGCGATGGCGGCACCGCCGAAAGTCGCGATGCTGACCGCATCGGAAGAAGATGATGATGTGATGCAGGCGCTGAAGGCCGGGGCGCTGGGGTACATCCTGAAAGGGGTCGGATCGCGCGATCTGGTCGGGGTGGTCAAGGAACTGGCGGCCGGGCAATCCTATGTGTCGCCCTCACTGGCGGCGCGCATCCTGAACGCGATGCGCAGCGGTGCCGCTGCCAAGGTGGCCAACCCGATTGATGACCTGAGCAAACGCGAAGAAGATATCCTGAAACTGGTGGCGGCAGGCAAATCCAACAAGGAGGTGGGCCGAGTGCTGGATCTGCAGGAAAAGACCGTGAAGCATTACATGACCTCGATCCTGCAAAAGCTGCATGTCCGCAACCGGGTAGAAGCGGCGGTGATGGCACAGGCGCATTGGAAGGAATGACGATTTGTGAGCAGAATACGGCACCGGGCACAGTCCTGGCCCGGAGCAGGGGGACAGTGCCAGTTGGCAGCCACCAGGGCCGCATGATGGCCAGCAACCGCCACGGCACCGCCGCGGCGGGTAACAGAGTTGCCGGGGCGCATCGCAAGATCTGGCGGACCCGATTGGTGGGCTGCGCTGTCTGCCACTGACAGCCGTTCCGATCTTTCAAACCCGTTTCCAGAATTGTGCTTGTCGTCCACCGCAATGTGCTGGCACCTTGCCCTTGGTCTGTCAGGAATTTGACCGAGATCGGCGGCAAACCGGAACAAACCATCCTGTCATCGCAGTGACCATTGAATGAGCCGATGAACCGTGCCCCTTCGCAAAAACCATCGCCCTGCTGCGGTGCCCGAATGTCCACTTTGGAGCGACCATGACCCACCGATTCCTCCATTCGTCAGATCTGCATCTGGGCAAGGCTTTCGGGGGGTTTCCCGAAACGATCCGCAACCGCCTGCGCGAGGCGCGACACGGGGCGATTGCGCGGCTTGCGGCGGCAGCGCGGGCTGGTGGCACCGATCTGGTTCTGCTGGCGGGTGATACGTTTGACGCGGAAACCCCGGCGCCCGACACGCTGCGCCAGGCTTTGCGCGCGATGGCTGAAGCGGCTGACGTGACATGGGTCCTGATCCCGGGCAACCATGACAGCCTTGCCGCGACCGAATTGTGGCGGCGGATCGCGCAAGACACCCCGCCCAACCTGCGCGCCCTGACCGATGCGCAGCCGCACGAAATCCGGCCCGGCCTGTGGCTGCTGCCGGCACCCTGCACCCAGCGCCGTCCGGGCCGCGATCTGACCGGGGCGATGTCGGCGCCGACGCCCGAAGGGGCCCGCCGCATCGGCCTGGGCCACGGTGCCGTGACCGATTTCTCCGGCGAGGAGGGGACCCAAGGCATCATCCCGCCGGACCGGGCGCGGCTGTCGGGGCTGGATTATCTGGCGCTGGGCGACTGGCACGGCTGCCTGTCCGTCGGGCCTGCGACCTGGTATTCCGGCACCCCGGAGGGCGACAGTTTCAAGCATCAGGGCCGCGCCTCGGCGCTGCTGGTGGAGCTTGGTGCGGGCCTGCAGGTCACACCGGTTTCGACTGGTCAGTTTGGCTGGCTGCGGCCAGAGTTGGACCTGTTGCCCGGCGATGACACAGCCGCCCGTCTGACCTCTGCCTTTCCAGGCGTAGGCAGACGCGACACTCTGTTGAAACTGGTGGCGCGTGGCCGTCTGGCCCTGTCCGAACTTGCTGCCCTGCGCGGCGCAATGGATGGTGCCGCCCCTGACTTCGGTTGGTTCGATCACGACCTGACTGCCTTGGCTTCCGAAACTCTTTCCGCCGATCTTGACCAGATCGACCAGGGTGGTGCGCTTCGGCAGGCGGCCGAGACTTTGTTGGCGCAAAGCACTGATCCCGCGCTGACCATGGCAGCACGCGGAGTTTCCGCAGCGGCTCTGGCGCGCCTCTACGCCCTTGCGCAAGAGGTTCAGCCATGAAAATCCGGTCGATAGAGCTGACCAATATCCGCCGCTTTGCCGGCCGTCGCGCACGGATCGACGCCATCGGCGACGGCATTACCGTGCTGTCAGAACCCAACGAATTCGGCAAATCCACCTTTTTTGACGCACTGCACGCCCTGTTTTTTGAACGTCACCGCAGCACCAGGGCAGCGGTCAAGGCGCTGCAACCGCATTCTGGCGGAGCACCCCAGGTGCAGGTGACGGTAGACCTGCCGACCGGCACCTTTCGGCTGCGGAAACAGTGGCTGTCGCGGCAGACGGCGCAGGTTCATGACAGCCAAGGCCGCCTGGTGGCGCAGGATGACGAGGCCGAGGCGTGGATTGACCGGCTTTTGGGCCAGGGGCTGGCCGGGCCGTCTGGGCTTTTGTGGGTGCGCCAAGGTGTGGCAGGGCTGGAACCAGAGGGGTCATCAGCGGCTGAAAAAGGCGAACGGGAACAGTCGCTGACCGCGCGGCGCGACCTGTTATCCTCGGTGGCGGGTGAGATCGAGCTGATGACCGGCGGGCGTCGGATGGATGCCGTGCTGGCGCGGGTCGGGCAAGAGCTTGCACGGCTGGCGACCGCCACGCTGAAACCCAAGGCCGATGGCGAGTGGAAGCGCGCCGTGGATGAGGTGCAGAAACTATCGGCCGCGCGCGACGATCTGGCCGAAAAAGCCGGGCGGTTGTCCGGCGAACTGGCACAACGTGCCATGGTCAGCGGCGAACTGCGCCGCCTGTCTGATCCGGGTGACGAGGTGGCGCGGCAACTGGCCATCGAGGTGGCTCGCAAGGCCGTTGATGCGGCGCAGGCCCATGCAACATTGATCGGCGCGGCAGAAAAGGCCGTGGAACTGGCCGAACTGACGGTGGATGGGGCCGAACGCGAAGTGGCGCGCCTGACCAAGCTGGCAGAGCGGGTTACAGATGCGCTGAAGGCCAAGACCGATTGCGATGCCAAGGCGGTAAAGGCCGGCGAAGCGGCGGAAGAACTGCAGCACAAGGATGCCGCAGCGGCCGAAGCGCTCAATACGGCCAAAGCGGCGATGCGCGGGCTGGGTTTGCGTCTGAATGCCGCGCAAAAGGCCAAAGCCGCCGCTGCCGCGCGGCTGCGCGCAGAGCAGTTGCGCACCAGTTTGCGCCAGGCCGAGGCACAACGCGGTGAAATGGACCGGGCCAGGGCCGCCCGCGCCCTGATCCGTGTGACCGAACCGAGGTTCAGGGAGGCTGAATCTGCCCAGTCAAATCGGGACCGTCTGGCAGACCAGATCGCCGCACAATCCGCTTCGGTCAGCTTTAGCTATAGCGGTCCGGTGCGCGCCTTGGCGCACGGGGCCGAGATTGCGGCTGGCCCGCATCGGATCACCCGCCCCACCAGCTTTGACCTTCCGGGGATCGGTGCGGTGCGGGTTGACCCGGGCGAGACGACCGGTACCCCTGACGCCGATCTTGCCGCGCTTGACGCCATCTTGGCCCGGAAACTGGCAGCTTGTGACGCAAGTGATCTGGCGCAGGCGCGCAGGCATCTTGCCGAAGCGCTGCGGTTGGACGAGGAAATCCGCATCGCACAAGCCGTTCTGAAAGGCATAGCACCCGACGGGACCGACGCTTTGCATCAGGCGGTGGCAAAGGCCGAGGCCGAAGCCGAAGCCGGACAGGGCGGCGACGACAGGATCGGGGATGAAACCGGCCTCGACGCAGCCCTTGCCGAAGCCGGGCGCATCGAGGGTGCCGCGCAGGCGCTGTCAGTTGAAGCTCATGCCCGCGCGGTCGCGGCGGGTAACGCCCTTGCCGGGGCGGTGGCGGACCGCGCCTCGTCGGACCGCACTCTTTCAGCTGCTTTGGCCGAGGCCGGAGACACCGACGCACTTGCCCGCCAGCGGGCCGAAGTTGATGCCGCCCTGCCTGCCGGACGGACCCGCCGAAATCTGGCCATTCAGGCGCTGGGCGACCTGAAAGCCACCGCTCCTGACCTGGCGACCACCAGTGCGGCGCTGACCCGGGCTGTGACCGCCGATCAGCAGAACCGCCGCGACCGTGCCCGGTTTCAGGAACAACTGGCCAGCCTCAACGGTTCGATTGGCGCGCTGGCGGATCAGGGCATCGAAGAAGCGCTGGATGACGTAAAGGGCCGCCTGACCCTGGCCGAGGGCCGCGCCGCGCGCTATGAGGCCGAGGTGCAGGCGCTGGACCATCTGCGCCATGCGCTGGAAGCGGCCAGACGATCGGCGCGTGATGCCTATTTCGGCCCGGTTCTGCGGGAACTGCAACCGTTGCTGGCCATCCTGCACCCCGGCGCGCAGCTGCAGATTGACGACCAAAGCCTGTTGCCAACCGCCCTGACCCGCGACGGACAGGAAGAATCTTTGGCCATCCTGTCGGGCGGCACCCGCGAACAGGTGGCGATATTGACCCGGCTTGCCTTTGCCCGGCTGTTTGCCCAAGCCGGCCGTCCGGTGCCGGTCATTCTGGATGACGCGCTGGTTCACAGCGACGACGACCGGATCGAAGCCATGTTCACCGCCTTGCACCGGGTGGCACAGGGCCAGCAGATCCTGGTTCTGACCTGCCGCCAACGCGCCTTTGCCAGCCTTGGCGGCGAGCGTGCGCGGGTGACGGTGGATGTGATGTGACGGCAAGGGGGGCAGCGTCTGCTGCGGCAGGGTCGGGCAATTCTGCCGGTCGGGCGATTTGTTGGGGAGTGGCGAAGCTTTGGCCAGCGCCTTGTTGGGCGCGCCTTACCGCACACCGAGTTCAGCCAATGCCGTGGCCAGTTGAGGCGGCAGCGCCGTTTCATGCCGGCGCGCAGCGGACAGATCGCGGGGGGCGTCTTGCGCCGCCAGATAGCGCCAGCCCTGAAACGGGCGGCGGGCGGCGGTTTCGGTCAGCACCACCGCAGGCTCCATGATGAGGCCGCAGCGCAGAATGCCGTCGGCGCCTTCGACCCGGTCCAGCCGCACAATGCGTTGACGGCAGCGGATCACGCCTTTGATCACCCAATACAAAGACCCGCCCGCAATCAGTTCCGCCTCGCGTTTTGGCCACATCCGGGTGATGTGGCGCCGTTCTCCGGTGGCAAAGGGCGACGGGTGGCTGCGCTGCCAATCCAGCAGATCCTCGACCGAATCCGCCCCGACACACAGCTTGAGAATGTTCAGATGGTCTGTCACGAATCCCCCGATCACAGGCCGCCAGCATAATCCGGTTAACGACGGGTTCAAGTTGACCCGTCGTCACAGCCGCATTATCTTGTGTGTTCCTGCCCCGTTCCCCACTAATGCAAGGACTTTTCCCGATGTCTCGATTCGCCGCCCCGATTGCCGAGCAGATATGGGACATGAAATACCGCCTGAAGGCGGCGGATGGCACACCCATTGACCAGACGCTGGAGGATACCTGGCGCAGGATCGCCGGCGCTTTGGCTGAACAGGAGCGGGAACCGGAAATCTGGGAGCCACGCTTCTACGCCGCACTGGAGGATTTCAAGTTCCTGCCGGCCGGACGGATCACTGCCGGGGCAGGGACCGGGCGCAGCGTTACCCTGTTCAACTGCTTTGTCATGGGAACGGTGCCCGACAGCATGGGCGGCATTTTCGAAGCGCTGAAAGAGGCGGCGCTGACCATGCAGCAGGGCGGCGGCATCGGCTATGACTTTTCGACCATCCGGCCCAAGGGGGCTGCGGTCAAGGGGGTGGCGGCGGATGCCTCTGGCCCGCTCAGCTTTATGGATGTGTGGGATGCGATGTGCCGCACCATCATGTCTGCCGGGTCACGGCGGGGCGCAATGATGGCGACGATGCGCTGTGACCACCCGGATATCGAGGGATTCATCGCCGCCAAACAGGATGCGGCGCGGCTGCGGATGTTCAACCTGTCGGTGCTGATCACCGATCCGTTCATGGCGGCGGTCAAATCTGACGCAGCGTGGGATCTGCAGTTCGGCGGCACCGTGTACCGCACCGTGCAGGCCCGCACCCTGTGGGACGCGATCATGCGCGCCACCTATGAATTCGCCGAACCGGGGGTGATCTTCATCGACCGGATCAATGCAGCTAACAATCTGAATTATGTTGAGACGATTGCGGCGACCAATCCTTGTGGTGAACAGCCGCTGCCGCCCTATGGCGCCTGTCTGCTGGGGTCGATCAACCTCAGCCGACTGGTCAATGATCCCTTTGGCCTCGATGCGATGTTGGACGTTGAGGCATTGGACGCATTGGTGCGCACAGCGGTGCGGATGATGGATAATGTGGTGGATGCCAGCCGGTTTCCCTTGCCGCAACAGGAGGCAGAGGCGAAGGCAAAGCGGCGGATCGGATTGGGGGTGACCGGGCTGGCCGATGCGTTGCTGATGGTCAGGCTGCGCTATGGCGCACCCGAAGCGGTGGCGCAGACCGAGGCCTGGATGCAGGCGATTGCCCGTGCTGCCTATTTGGCGTCGGTTGATCTGGCGCGGGAAAAGGGCGCGTTTGCGCTGTTTGACGCCGAAAAGTATCTGGCGTCGGGGACGATGCGGGGGATGGACGAGGATGTGCGGGCAGCGGTCCGGCTGCATGGCATCCGCAACGCCCTGCTGACCTCGATTGCGCCGACCGGCACCATCAGCCTGTATGCCGGCAATGTCTCCAGCGGGATCGAGCCGGTGTTTGCCTATGGCTACAGCCGCAAGGTGCTGCAAAAAGATGGCAGCCGCAGCGAGGAAGAGGTGGTGGATTACGCGGTGGCGATGTGGCGGCAATTGCACGGCGATGCGCCGCTGCCGGACTATTTCGTCAATGCCCAGACCCTGCCGCCACTGGATCATGTGGCGATGCAGGCGGCGGCGCAGAAATGGGTCGACAGTTCGATCTCCAAAACCATCAATTGCCCGGCAGACATCAGCTTTGCTGATTTCCAGCAGGTCTACATGGCGGCCTGGGATCAGGGCTGCAAAGGCTGCACCACCTACCGGCCCAACGCGGTGACCGGCTCGGTGCTCAGTGTGTCCACACCTTTGGCGGTGGCGTCGGTGGCGGCACCGCAAGTAGTCGAGGGTGGGGCCGACGTTGTCTATATCTCCGAACCGCTGGACCGGCCGAAGTCGCTGGAGGGGCAGACCTACAAGCTGAAATGGCCGGATTCGGAACATGCAATCTATATCACCATCAATGATATCGTGATTGCCGGCCACCGGCGGCCGTTTGAGGTCTTCATCAACTCGAAGAACATGGAACATTTTGCCTGGACGGTGGCGCTGACCCGGATGATTTCGGCGGTGTTCCGGCGCGGCGGTGATGTGTCGTTTGTGGTCGAGGAGCTGAAGGCGGTGTTTGACCCGCGCGGCGGGGCCTGGATGGAGGGGCGCTATGTGCCGTCGATCCTCGCTGCCATCGGCGGGGTGATCGAGCGCCACCTGATTTCCATCGGCTTCATCGAAGGCGAAGGGATGGGGCTGAAGTCCGACCCCAAGGACCTGTTGGCCGATCAGCCGCGCGGAAAATCCTGTTCCAGCTGTGGCAGCTACGAGTTGCGGATGGTCGAGGGCTGCATGACTTGTGCGAATTGCGGGTTTTCGAAATGTGGGTGAGGGCAGGGGAACCACTAGGGATTGATGTCGGCTGAAAGCGGCAGCGCCGTCTGGCGGCGTGGCAGGAACGATCCACCGATTTCCCGTCAGAAATATGACAATCCGGCAAATTAACCCTTGCGCCCCGGTGATTCCTTTCGTAGTGAGTGGCTCCCGAACGAAGCGCCGCACGGTGCACGGCGGGAAACATAGGCAGATGACAGACGGGCGCGCCAAAAGCAAAGGCGCAGCGTCTGGTGTATTGTTTGTGCGCTCTTTGAAACTGTTATGATCTTGAAGAGATATGTGGGCGGTTTGGTTTGGTTCGATGGATCAGACTGTCTGTGTATCGTGTCCTCTAGGTTTGGT
>JAYTDA010000443.1:0-4489 GCA_043736155.1 Paracoccaceae bacterium | reverse complement strand
ACCGCCCCTCGCGGAACCGTTCCATCCCGAATGCCGCCGCCAATGGCCCCGGCTCGCCCTTGGCCATCAATTCCGCCATCGCCCAGCCCGATCCCGGGATTGCCTTGAACCCGCCGGTGCCCCAGCCGCAATTGATGAAACACCCACCCACCGGCGTCTTCGAGAGGATCGGCGAGCGGTCGCCGGTCATGTCGACAATGCCGCCCCATTGCCGCAGCATCTTCAGCCGGGAAATCATCGGAAAGGTCTCGATCAGCGCCCGCAAGGTCTCCTCGATATGGTGGAACGAGCCGCGCTGGGTGTAGTTGTTGAAGCCGTCGGTGCCGCCGCCGATCACCATTTCGCCCTTGTCGGACTGGCTCATGTAGCCATGCACGGTGTTGGCCATCACCACCACATTCATGCAGGGCTTGATCGGCTCCGACACCAGCGCCTGCAACGCCAAGGATTCCACCGGCAGACGGAACCCGGCCATGTCGGCGAGGTGGGAGGAGTGGCCTGCCACCACAATCCCCAGCTTCGCGCAGGCAATCGGCCCCCTGGTGGTATCGACCCCGCGCACCACACCGCCTTCGACGCGCACCCCGGTCACTTCGCATTGCTGAATGATGTCCATCCCCATCGCCGAACAGGCGCGGGCATAGCCCCAGGCCACGGCGTCATGGCGCGCGGTGCCGCCGCGGGGTTGCCACAGCGCACCCAGCACCGGATAGCGCGGGCCGTCGATATGGATGATCGGGCACAGATCCTTGACCTGCTCCGGCCCGATGAATTCGGTGACGACGCCTTGCAAGGCATTGGCATGGGCGGTGCGCTGATAGCCGCGCACCTCGTGGTGGGTCTGCGCCAGCATCATCACCCCGCGTGGGCTGAACATCACGTTGTAGTTCAGATCCTGGCTCATGGTTTCATACAGCGACCGCGCCTTTTCATAGATGGCGGCAGAGGCGTCCTGCAGGTAGTTCGAGCGGATGATCGTGGTATTGCGCCCGGTGTTGCCCCCCCCCAGCCAGCCCTTTTCGATCACCGCGACGTTGGTGATGCCGAAATTCTTGCCAAGGTAATAGGCGGTGGCCAGCCCATGGCCCCCGGCACCGATGATCACCGCATCATAGGCGGCTTTCGGCTCCGGGGCGCGCCACGCCCGTTCCCAGCCCTGATGATAACGCAGCGCTTCGCGCACAATGGCAAAGGCGGAATAGCGTCGCATCCTGCGGCCCCCAGAGTTTTCGGCGGTGGTTCAGCGTTCTTATGCAATGGCAGCGCCGCAACGCCAAGGTGCCCTGCGGCACAATCGGGCAAAATGCGACATCGGCGACGGGCAGCCCCGGACAACGGGTGTGACCGAATGACCCTTTTGGTTCCCGGGCGCAGGCCTTAGATGACAGGGGGTAACAGGGGTTCCGATGGCGTTCTGGCTGACAGCAATGGCAATGGCGGTGCTGGCCGGGCTTTGGCTGGGGCTTGGCATGGCGCGCCAGCGGCGCAGCGCCGGTGGACCCACAACCGGCCAAAGCAGCGACATCGCGGTGTACCGCGATCAGTTGGCCGAGATCGGCCGTGATCTGGCGCGTGGTCAGGTTGCCGCTGCCGAGGCGGCGCGGCTGCGCACCGAGGTGGAGCGGCGGTTGCTGGACGCCGACCGCACCAACAGTGCCGTCCTGACCGATGGCACTGCATCGCAGTCAGCCAACCGGGGACTGGCATTGGCGGGTGCCCTGCTGACCCTGGCCGCCTTTGGCCTCTATCT
This sequence comes from Paracoccaceae bacterium, assembly GCA_043736155.1. Taxonomy (GTDB): domain Bacteria; phylum Pseudomonadota; class Alphaproteobacteria; order Rhodobacterales; family Rhodobacteraceae; genus JANNRR01. The sequence continues at coordinate 2,739 of JAYTDA010000443.1, read as the reverse complement.
GCAACTGGGTGCCCCCACATACCCCGATCAGCCACAGGCGGCCCGGCTGCGCGCCAGCGAAGCCCTGCGCGCCAACCGCCCGGCGCAGGCCGAAGCCGAAACCGCTGCCGCTGCGGAAATTGCCGCCGCCAAACCGGCATTGGACGGCGAAACCGCTGACCAGATCGCCCGGTTGCGCAGTGCCATGCTGGCGCGCCCCGAAGATCTGACCGGTCAAACCCTGTTGGCGCAATACGAAGCCGCCAGCGGCAACTATGCAGCGGCAGCGCAGGCGCAGGCGCGGGTGGTGGCGTTGAAAGCCGATGCTGTCACCGGCGCGGATCAGACCACCCTGGCCAACCTGCTCATTTTGGCCGCCGGGGGTCTTGTCACCGCCGAGGCGGAACAGGCGCTGACCGAGGCACTGCGCCGCGACCCTGCCAATGGTGCCGCCCGCTATTATTCCGGCCTGCTGTTTGCCCAGATCGACCGCCCCGATCTGGCTTACCGCCTGTGGCGCACCCTGTTTGACGGCAGCGCCCCCGATGATCCCTGGATGGCGGTGCTGCCCGGACAGCTTGATCTGGTGGCAGAGGCGGCAGGGGTGGATTACCGGGTTCCGGCACCACAGGTCAAAGGCCCCGGTCAGGGCGATGTTGCCGCCGCAGCTCGGATGAGCGCCGAAGACCGCAGCACGATGATCGCCGGTATGGTCGGACAGCTGTCGGCGCGGTTGGCAGCCGAAGGCGGCACCGCCGCCGAATGGGCGCAACTGATCACTGCTTATGGCGTGTTGGGTGACAAGGGCAAGGCGGCCGAGGCCTGGACCACTGCGCAGACGCAGTTCGCCGCTGCACCGGGCGATCTGGCGGCAATTCGCGCTGCTGCCGAACAAGCCGGGGTGGCACCATGAGCCTGTATGACGACATCGCCGAGTTTGCTGCAGCCTTGCCGCCGATGCGGGGTCTGGCCGGGCTGGACCTTGGCGAAAAGACCATCGGTGTCGCGGTGTCGGACCTGACGCTGTCGGTGGCAACCCCGCTGTTGACGATCCGCCGCGCGAAATTCAGCCTCGATGCCGCCGCACTGCTGGCGGTGACCACGGCGCGCAATCTGGGGGGGCTGGTGCTGGGTCTGCCGCGCAACATGGATGGTACCGAGGGGCCGCGTTGCCAATCCACCCGCGCCTTTGCCCGCAACCTGCGCAGCCTGACCGACCTGCCGATCGGCTTCTGGGATGAACGCCTGTCCACCGTTGCGGCGCAAAGGGCACTGTTGGAGGCGGATACGTCGCGAAAGCGTCGGAAAGAGGTGATCGACCATGTGGCAGCAGGCTATATCCTGCAAGGCATGCTCGACCGGCTGGGCCACATGCGCCGCGCCGCAGCAACCACCGGGAATGGACCAAGGCCTTGAACGACGAACTGTGGAAAAGGCCCGAGGTCGACAGCCCCTGCGTCAAGCTGTGCGTGGTGCATCCTGAGGAGCGGATTTGTCTGGGCTGCCTGCGCACCATCGAGGAAATCTCGGTCTGGTCGCGGTTGTCGCCGGAGGCACGCGCCGAGATCATGGCAGACCTGCCGCTGCGCGCCCCCCGGTTGCGGGTCCGCCGGGGTGGCAGGGCGGGCCGGCTGGACCGGTAAGCGGGTGGAAAAAGGGGGCTCTGCCCCCTCGCTGCGCTCACCCCCGGGATATTTTTGAACAGAAAATGAGAGGGCGCGGCGTTACCAACCCGCCGCTTTTCGCAGCATGTTCAATGCCACTAGGGTCAGAAATGCGCCAAAGAACCGCTTCAGCGGGGCGGGGTTCATCGAATGGGCCAGTTTCACGCCGTACGTCGTGGTTTGCAGCGACACTGCCAGAATGACCACCAGCGCCACCAGATTGACCGCGCCGATGGTCAGCGGCGGCCTGCCCCCGGCTGCCACCGGCGCAAATAGGAACAGGGCCACCGACGGCACGGCAATCAACACGCCAAAGCCTGATGCAGTGGCAACGGCGCGGTGGATCGGCACCCGGCACAGGCTCATCAGCGGCACCCCGAACGACCCGCCGCCGATCCCCATCAGCACCGACAGGAACCCCAGCACCGGCGACAGCACCGCCCGCCCCACCGGCCCCGGCATCGCCGATGCCAGATGCCAACCGGCGCGGCCAAAGCCCAGATACAGGCCGATCCCGATGCCCAGAACCCCGAAAATCCCCTGCAACACAGCGGTTTTCAGCCCGGTCGCCACCAGAACCCCGGCAAAGGCACCGATGACGATGCCGGGAGCCCAACTGCGCAGGATCTGCCAGTCGACCGCCCGCTTTTTGTGATGCGCCAGAACCGAGCGGATCGAGGTGAAGATGATGGTGGCCAGCGATGTCGCCAGACAAATCTGCATCAGCTGCGGGCTGTCATAGCCCAGATAGCCAAAGGCGTAAAAGAATGCAGGCACCAGCACGATGCCGCCCCCCACCCCCAGCATCCCGGCAATCACCCCGGCAAAGCCGCCGATCACCAGCAAAAACACCAGCATCAGGGCAAGTTCGGACCATGGCGGCATCGGGCACCTCTGGCATCGCTGATACCGCCTGAACCTCGAATGGAAAAGGGGCAGAAGGGCAAAGCTGGCGCATGTGGCTGATAGCGGGGTCCGTTTGCATCTCCCTCCCGCCTTGTGCTAGGCGATTCACACATTTCTGAGCCTCCATCCGTGGGCGAGGGATTTGAAGTATTGGAGACCGTGGCGGAAGGTGATCGGACCGGGTGGTTTG
>JAYTDA010000442.1:0-10641 GCA_043736155.1 Paracoccaceae bacterium | reverse complement strand
CCCGGTGCTGACCGGGTCCGGCGCGACAGGCGTTACTGCAGGAAGCCCTGCTCGCGGGCGGCAGATTCGTAGGACGCTTTCACGTCAGCCAGCGCCTGTTCCGCGCTTTCCTTGCCCGCCATGAAGTCGGACAGCTCGCTGCCGAGCGCCGTATGCAGAACCCCCATCTGCGGCACCATCGGATAGGATATTGCACCGCCCTGCGCTGATGCGATCACCCCCGCCGACGCCGGTCCCGGCTGGAAACCCTTGATCAGCCACGCGGCAGCATCGGGATTTGCAGTGGCCATTTCGAGGCGGATACCAAGGATCATGGCGCGGAAACTGGCTTCGGCATCTTCGTCCGAGATGTTCTGTGCGATCGAGAAGCCGTCCCACCACAGGGCCGTCGCCGGTATGCTACCGCCACCGACGGTGGGTGCTGCGGCGAATACGGTGCTGGCCGCAACCTCGGGCTGAGCATCCGGTCCGATGAAAGACCCGGCACGTGAGCCCCACATGTTCATGATCCCGACCTTGCCCTGCTGGTACAGGGCCGACAGCACATTGGTTTCAAACGTGTTGTTGTCGGCAGGCATCAGCGCCGAGAGCGCCTTCATCATCTCCAATGTGGCCGTCGCCTTGGCTGGGTCCAGTGCGAACTCTGCCGAGCCGGGTGCAAAGAACGCGCCGCCGTGGCCGAGGTACATGTTCACGAATTCTTCAGCCAGATCCCAGCCCGGCAAGTTGTTCAGGCCAAGCGGCGTTTCGAGGAGGCCCTTGTCCTTCAGAGCCTGACCTGCGGCCAGAACCTCTTCATAGGTCTTGGGCGGTTCAATTCCGGCATTTTTCAGCAAGTCGGCTCGGTAAATCAGATGCTGGGCATTCGCCATGAAGGCAATGGCCATCACCTTGCCGTCGATCTTGATCAGCTGCATGGGTTGCAGATCTTGGCCATACTTCGCGACCAGATCGTCCAGCGGCCGCAGCAGCCCTTCGTTGAGCAGCGGCACAATCGAGTCGTTCGCAAGAATCTTGACCGTGTACTCGGCCGGACTGCCGGTCATCCCCGGCACCTGAAGCTCGGCATGTTCGGTCGTGGCGTTGCTCACGACCGTCACGCCACCGCCCTCGCAGGTCTTTGCCGCGTTGATGACGGCGTGAAGCGCCTCGAAATCGTTCGACAGGATGCGGACCGAACCGGCCCCGATCCCACATTCGGCAAAGGCCCCGGTCGCGGCAAGCGCGAGCGTCAGCGAAAGGGCCGTAGTTGTTAGGTGTTTCATCCCTTTACTCTCCTGTTGCATCGGTCGGGGTGCACCCGGGCGGGCTTTGGGCCACGCCCGGACGGGCGAACGGCTGCACCTGGTTCCGATCCTGATTGGTTGTCGCATCGCTGCATGGTAAAAATTCGCCCGCATTCGGTTGCCGGTGATCCGGCCGCAAGCTGCACATTGAAGGGTCGCGCAGCCCTCAGGCCCGACACAGGTAGTCGCGTGGCAAGCGGTTCAGGGCCGGATGCGTCGACGGGTAGGCGACAAAGTTGCGCGGCACATCTGTCGCGGCAAAACGCCGGGGAGCTTTGCACCCGATGGGCAGGGGCGCGGCTATGGTCCGGCTCCGATCCGCTGGCCGGTTGTGGCATCGAACAGATGGCAGCTGGACAACGGCACCCGGATCGACACGACCTGGCCGATTTCGGCCCGCACCTCCTTGTGCGCCTTCACCGCCACCAGTGCGCCGCCGGCGCGCACGGTCACCATCGTGGCATCGCCCAGAAGTTCGGTCGTATAGGCGGGCGCGGTGATTTCGCCTTCCGACGCCAGCGACGCATCCTCGGCCCGGAAACCCAGCGTCACCGGCCCATCCGGCGCTGAAAGGCCGGCGATACGGACCTGTTCTCCCGCGAACACGCCGCCAGACACCCTGCCCGACAAAAGGTTCATCGCCGGGTTGCCGATGAACCCCGCGACAAACGTGTTGGTGGGGCGATTGTAGATTTCGGTCGGCGTGCCCATCTGTTGCACGACGCCGCTTTTCATCACCACCACACGGTCGGCAAGCGTCATGGCTTCGATCTGATCATGGGTCACATAAATCGTCGTGACCTGCAATTCGTGGCTCAGGTTCTTGATCTGCGCGCGGGTCGAGACGCGCAGCTTGGCGTCGAGGTTCGACAGCGGCTCATCCATCAGAAAGGCCGAGGGCTGCCGCACGATCGCGCGGGCCAGCGCCACGCGCTGGCGTTGGCCGCCGGAAAGCGCTGCGGGGCGACGATCCAGAAGGTCGCCCAGTTCCACCATTTCGGCGGCGCGGCGGACCCGCGCATCGTGTTCGGACTGGGGGATCTTGCGCACCCGCAGCGGAAAACGGATGTTCTCGTAGACCGACAGGTTCGGGTACAGTGCGTAGCTCTGGAACACCATCGCCACGTCGCGGTCTTTGGGATCGAGGCCATTCACCTTTTTTCCGCCGATCAGGATCGTGCCTGACGTGGCATCTTCCAGCCCGGCGATCATCCGCATCGTGGTCGTCTTGCCGCAGCCCGACGGACCCAGAAGCACCAGGAACTCCTTGTCGCGGATATGCAGATCAAGGTTATGAACCCCGGTAAAGGTTCCCCACCGCTTCGTGACGCCCCTCAGTTCGATCTCGGCCATGAAACCCCCGGCAACTGAGCCGCTCCCCCACCTGCACTGTCCAGCAATCGGAGCGGTGTGACAAGAAATTTCGCAAACGTATGCAAATTAGTTCGGGGCGTTCGTCCGGTCCCTCCCCGATTCATGTGCGCGCCTTCTCAAAGGCGGTCCAGGCGGCCTCAAAGGCTGCGAAATCGAAGCCCGGCGCGCGGGCGGCCTGCAGGATGATCGCCTCGGCCCCGCGCATCGTGGCGATGGCAGCCGCAAGAGCAGGCACCACTTCGGGCGGCACGATCACCGCCCCGTGCCGGTCGGCGTGGACAAGATCGCCCGGCGCGATGGTCAGTCCAAAGATCGTCACGGGTATCCCGACCTCGGTCACGCGAACAAAGGCGTGGCTTGGGCCGATGCTGCCCGCGACAACGGGGAAACCCGGGGCAAGGTCGCCAAGGTCGCGCATGACGCCGTTTGTCAATGCCCCGGCAAGGCCAAGGCCCTGGTGCACCGTGGTGTTGATCTCGCCCCAGAAAGCACCGACGCAGTCGGGGAAATCGGTGTCCTCGATCACCGCAACCGCCGGGCGCGGCCCGTCGGACATTGCGCGGTAATAGGCCATGCGCCGGGCGCGCACGACATCCGCAGCCTCGCCGGACGCGGTCCGCCCGGCAATGCGCGCGGTGACGGCAAATCCCACCATCGCCGGTCCGGTGGGTGCCGAACACAGCATGGTGCCACGGGTATAGCCCTGAAACCCGCGCCTGCCCTGCGCCGTTTCAATGGCATTGCAGACCGTGGGCGTATCGACGGCGCGCAGCAGGTCCAGTAGTCCGGGTGGGAATGGTTGGGTCATGTGGCCTCCAGCCAGCTTGAAAGGTCGTGCATCGTCCGCGCCGGCTGTTCCAGCGGCGGCAGATGCGCTGCACCAGGAACGATCGACAGCACCGATTGCGGCATAAGCCGGTGCATCAGATCGTGCCTGTCGCGCGGGCACAGGCGATCCCCCTCGCCCATCAGCACCAGCGCGGGGCCGCGAAAGGCTTGCAGTGCCCCGGTGCGGTCGGGCCGGTCGCGCAGCGCGCGCGACTGGCGGGCAAAGACATCCGGACCCAGCGCCAGCGCCATCTGCATGCACAGATCAAGGATTGCAGGCTTGCGCGCCGACGCCGCCAGATAGTTCGGCTTCATCTCGTCGCGCATCACGGTGGCCAGCCCGCCCGACAGCGCCCGTTCGATCTGCGGCCCGCGCCGGGCCTGCACCTCTGGCGTCTCGGCCAGCGGATTGGTGTCGAGCAGCGCCAGCCGCTCGACCCGCGCGGGCGCCCGGGCCAGAATTTCCATCGCCACGATCCCTCCCATCGACAGCCCCGCCAGCGCAAAGTGCTGCGGTGCCACCGCCAGCACGGCATCCGCCAGCGCGGCGGTGGTCTCGCCCCCGGTCAGGGGCGCGTGCAGCACGGCCCGGCCCGCAAAGGCACCCATCACCGGCCCCCAAAGCCGCAGGTCACACATCATGCCGGGCAACAGGACGACCGGGATCATGCGACGCGGCGCGCGCCCTCCTTCAGGGTCGCAAGCTTCGCCCAGGCGATCTCGGGATCGACGGCACCGAACCCGGCAAAGGTGCCAAAACCGCAGTCTGACCCGGCAATCACCCGGTCCGTCCCGACGATATCGGTGAAACGCCGCAGCCGCTGCGCGACAAGCTCGGGATGTTCGACGAAATTGGTCGTCGTATCAACCGCGCCGGGGATCAGGATCTTGTCGTCGGGGATCTCGCGGGCCCGGTCGCGGAACACCTGCCATTCATGGCCATGGCGCGGGTTCGCCGTCTCGAACAGGATATAGCGCGCCGGCACCCGCATCAGCAGCGGAAACACCGCTGCCATGTCGATGTCGCAGACATGGGGTCCTTCGTAGTTGCCCCAGCAGATGTGCAGCCGGATCCGGTCGCGCGGCAGGCCTTGCAGGGCAACCTCCAACGCCTCGACATGGGTCGCCGCGACCTGCAGGAATTCCGCGTCGGAAAGATGGGTGAACAGCATGTGACGCGACAGCGCGAGGTCGGGGCAATCCAGCTGCAGGTCAAGCCCGGCCGCGATGATGGTGCGGTATTCGTCGCGCATCGCCGTGGCCAGCGCCGCCAGATAGTCTTCGCGCGATCCATAGTGCGCGTTCTGCAGGAACAGCGAAATGACGCCGGGCGAGGCGGCATTCATGAAACCGCGCGAAACCCGGTGCGCCGCCATCGCCGCCTGCAGGTTGGCAATGTCCTTGTGCAGCTCTGCCTGGCCTTTCGCGGCGACGGGTCCGGTGCACATCGGGCGGCTGTAGGTCGGCGTGCCGCCCTGTTTCGCCAGCCGGTCGAGGAAGGTCGGAAACAGCTTCAGATCGGCAGGGGCATTGCGGGGGCCGTCGCCCGAAAAGCCGGTATAGCGGTCCTTGACATAGGTCGCATAACTGATCTTCGACGTCTCGCCGTCCGACACGATGTCGATGCCCGCCGCCTTCTGGCGGCGGACATTCTGCAAAACGTGATCCGCCATGCAGGCATCAAAGGCAGCAGCGTCATAGGCCTCGCCGCGTTCGCGGGCAAACAGGAAGTCGACCACGGCCTGACTGCGGGGCAGCGATCCGACATGGGTGGCGAGAAGGGACATCGTCATCTCCGGTAGGGTGCGTGCGTGCACGCACCGTGGGGCAGGGGGGGGCGGTGCGTGCACGCACGCACCCTACGGCGCTATGTCAGGCGGCCGGTCAGGCCGGCGGGATCATTGGTGTTGCGGATGCGGTACAGGCTGGCCGCGCCGGTCATCGACGGGGTCAGGGAATGCGACAGCCCCGGCGGGATCGCCGCCGTGTCGCCGGGGTTCAGCGCGGTGGTGCCGCCGTCCCACGACAGCCGCCAATGGCCGCGCATCGGCATCAGCACCTCGTGCCTTGGCGTGGCATAGGGCGTGTCCGGGATCGAGTGGCGCGACAGCAGCTCCACCTCGAACCCCGGACGGTCACGCAGCACCCCCCCGGCCCCGATGACGCGGGCGGGCTGGCGGTCGGACAGGGCCATCAGATCCCAATAGCGGGCGACATGGTGGGGCACCACGTCATGGGTTGTGGGTTCGGGGATGTCGCGCAACGCGTCCTCGGTCAGCACCTGCATCGGGGCAATGCCGTCGGGCAGATGTTGCCCCTTCCTGCTGTCATAAAGCTTGCCGTTGGTGCCCAGCATCAGGCCATGCGCGCGCGCCTCTTCGATCACCTGCGGTGCCCAGACCACGCCACCCCCGGCATCGTCACCGCCCAGAATCGCCATGATCATCCCATAGTCAGTGCCGACATTCTCGAAACCCCGAAAGATCCCGGTCGGGATGTTGATGATGTCGCCCTCTTCCAGCACCACCTCGCCCGCCTTGCCCCAGCGGCCCCAGAAGAACCGCCAGCGGCCCTTGAGCACGAAGAACACCTCGGCGGTGCGGTGGATGTGCAGCGAGTTGCGGCATTTCGGCGGCTGACCCGCCGCGCCGATGTTGAAACCGGGGGTGTCGACGATGTGCACATGCTGGTCGGGCGACTCAGAAACGCCGCCGCCGATGATGGTGAAGTTTTCCTTGCTGTCGCTGCCCGGGGTGTGGGCGTCGATGAAGGCGGTCTTGCAGGGCCGCAGGTCGCCGTAGCGGACAATGCGGGTTTCCATTTCAGAAGGGGTCATAGGGCACCTGTGTGCAGGACGATCTGCTTCCAGATCGCGGTTTCGTCGAAAATCGTGTACTCGCGGCGCAGGCCCCAGCCTTGCGGACCGAACGGGCCGAACTCGGCGTGGGTGATCCCCAGCACATGGACCCGGGCACCGGTCGGCATGCCGAACGCACCCCATCCTGCGTGCTTGCCCCAAAGGCTCCAGCGCACTGCGGCACGCGGCGGCATCAGGGGATCGTCGCGCCCGATGATGTGGTGGAGGGTGAAGACGGCATCAGGGAAGGCTGCGCGCAGGCCGATCCAGAACCGGTCGGCGTCACCATGCGAGTGCCCGACCACGCCGCCGGGATAGTGCAGCGCCGCCGCCCGGTCATAGGTCTTGGGAATGGCGGCAAAATCCGCGCCCATGATGCGCGTCAGCAGGTCGGCAAGGCGCTGGCCCCATTCGTTGTCGTTGCCACGGCCCGTGTAGGGGCCGGGCCGGTCGGTCAAAGGCGTCAGCGGTCGGACACCGGCCTCTGGCCCGCCCTCGCCGGCAATCTGGTCGCGGGCGAAGTCCTGCGGGTCCCGGCCCAGCTGGCGCACGATGGCACCCTGGTCGCGGATCAGCCATTCGTCGTCGATGACATTCGCCCTGGCATGGCAATCGGCGATGATGCGGTAACCGACGCGCCGGCCGGTCGCCTTGCCATAGGCCCCGTCGCCGGTGTGGGTCGCGGTGGACATCAGGCGGTGCGACGACAGCATCCCGGCTTCCGGGTCGCCCGACCAGATCACGTCTTCGCCCAGCAGCGTGCGGTCGGGAAACTCGGCCAGCGTCGCCAGCGTCGCCGCGATCACGCCCGCATTGCCGACGACAACGCCGGCCGGGGACCGCACCACGATGTCGGGCGCGTAATAATGCTGCAGCGTCGCGATGCCGCGGTCTTCCCAGATTTCCCGGGTTACCCCGATGATGTAGTCGGGCAGGTCGCGCCAGCGCACGTCAAAGCCTTTCATCGTGGCCACCCTTCGGGAACACGCGCACTTGAGCGGATGATCAGCGGGCCGTCGATTTCGATCTTTTGCGCCGGGCGCTCGGGATCGGCGATCTGCGCCAGCAGCGTCTCGACCGTCGCCTCAACCATCCGGTTCAGCGGCTGACGCACGGTCGTCAGGTCATAGGCCGCCCAGGCAGCCAGCGGCACATCGTCATAGCCTATGACCGACACATCGCCCGGAACCGAAAACCCAAGGCTCCGTACCCGGTCCATCACGGCGAAAGCCATGTGGTCATTGCCGACAAAAATCGCGTCCGGCGGCGCGCTACGTTCCATCAGCCGCCGTGCCGCGTCTGCAGCCACGTCACGGTCATACATCCCGTCGATCACCTCCACTGCCCCGGTTCCCGCCGCAGCCAGACCTTCGAGAAAACCGCGGCGACGGTCGCGCCCGGTGGAAGACCCCTCCCACCCGGCGACATGCGCGATCCGGGCGTGCCGTCCGGCGATCAGGAACTCGGCGACGCGGCGGCCGCCTTGGGTGTTGGCCGAGGTGACCGACGAGATGCCCGACCCATCCTGACCCCGGTTGAACATCACGATCGGGATACCCTCGGCCGCGCACCGCTCGGTCAGATCGTTGGTCATGCCAACCGAGGCGGTGATGATCCCGTCCACCTGATAATCGAGAAACTCCTGCATCACCTTTGCGATGCCAGTCTCGGTAATCGAGGCAAGAAAGACGAGGATGTGATAGCCCTCCGCCTGCAGGGCAGCTGACAGCCGTTCAAGCGCCAGCGGATAGAACTGGTTGTCGAGATAGGCGACGACAAGGCCGATGATCCGGCTTTTCCCGGTGATCATTGCCCGCGCAATCAGGTCCGGGCGGTAGCCCAACTCCTCGGCGGCGCGGCGGACCTTGGTGATCGTGGCCTTGCTGGCCGACGCGCCGGAGAAGACGCGGCTGACGGCAGACTGGCTGACGCCCGCGCGGCGCGCAACATCAAGCGAGGTGATCTTGTCGTTCATCCTGCGGTCCATCCCCCGTCGATCAGCAGCGATGATCCGGTGATCATTGCACCTGCGTCCGAGGCCAGCAGCAGGACCGCGCCCATGATGTCTTCGACCTCGGCCAGCCGCCCAAGTTTGATTTTTGACATCACCCAGGCACGGCGTTCCGGGTCCTGCAGCGTCTGCCGCGCAAGCGGCGTGTTGACGAACGTGGGGGCGACGCAGTTCACCCGGATGCCGTGCGGCGCCCACTCGATCGCCATGGCCTTGGTGAAGCCCTCCACCGCATGCTTGGTGGCGCAGTAAACCGCGCGGTCGGGCCCGCCGACGCGCCCCATCTGGGACGAGACGTTGATCAGCGACCCCGGCCTGCCCGCCGCAATCAGCCCCTTCGCGACCGCACGGGTCAGAAAGTAGGCCGCGCGCACGTTCAGATCCGCCGCCGCATCGTAATCGGCCTCGGTCGTCTCAAGCGCAGAGCCATGCCGCGCGAGGCCCGCCGAGTTGACGAGGATGTCGAACGGGCCGCCCTGTGCCACCGCTTCGGCCGCAGCGGCAACATCGGTCACGTCGAACGCGAGCGTCCGAGCCGCCAGTCCTTCCGCCGCCAATTCGCCCGCGATCACCGCAAGCCTGTCGGCCGACCGCGCTGCCAGCGTCACCTCGGCACCCGCCTGCGCCAGCGCCGCCGCAGCACCAAGCCCGATCCCGGAGGACGCGCCAGTGACGAGCGCGCGCTGCCCAGTCAGGCGGAAGGACGGGGTGCGGGGAAGCGTCATTCGGCTGCCATCCCGTAACCGACATTCCGGTGGCCGTACCGGCGGACGCGGACGTTGCACTGCTCTGCATGGCCGACGAAGCCCTCAAGCATGCAGAGCCGCGAGCCGTATTCGCCGATCAGCGCCGCGGCCGCGTCTGTTGTGATCCGCTGATAGCTGTGCGTCTTCAGGAATTTCCCAACCCAGAGCCCGCCGGTATGGCGACCCGCGCCACGGGTGGGCAGCGTATGGTTGGTGCCGATGACCTTGTCGCCGTTCGCGACGTTGGTGCGCGGGCCAAGGAACAGCGCGCCGTAGCTGTGCATGCCCGCCAGATACCAGTCGTCGCGGTCGGTCATCACCTGTACATGTTCATAGGCCATGGCGTTCGCGACCGTCAGCATTTCGTCATGGCTGTCGCAGAGGATCACCTCGCCATAGTCGCGCCAACTCACCGCCGCCGTCTCGGCGGTCGGAAGGATTTCCAGCAGCCGGTCCACCTCGGTCAGCGTCGCCTCGGCCAGACGGCGCGAATTGGTAATCAGGCAGGCCGGCGAATTGTAGCCGTGTTCGGCCTGACCCAGAAGATCCGTCGCGCACAGTTCGGCATCCGCCGCCGTCTCGTCGGCGATGATCATTGTCTCGGTCGGTCCGGCAAACAGGTCGATGCCGACGCGGCCATACAACTGCCGCTTCGCCTCGGCGACGTAGGCGTTTCCGGGGCCGACGAGCATGTCCACGGCCTTGATCGTCTCGGTCCCGATCGCCATTGCGCCAACCGCCTGCATTCCCCCCAGCACATAGATCTCGTGCGCCCCGCCCAGATGCATCGCCGCGACAATCGCCGGGTGCGGCGCGCCCTTGAACGGCGGCGCAGCGGCGACGATGCGCGGCACCCCCGCGACCGCCGCCGTCAACACCGACATGTGGGCCGAGGCGACCATTGGAAACTTGCCGCCCGGCACGTAGCAGCCCACCGACTGCACCGGGATGTTGCGGTGGCCAAGGATCACGCCGGGCAGCGTCTCGACCTCGATATCCGTCATCGACGCCTTCTGCGCTTCGGCGAAGCGGCGGATCTGGTCCTGCGCAAACCGGATATCCTCGATGTCGCGCGGCGCCACCTTCTGCATGGCGGCCGCGATCTCGGACGCGGTCAGCCGGAAGGCGGGCGGATCGTAGCGGTCGAATTTCGCTGAAAGCTCGCGCACCGCCGCGTCGCCACGGGCGGCAATATCGGCCAGAACGGCCTCGACAGTGGCGCGGACCATCGCGTCGTCCTCGGCCCGCGCCGCTTCGGGCTTGCCGCGTTTGAGGTGCGTGACGGCCATGCCCTAGTCCGCCGCCATTTGGCGCGGCGGAGCCTTGTCACCGCGATCATAAGCCTCCCAGCCGTGGCCGTTGAAACAATCGACGCCAAGCTGGGCCATCACATGCGGGAAATCGACCATCACCCAGTTGTCCACGATCCGTTCCTCCACGACCTTCCAGAAATCCATGTACCGGATCTCCACCCGCTTGCCGGTTGGCGCGATACCGATGAACGTGCCGGAATGGGTGGCCTTCTGCCGACCGAAGGCC
>JAYTDA010000441.1:0-1859 GCA_043736155.1 Paracoccaceae bacterium | reverse complement strand
TTGGCTGCACCCGGCGGTTCGACGGCGGCGGGCTGGTGCGCCGCCATCGGTTCTTCTGCGTCCAGGCTGAACAGGTCCGGCTGCACCGGATCGGCCGGTTCCTGATCGGCATGGAAGGGTGCAGGGCTGCGCGCCGCCGCCTCTTCGGCCAGCAGTGCCGCCCATTCGTCTTCGAGTTCCGGCGCGATTGCCATGTCTTCGGCCTCTGACAGACCAAATTCCAGATCAGCCAGTTCCTCCGCCGGTATCTCTGCCAAGGCTTCGCGGTTTGGCAGGGTGTAAATGGCGGCTGTCAGCGGGGCATCGCCGAGGTCCGGGGCGTCGACATGCATCGGGGCCTCGGGAGCGTCTTCCTGTGGGGCGGGCGGTTGCGGCTGGCCCCGGTCGCGGCCCTGATCGCGGCCAGAATCGCGGCCAGCGTCACGGCCAGCGTCGCGGCCAGAATCGCGGGCCTTGTCCTGTTGCCAGGCCACGATCACCCCGGGTGTGCCATATTCCGTCTCGTCCAGCACGATATCGGCGGTGCGGGGGGCCAGATCGGCTTGACCGGGGGCCAGATCGGCTTGGCCGGGAGCCAGAGTTTCGGGGCCAAGGGCGGCGACATAGCGCACCCCGTGTTCGCGCAGAAGCTTTTGCACGCCCCGGATGGTCAGACCATCGTCATGCAGCAGTTTCTTGATGCCCCCCAACAGCGCCATGTCACCGGGGCGGTAATAGCGCCGCCCCCCGGCGCGTTTCACCGGTTTCAACTGGGTAAACCGGCTTTCCCAGAATCGCAGGACATGCGCCGGGGTCTGCAGCCAGTCCGACACTTCGCTGATGGTGCGAAAGGCGTCTGGCGACTTGTCCATCTGCTGTGCTAGCCCCGGTTCCCGGCGGCAACCCGGTCTTTCATCAGATGCGAGGGTCGAAAGGTCAGCACCCGGCGCGGGTGGATCGGCACTTCATCGCCGGTCTTGGGGTTGCGGCCAATGCGGGCCGCCTTGTCGCGCACCGAAAAGGTGCCGAACGACGAGATCTTGACGGTGGTTCCGGCCGCCAGTGCATCGGACATGTGCTGCAGCACCGCTTCGACCAGTTGCGACGATTCATTGCGCGACAGACCCACTTCGCGGAAAACCGCTTCGCTCAGATCCATCCGTGTCAGTGTTTTTTCACTCATCTTGTCCCCCCGGTTTCCCGGCAGAGTGGGAGAAATGATTTTCCGAGTCAATATCAATGGTTTGGGGCAGGGCCTTGAGGTGACGATTAAGCGGCGATTACCAGCGCAGAACCACCGAACCCCAGGCCAGACCACCACCGATCGCCTCGACCACCAACAGATCTCCCGGTTTGATCCGGCCCTGTTGCTTGCCGACCGACAGCGCCAGCGGAATCGAGGCGGCAGAGGTGTTGCCATGATCCTGTACCGTCACGATCACCCGTTCGATCGGCACATTCATCCGATGTGCCGTGGCGGTGATGATGCGCAGATTGGCCTGATGCGGCACGATCCAATCGACGTCATCTGCCGTCAGACCGGCCTTGGCCAAAGCGTGATGGGCGGTTTCTGCCAGCTTTTCAACGGCATGGCGGAACACTTCCTTGCCCTGCATCCGCAAATGGCCGGATTGCCCGGTGCTGGACACGCCGCCATCGACATAAAGCAGATCGCGGAACCGACCGTCGGAATTCAGATCGGCCGACAATATCCCCCTGTCGTCCGAAGTGCCATTGCCCGGTTCACCCTGCAGTATCAGCGCCCCGGCACCATCGCCAAACAGCACACAGGTGCCGCGGTCGGTCCAGTCCATGATCCGGCTGAAGGTTTCGGCACCGATCACCAGCACGCAGTTGGCCTGGCCCGACAGGATCAGGCC
>JAYTDA010000440.1:0-30202 GCA_043736155.1 Paracoccaceae bacterium | reverse complement strand
GAAGTCTCCATCGCAACCCTCCATGCCAAACAACATGGAAAGTCACTGATTCACCACTTCAGACGTTTGTCACCCCCATGCTTCACCCGATTGCCCTGGATTGCTGCGTCGCAGTGCTTTGATTCGCTGCTTTTTTGTGTTACACAAGTTTCATAAATGCACAGGGTCCGATAATCCGTCGGCCGAACTGCTCATCTTGCAGGCGGATGATGGGGCAACAGACAGGCAGCTACCGGGAATTCCACGTTTCCGGTCGCCTTTTTGTCGCCTTTTACCTTCGGACCAACCGGGGAACCTGTTGAATGACCAAGACCAAGAAGTCCGATTTCCATCCTGATGACTTTGTTGTCTATCCGGCGCACGGCGTCGGCCGGATCATTTCAATCGAAGAACAGGAGATTGCCGGGCTGCGGCTGGAACTGTTCGTGATCTCGTTTGAAAAAGACAAGATGACGCTGCGGGTGCCGACCCACAAGGCGACCGAGATTGGCATGCGGTCACTGTCGTCGCCCGATGTGGTGACCAAGGCGCTGGATACACTCAAGGGCAAGGCCCGAGTGAAACGCGCCATGTGGTCGCGCCGCGCCCAGGAATATGAACAAAAGATCAATTCCGGCGATCTGCTGTCAATCGCCGAAGTTGTCCGCGATCTGCACCGCACCGACGATCAGCGCGAACAAAGCTATTCCGAACGGCAATTGTACGAAGCCGCACTGGAACGCCTGACCCGCGAAGTGGCGGCTGTCAGCGGCACCGATGAGGTGAATGCGCAAAAGACCGTGGGTTCGGTGCTGCTGTCGCGCGCCGCCTGATCCCTTTACCCGACCGTCAAACGCCGCGCCTTACCAGCGCGGCGTTTTGCTGTCTGCCGCCGCGCTCCTGTCCGGCGCAGACCGGAGCGCCAGTCAGGCTCCGGCTGCTTGATTTTTGCCGGTCCTGCGCCAAAACCGGTGCCCACCCCGGGATCAGGTCCGGGGCAGGCATTTTGTCGGACCGGCTCAGATCAGCGCCACCAGCACCAGCAGCACCGCCAGGTCACTGACCTGTTGGGTCGCCCCCAGAATATCGCCGGTTTGCCCGCCAATCCGCGCCTTTGCCAGCATGGCCACCGTTGTTGCCGCAACCAGTGCCGCAAAAGCAGCCAGGATCGCCGTCCAGCCCACTGCCAACCCGGCCAGCACTAGCGCCAGAACACCCGCCGCTACCGCCATGAACGGCTCTGGCTGTCCCACCGACCGCGCCAACCCGTCCCTGCGCACCGGGGGCAACAGCGCCATCACCCCTGCCATCGCCGCCCGCGACAGCACCGCCGCCGCCACCAGCGGCCACAGACCCTGCGCCATCAGCAGCAGCGCCACCGCCTGCCAGCGCATCCCCGCCACCAGCCCCAGCGCCAGCACGCCGTAAGTGCCGATCCGGCTGTCCTTCATGATCTCCAGCCGCCGGGCTTTGTCAGCACCGCCCCACAGCCCGTCGGCACTGTCGGCCAACCCGTCCTCATGCAGGGCGCCGGTGACCAGGACCTGCACCAGCAGCACCACCCCGGCGGCAATCTCCGGTGGCAGGCCCAGACCCAGCGCCAGCAATCCCGCCGCCCCCGCCAGCAGCGCCACCGCCAAACCCACCAGGGGCCAGGCCCAGGCGGCATTGGCCCGCACTGTCGCCATCGGAACCGGCAACCGGGTCAACAGGCCGAATGCCGCCATCAGGTCGCGCCAAAGCGCAGAGGTCGTGTCGTTTTGCGGCATTCACATGGCCTTTCCGGCTGTCGTTTCGCTGGTGCCATCGTTAGACAAGGGCACGCCAACCTGCAACGAGATCACCATGACCCTCAGCTCTCGGACCCTCAACTCCAGGACCCTCAACTCCAGGACCCTCAGCTTTGCCAGCACCGCCGACTTCCGCGCCGCCCTGCTGGCGATGCCGGATGCTTCCACCGCCGCCACAGCCGCCGCAACGGCGCGCAACGGCCAATTGACCAAACCACCGGGGGCGTTGGGACGGCTGGAAGATCTGGCGATCTGGTATGCCGGCTGGCGCGGCAGCGGCCGCCCCCGGATCGAACATCCGCAGGTGATCGTGTTTGCCGGCAATCACGGCATCGCGCGCCGCGGTGTTTCCGCCTTTCCCGCCGACGTCACCGCGCAGATGGTGCATAATTTCCGTGCCGGGGGGGCCGCCATCAATCAGTTGGCTAAGGCGGTGGGGGCCAGCCTTGATGTCCACGCGCTGGATCTTGATAGCCCGACCGCCGACTTCACCGAAGGTCCGGCGATGTCGGACGGTGAATGCGCTGCGGCCCTGACCCTTGGCTGGCAATCGGTGGCGGCCAATACCGACCTGCTGGTGGTCGGGGAAATGGGCATCGGCAACAGCACCGCCGCCGCTGCCATCGCCACAGCGCTGTTTGGCGGATCCGCCTCGGAATGGGTCGGGCGGGGCACCGGGGTCAGCGATGCCGGGCTGGCGCTCAAGGCGCAGGTGGTGGAACAGGGGCTGGCCGCCAACCCCGATGCCCTGACCGACCCGCTGGCAGCTTTGCGCTGCCTTGGCGGGCGCGAACTGGCCGCCATGGCCGGGGCGATAGCGGCGGCGCGTGCTGCCCGGATCCCGGTCATTCTCGACGGCTTCATCTGCACTGCCGCCGCTGCTGTGCTGGAACAGGTGGTACCGGGGGCACTGGATCATGCGGTGGCAGGCCACCTGTCAGCCGAAAGCGCGCATGGCAAGCTGCTGGACCTGCTGGGCAAACAGCCCTTGCTGGCACTGGGGCTGCGGCTGGGCGAAGGCTCTGGCGCTGCCTTGGCAATCTCGGTGCTGCAGGCGGCGGTGGCCTGTCATTCCGGCATGGCCACCTTTGCCGAAGCCGGTGTTGCCGGCGGTTAAGGCGCCACCTGAAGAAGGCTGTGCAACGCACTGGCTTTGCGATCTTATCTTTTCAAAAAGTACTTGAGTGGGTGTGGGGGGCATGGACCGGAGACATGTCTGGTACTGGTTGCACCACCACAAGGGCGGCTGTCGGACAGATCTAGGCCTGCAACAGGATGCTTTCGATCGGACCTTGCGGAACAGAGGGCTGGCGCTGGGCAGCAGCACCGCGCCGCCGCTAGCGCCGCCGGACCACAAAAGGCCAGAAGGCAACGCTCCAGCGCCGACGGGTCAGCCGCCTTTTGGCAGCGCCAGCACCAGATTGCGGCCATTCTTGATGTAGCGCAGGTCCTGATCGCCGATTGCGGCGACCTGACCGCCATCAACCCTGTCACCGACTTTCACCCGGACATAGCGGCCCGATGCCAGCCGCACCAGCGCACGGCGGTTGTTGGCGGTGCCATAGACCCCGATCAGGTTCAGCTTGCCCAGATTGATCGCATTGGCCAGCGTCGCCTGATTGGCAACGGACGCAGTCTGTGGAATCGACGGCGCGGCACTGGCCAGTTCGGGTTCATTGTCGGCTTCGGGGGCTGCGACTTCGGGGGCTGCGGCTTGCGGCTCTGCGGCGGGTTCGGCCACCACCGGTTGGGCCGGGCGTGGTGCCGGGGCCAGCGCCGCCTCGACCACCGGCTGTTGTCCGGGGCTGGCGGCGGCGGGTTGCGGCTCCGGGGCCACCGTGGCCAGCGCGGCGGAAACACTGGCGGCCAGACCGGCGGGGCGCTGCGCCGGGCGGCGTGATGCGGCAACCGCCAGGTTGGTGGCGGTTGTCAGGGCGGCGGGATCGGCAGCGGCCGCCGCTGCAGTGACGGCTGCGGCATCGGTACCGGCAGCCGGCACCGGCCGCTGTGGCGGCCGCGCCGTTGCGGCGGTGGCAATTTGCGGCTCGACCTGAAGGGCGGTTTCATCCTGCGGGGAAACCGGCGCAGCCGGGCGTGGTTTTGGCCGAAACCCGGCCAAGGCCGGGTCTGATTGCAGAACGGGTGGTTCGGGTGCGGCTGTGGCTGCGGCAGGGTCGGGTCCCGCCGGATCAGCGGGGACAGCGATGCCGCCGGGGCGGGGCGGTGGCACAAGCGGTGGTCGTCCGGCGATCACCAATGCCCCTTCCGGTGTCACCGCCCCTTCGGGCGT
Organism: Paracoccaceae bacterium; assembly: GCA_043736155.1. GTDB lineage: Bacteria > Pseudomonadota > Alphaproteobacteria > Rhodobacterales > Rhodobacteraceae > JANNRR01. The sequence continues at coordinate 26,143 of JAYTDA010000440.1, read as the reverse complement.
TGCAATCACCAAACCATTGGCATCGCGGTCAAAAAACATGCCGAACGGGGCAGGCGGCAGCGGGGTGTCCGGTCGGCTGTCCCCGGCCAGGGCCTGCGGTTCAGACAAGATGGCGGCACCGCCGGTCTGCAGCCCCGGCTCGGTGCCCAGCAGTTCCGGCAGCCTGTCGCCGGCATCCTGCAACCTGCCATTGCTCAGGGCGGCAAAGTCGGTTTCGGCGTCGGGGGCCGGTGGCAGTGGTTCCGCAGCGGCGGGTTCCGCAGAGGCTGTAGCTGTGGCGGCTTTGGCGGCGGGTTCGGATTCCGCGGTGGCGGTGGCGGTTTCTGGTTCGGCGGTTGCCGTCGCGGTTGCAGCGGCTGGTCCGGGGGCTGCGGCAAGGGACCCGGTTATGGCGGCAATTGCGGCGGCCGTGTCTGCCGTGGCCGTTTGCGCTGCGGTTTCTGCAGCGGCGGGCACAGCTTTGGCGGCGGCGCTGGTGGCCGGTGCAACCGCTGTGGCGGCCGACAGGGCTGCCTGATCCGAGGTTGACAGGGTTGCATCGGTCACAGCCGGTTCCGCCGCGGTGTCCGCCATTGCCAAGTCAGGTCGGGTTGCGCCCGCTGGTGTCAGGCTTTGGGTCGCAGGTTCAGCCGCCGGTGCCACAGTGGCATCCGTTGCCAAGACGGTGGCAGTGGCATCTTTTGCCGCCGGAGCCAAAGTGGCATCGGTTGCCACAGTGGTGTCAGAGGTATCCGCCTCTGGCGGTTCAACCAGGGCTTCGGATGAAGTGGTTTCCGGTGTGATCAACGGGACCGCCGCCGGGTCTTGCGCCGCAGGATCAACGGCGGCTTTTGCATCGCTGCCAATGGTCGCGGTACCGATGCTCGCAGCGGGTGTTGTACTGCTGTCGCCGACGAAATAGCTGGACCACAGCGCCACACCTGCCAGAATCGCCAGCAGGATCACCGTCAGGATCAGGCCGAGATACCTGGGTTTGCCCCGGCGGACAGTGGGGGTGCCAAGGCCGCGTCTGGTGAAATCTACCGGATCAGCGGCAGCGGCAGGTACCGCGCTGGCCCGCGAAATGGCATTGACCAGCGACGACGACCCGGCTTTGCCCTTCATCGGCACATAGCGGGCTATTGCTCCCAGTTGCGCCCCGGTCTTGCCGGCAGCCGCCAGTTTGGCGCGGGGGTCTGCCACTTTGGCATTGGCCTGAGGCCTGGAGGCGGCCCGGGACGGGGGAGACGGCGGCAGGTCCGCCCCGCCATTTCCCGGCAAGCCAGGTGCCGTGACCGACGAGGTCTGCACCACAGGGCCAAGCCTGGGTGGCAGCGCGGGTTCAGCCGCTGTGCCATCGATCCGGCTGGCCACACCGTTGCGGCGCGACGAAAAGGTGGCGGCGGCACCGGCATGTGGCATCGCCGGAATGTCGCCGTCATCCATCGGCACATCGAACACCGCCGGGGCTTCGGGGACATCGGCCGAGGATGCCGCCAGATCAAACCGGGCAGCGGGACTGACCGGGGCAGCATCGCCGGTGACCATCGCGGCAAACGGGGCCAAATCGGCATCGGTATCGGCATCGGTATCCGCATCTGGCAGAAGGTCCAGATCGACGGCAGTGCCGGCACTGACGCTGGCGGGTTGCCATTCTGCTGCCGGTTCAGCCGCCGCTGCGGCCGGCTGGGCTTCGGGTTCAACTTTGGCCAGGGTTACCGCAGGTCCAGCGACCGGCGGTGCCAAAGGCTGGGGCACGGGTTCAGCAGCCGAAGTCGCGACCGGTGGTTCGGGTTCAGAGACTGCAGGTTGGGGGGGCGCAACCGGGTTGGCCATTGCCTCAGTCGGTGCCTCAGTCGGTGCCTCGGTCGGTGCCTCAGTCGGTGCCTCGGTCAGCGCCGGAGGTACCGGAACCGGTGCCGACAGGTCAGGTTCCGCCGCAGCCGCCCGTGCTGCGGCGGTGCGTCCGGCGTCGCCGCGCGCAATGATCCGCATCGCTGCACGGTCGCGTTCGACCTTGTCACCCTCACTCAGAGCGGTGGCGGCATAGGCACTGGGCCCAAAGAACGGCTCGCCTTCAAACACCGCAGGATCGGGCAGCGCCACGAAAGACATCGGATTGAACCGGTGGCTGGCAGCAAAAGCCTCGGCCTCGGCCAGGGTGTCGCGGGCAATGACCGCCACCATGACTTCCGGGCCAGTGCCGGACCAGTCAAACACCAGTTCATCGACGCTGTAGGGGGTGCGGCCCTCCAGCGCCCGGCGGATCTGGTTGCGGCGCTTGCCGGCCTCGGGGCCGGGGGCGTCAACCTTGGTATAAAGCACCTGATCATTGGGGATCACCAGTTTGCTGGTGATGCCTTGCGGTTCCAGCCCCAAAGCTGTGGCGCGCAGATAGCCCAGATTGTCGCCCAGCGCAGGATCATCCACCGCTGCATCCCCCAGCGGCAACCAGCCGCGCCCGGTGCGGTGCAGCAGGGTGATGCCGGTATCGGTAAACTGCAGTGCAAAACTTGGTTTCATGCCGTCGATCTAGCAAACCTGCCGGTGCGCGGGAACACCCCTTCACCTTTGCGCATCTCTTACAGCAGGAATTCGCCGAAAGGAAGGAGATGACCCAAGGATTGGCTTGCGGGCCGCGTCAGACAGGCGAATGAAAGGTCAACAATTGGAAAGGATGACCAAATGACGTGTGAGAGCTTTGGGCAGTACAGACTGGGGTACAGATTGCGGTTGAAAGCGGTGGCGCTGGTTTTGCTGCTGGCGGTGCCTGCCGGGGCGCTGTTGACCGGGGCGCTGTTGGCCGGGGCAGCGGCAGCCGCAGGCAAGATCACCGTAACCGGTCAGGGCATGGTGCCGGCGGCACCGGATATGGCGACCATCATGCTGGGGGCGACGTCGCAAGCCGAAACCGCGCAAGGTGCGATGGCCGGCAATTCGGCCGCAGTTGCCGCGATTCTGGCGCAGCTGAAAGCGGCAGGGATCGAGGACCGCGACATCCAGACCTCTGGCCTGTCGCTGAACCCGCAGTTCGATTACAACAAGGCGTCGGATGGCACGATGCCGGAGATCCTCGGCTATATCGCCAGCAACAACGTGACAGTGCGGGTGCGGGCACTGGACGGGTTGGGCCTGGTGCTGGACTCTGTGATTGCCAACGGTGCCAATACCTTCAACGGCCTGACATTCGGTCTGGCCAGCCCGGAACCGGTGATGGACGCCGCCCGCAAGCTGGCGGTGGCTGACGCCCGCCGCAAGGCCGAACTTTATGCCGCCGCCGCCGGAGTCCGGCTGGGCCAGGTGCTGACGATTGCGGAAAACGGCGGCTATACCGACCCGCAGCCGATGTTCCGCATGGCGGCGGACAGCGCCGAGGCACAGGCTGTACCGGTGGCTTCGGGGGAAATTGGCGTGACCGCGACGGTGACGATTGAATTTGAGGTGACGGAATAGGGACTGGTGCGGCTTGCCAGCTCTGAAAAGAAGCCGGGGGTTTTACACCCCCGGACCCCCGTAGAGTACTTTTCCGAAAAACAATCGCACGGGGTCAGATGACCGCCTTGGCCAGGGCCTGATCCAGATCGGCGATGATGTCTTTCACATCCTCGATCCCGATTGACAGCCGCACCACATTGTCGGCGGCACCGGCGGCAGCGCGCTGTTCGGGCGACAGCTGGCGGTGGGTGGTGGAGGCCGAATGGATCACCAGACTGCGGGTATCGCCGAGGTTGGCGACATGGCTGAACAACGCCAGTGAGTCGACAAATCTGACACAAGCCTCATAGCCGCCCTTCATCGCAAAGGTGAACAGGGCACCGGCACCTTTCGGTGTGACCTGCTGTCCGCGCTTGTACCAGGGCGATGAGGGCAGCCCGGCATAGGTCACAAACTCCACCCGCGGGTCTTTTTCCAGCCAGTCCGCCACTTTGATTGCATTGGCGACATGGCGTTCCATCCGCAGGCTGAGGGTTTCGATCCCCATCAGGGTGTAATGTGCCCCTTGCGGGTTCATCGTCATCCCCAGATCGCGCAGGCCGACGGCAATGGAATGGAAGGTAAAGGCCATGCCACCCAGCGCGCCGTGGAAATTCAGTCCGTGATAGGCCGGTTCCGGCTCCGCCAGGCTAGGAAACCGGCCCGGAACTGCGGACCAGTCGAACTTGCCGCTGTCAACCACGACGCCGCCGGTGACGGTGCCATTGCCGGTCAGGTATTTGGTGGCGGAATGCACCACCAGCGTTGCCCCAAGCTCAATCGGGCGGCACAGGTACGGTGTGGCGGAAGTGTTGTCGACGATCAGCGGCACCCCCGCCCGGTCCGCCACATCCGCCACGGCGCGGATATCGGTGATATAGCCGCCGGGATTGGCGATGCTTTCACAAAAGATTGCGCGGGTGTTGGCGTCACAGGCAGCGGCGACGGCGGCCAGATCGTCGGTATCGACAAACCGTGCCGACCAGCCGAATTTGCGGATGGTGTTGGAAAACTGCTGGATGGTGCCGCCATAAAGCCGGGTTGACGCCACGACGTTGCAGCCGGGCTGCATCAGCGGAAACAACGCCATGATCTGCGCCGCATGGCCGGAGGAACAGCAGACCGCCCCGACGCCGCCCTCCAGCGTCGCCACCCGTTCGGCCAGTGCCGACACCGTCGGGTTGGTCAGACGGGAATAGACATAGCCAACCTCCTCCAGGTTGAACAATTTGGCGGCATGTTCAGAGTCGCGGAACACATAGGCGGTGGTCTGGTAAATCGGCACTTGCCGCGCCCCGGTGGCGGGGTCCGGTTTGGCCCCGGCGTGGATTTGCAGCGTATCGAAGCCATAGGATGGCGTGTCAGGCATGGTCCCCTCCCAGGGTGAATGAATGCGGCGACGTTAGGGGAAGGGCGGGCTTGTGACAATGCTTGGATGGCATGGACAGGGGGGCTCAGCGCACCCACAACCCTTCACGTTTTATCGTGTTGCGGATCACCTGTTCGCGGCGCGGCAAGTTGGCGCGGTCAAACAGGGCGCGCACAGCGGCACCTTTGGGTTGATAGATCATCCTCTTGAACGGCTCATAGTCTTTCAGCAGCTTTTTCACCGCGTTCAGCGCCGCCACACTTTCCAGCGCCGCCACCACCTGATCGCTTTCGCGGGCATAAAGCAGCGGCATCGTGCGGTAATGGCAGGATATGCTGCCATCCAGCAGCCCGGCTGGCAGAGTTTGCCTGCCGCCGCCAAACCCGTGGATCACCAGCGGCAGCGCCACCTGATCCAGCCAGGGGTCCAGCACCTGGCACACCAGCGGTTCTGGTGGATTATCCCGGATTTCAACAGCATAGCTGAGAAACTGCGTCCCAAACAGCCGGGGGCAGCGGTAAAAGAACCAGCCTGCGTTGAAATAAAGGTAGCGCTGCCAATATTCGTCAGGCTGCGACAGATCGAGGCTGGAGGCATAGTCCAAGCCAAAGCGGTCATACAGTGATTGCCAGATCGCACCATAGCCGGGGCCATAAAGCTCGATCCTGGGCCAGGTGCCTTCGCGCCGCAACGATGCCGAGGGCCGGGCACAGTCGAACGGCACCTGCGACAATGGACCGGTGATCAGGGTGTCGGTGTCGAAAAACACAAACGGTTCGCCCTCGGGCAGGGCCGCCAGCGCCTCGATCTTGTTGCCATAGGGATAGGCCTCGCCAAAGGCGCAGGAGGCGAACGGCAGGATTTCGGCGCCAAGATCCGCTAGCAGCTTGCGCACCCCGGTGTCGGTGATGCGTGGATCGTGCCGCCACAACGGCCCGGGTTGCGGCTCTGCCACGAACAGCCGCCCGGCAAAGCCTGGATCGAACTGCCGCAGCGATGCGGCAAACAGCACCGCCTCGTACTGCAGTCGCCCGGATTGGCCGACGATCAGGATATTGAACGCTTGCCCTGTCCCGTCGGCTTTTGCCATGATGCTGGTGCTGCCCTTTGCCCGCTTTTGCCCGACCATAGCGCCGGCAAAGGCAGCCCGAAAGGTCATGGCAGGCAATCGCCGCAGAAAGTTGCATCGGAGTTTGGGAATGAGAAAACTGATTGCCGCCCTTGTGCTGCTGCCCACTGCCGCGCTGGCGCAAAGCTTTACCACTGCGGCAGAGGTCAAACCGATCCTGATGGCGACCAAGGCGAACTGGATCGCGGTACGCGATTATGACCGGCAGGACCTGCTGTATTTCACCAATCTGCTGGCCTGGCGCTGCGGAGTTTCGCATGTGTTCTATGCTGTCAACGAAGCGGATCCGGTGGAACTGGACATGGAGCCCTGCCACGAGGGCACCGCCCAGCCGAATGCCCTGCTGATGGACCAGGCGTTGCCCTATGTCACCCTGCCGCAAGGATCGGTGCAGACGGTGACTGTGGGGGTGGTGTTTGATGATGACAGCCATGAGGCCGCCAGTTTTGAACGCAAGGCGGTGCTGATCCCCTGAAGCCCCTGAAGCCCCTGAACCTCCGCTGTCCCGCTGCCCCGGACCTGATCCGGGGCCTCGACCGTGGCTTGCACACTGAGGTGTTTCACCGGTGATCCGCTGTCGCCGGATGGCGGCCATCGGACTGCCCGGTGGCCCCACCCCCCACCCCGCCCCGCACGGGGGAGGGGCGCCGCCTGATCCCGTTGGGCAGTCCGGTCATGACGACGATATCGGGTCACGGCAAACCGCCGCCGACAAGAATCATGCGCCATGCGCAGTGCTGACGGCGGCAAGCGCCGGGGTGGAAGGTCACCGGCAAACTTGCCCGCCGCACTGCGCCTGCCTCCCCCCTTGTGGGGGTGGGTCGGGGAGGGCGGGTTTGGCTCGGGCGGCGGGCGCCAGAGACCCAGAAACCCGCCATGGTACAGCAGGCTGCGCTGGGTGCCACTGTCGCCGGTCACGGTGATCTGCCCCCCCGGCCAGGGTCACTTCCGCCACTTTGGCTGTACCACCGGGGCGCAGGGTCAGGGTGCCGAACCGGTCTGACCCGCCGAGTCCGAAAGCCAACGGTTACCACATTGCTTCGGGCATGGATACCAGGGTGACCCCGGCCGGTCCGCTGCTGCGGCTGGTGTCAGCGCGGCTCGGCCGAGAGACGTTCGGCGACCAGTTCGTTGACGATCAGGACCGTTGGCCGCAGCAGGCGGAGTGCGGCACGGATCACGGTCAGCTTGTGCCAGCCACCCGAGGCAAGCACGATCTGGCGCGTGCCGCGCAGCGACGTCGGGTTGATGGCGATCACCCGTTCGTTCACCGGATGGTCGATCACGTTGCCTTCGGCGTCGATGAAATGGCACAGCAGGTCGCCAACCGCCCCGGCAGCCTCCAGCGAGGCGATCTCGTCGCGCGTCAGCAGGCCATACTCGGAAAACACCGAATGCGGCGTCAGGTCGCCGACCGACACCACCGCCATATCGAGCGACCGGGCGCGGGAGAAAACCTCGGCAATGCCGGGGTGATTGATCAGCGCGTCGCGTGTGCGTTTGTCGGGGGCGTAGACCGGGGCGGCCAGCATGTAGCATTCTGCCCCGAGCCGGTCGGCCACGCGCCAGGCGAATTCGGACGGGTTCACCGCGCTGACCCGCGTCAGGCCCCCCAGCATCGACAGGACCCGCACGCCGTCAGCTGCGCGCGGCACGATGGCCGGAACGCCGCTGGTCAGCGTCTTGCCCCAGCCAAGGCCGATGGTCATGTTGCCGGTGACGGCCTGCGACAGGTAGGCGCCGACCTCTGCCCCGATGATGCTGCGCAGCTGGGCGGGGTCTTGCGGTTCGGGGACGACGATGGCGCGCGACAGGTTCCAGCGTTGTTCAAGCTGACGCTCCAGTTCGACACAGTGCGACAGCCGTGTGGTGACGCGGATCTGTACGGTTCCGTCGCGCCGGGCCGCTGCCAGGATCCGCAGCACCCGGGAGCGGTTCATGCCGACAAGGGCCGCCACCTGGTCCTGGGTCATGCCTTCGACGTGGTAAAGCCAGGCGATCCGCGTCTTGACGTCCTCTGACTCATCGGTTTCGGTCACTCTGCCCCTCCGTGCCGTGCCTGGCCAACTTAAAGAAGTCCTGCCTCTCGCACCTTGAATGGTTGTCGTCGGGGCGGCCGGAGCGTGCCCGCCGCAGCACAGCTCTGAAAATGGTTTTCAAGCCGCCCGCACCGAACACCGGCGCATGAACTCCAGCGTTTCGGGCAGAGAGACAACGCCGGCCTGGCTTCCCAACCCGGTGGCGTTCAGTGCCGAGCAGGCCTGTGCCAGCCGGACCGATTCTTGCGGTGACATGCCGCCGAGCAGACCGGCGGCAAAGCCAGCGTTGAACACGTCGCCACAACCGCAGGTGCAGCGGACATCGACGGCAAAGGCCGGAGTGCGGAACGAAAGACCCGCGCGGTCACGGTAGTAAGCCCCGTCTGCCCCGAGGGTAAAGACACAGGCACCGGCGCCCCGGGCGATGAAAAAGGCTGCCATCTGGTCCAGATCGGTCAGACCGGTCAGCGCCTGCGCCTCTTCGACCGAGGGGATGAAATAGTCGGTGTAGGGCAGCACGGCATCGACATCGGGCAGGTCACTGGCGGAGCCGGCAAAGATATCGACCGTGGTGATGCAGCCACGTGCCTTGGCGCGGGCCATCAGGGCGGCGTTGCCCGGTCCGTCCATTGCATCCATCAGGCCAACGCCGCCCAGATGGAAAACGCGCGTATCGGTGATCCGGTCGAAATCGGCGGGCTCGACCACGAAATGCCCGGTCGCACCCTTGACGTGCAGGGCCGGGCGCGACCCATCAAGGCGGGTCAGCACGATCGACGACGAGGTGGGCACCCCCGGCAGCCGCTGGAGCCCCGAGGTGTCAATGCCGAAATCCGCCAGCCGGTTGACAGCCCAGTCCCCCATCATGTCGCAGCCGAAGCCGCCGACGGCCAAGGTCTTCAGCCCAAGTTTGGCGGCAACGATTGCGGCGGTGCCCGCAGCACCCGACACGGCAAGCGTCAGGTCGTCGATAAACAGCGTGCCACCCCCCGGCGGAATCTCGGAAACCGGCCAGCCGAGACAATCAAAGGTGTAAAAGCCGACGGACACATAATCGTAGCGCATGGTGGCCTCCCTGACGACGCCTTGCGTTTATGCCTGAACATTTGATACTTTGTCAATGGAACTGATCGACCGGAAAGGCGCATGGACAGCGGTTCATTCCGCATAGTTCGGATTTTTGACCCCGCAGGCTTGTAGAAAACCGGAGCGGTTGGGGTTTGTACATTGCTCATTTGTAATTCTTGCGGTATGTTTGTTCCAAAAGCGGGGGTGCTCAAGTGAAGGCTGCAATTCTATATGCTCCGAACGACCTGCAACTGGCCGTTGCCGATGATCCGGTTCAGCAGCCGGGTGATCTGATCCTGCGTGTCAGGGCGGCCACGATCTGCGGCACCGACATCCGGGTGTATCGCGGACGCAAGACGGCGGGCATCCGCTATCCTTCGGTCATCGGGCACGAATTTTCCGGCGAAATTGTGGCGTCAGGCGGTTCGTCCCGCCTTGTGCCGGGGATGCGGGTCGGCGTCTGCCCGGCGATTCCCTGCGGCCGGTGCGTGCTATGCCTGCGCGGGTTGGAGAACCTGTGCCCCGACCTGCAGGCCATCGGCTATGAGATCGACGGTGCCTTTGCCGAATATATCCGTATTCCGGCGCGCGCAGTCGAACTGGGCAATGTGCATGTGCTGCCCGACACCGTCACCGACGCCGAGGCAGCACTGGTCGAGCCGTTGGCCTGTGTGCTGAACGGACAGAACAAGGTGGGGCTGCAGCAAGGCGACCGGGTGGTGATCCTTGGGGCCGGGCCGATTGGCGCGCTGCATGTCAAGCTCGCGCGTCTGCGCGGTGCATCGCGGGTGATCGTCAGCGAGCCGAATGCGGCCCGGCGCGCGGCGGCGCTGGCGGCGGGGGCCGATGTGGTGATTGACCCGAATGCGGGCGATCTGCGGGCGGCGGTGCGCGGCGAAACCCGCGGTCAGGGCGCCGATGTGGTGATCTGCGCCATTGGCATTCCGGCGCTGGCGGCGCAGGCGGTGGGGCTTGCGGCCAAGGGTGGGCGGGTCAGCCTGTTCGCGGGCTTCACCAAGGGCGAAACCGGCACGCTCGACATCAATGCGATCCACTATGACGAATTGCGGGTGACGGGATCGTTCGGGCTGTCGCGCCGCGACTATGAGGATGCCCTGAACATGGTGACCGATGGCCGGATCGACCTGCGCGACATGGTCACGCACCGCTACGCTCTGCCCGAGATCGCCGCCGCCTTTGCCATGGCGGAAAGCGGTGCCGCGATGAAAGTCGCGATCACGGATGTCTGAGGTCGAAACCTGGGATGTCGTCATCATCGGCGGCGGCATCAACGGCTGTGCCACCTTTCGCGACCTGGCCTTGCAGGGGGTGCGGGTGCTGCTGCTGGAGCGGGGCGATTTCTGTTCCGGCGCGTCGGCAGCGTCATCACGGCTGATGCATGGCGGGCTGAAGTACCTTGAGACCGGCGAGTTCCGGCTGGTGCGCGAGTCGCTGGTCGAGCGCAACATGCTGCTGGCCACTGCGCCGCATTATGTGCAGGCGCTGGAATGTGTGGTGCCGGTGAAATCGGTCTGGGGCGGGATTTTCGGCTCTGCGGCGCGGTTTCTGGGGATCAGGGCAAAGATTGCCGACCGTGGCTATGCGATCACGGCGGCGGGGCTGATGCTGTATGATCTGTACGGTCGGGCGCTGCGGTCGATGCCCACCCACCGCATGGTGCGCCGTAAAGGGTTGCGCCGCCTGTTGCCGGATCTGGCCGGCGACATTTCGGGTGCGGGGATCTATTATGAGGGCCACATCACCCATGCCGAGCGGCTGGGGCTGGAACTGGTGCTGGACGGCGCGGCCGCGGGTCCGGCAGCGCAGGCTGAAAACCACGCGGAGGTGGTGCAGGTGGCGGATGGGGTTCTGACCTGGCGCAGTGCCCGCAGCGGAACGCGGCGCGCCCGGGCCCAGGTGATCGTGAATGCAGGCGGGGCGTGGATCGACGCGGTAAACGCGGCGCTGGGGCTACCGACGCAATTGATGGGGGGCAGTCGCGGCTCGCATCTGGTGGTGGACAGCCCGGGGTTGCTGCAGGCGCTGAACGGCCGGATGATCTATTTCGGCACACCGGACGGGCGGGTGAACCTGCTCTATCCGTTCGCGGGCAAAGTGCTGGTGGGGGCCACCGACATCGCCCAGACCGACCCCGACACCGCTGAGTGCAGCGATGACGAGGCGGCCTATCTGTGCCGCGCCGTGGCCGAGGTTTTTCCCGGTCTGCCGATCCGACCCGAACAGATCGTCTGCCGGTTCTGCGGTGTGCGGCCCTTGCCCCGGTCAGACGGTGCGCTGGGTTCGGTGACGCGCGATCATTCGATCGTCACGCTGACGGTGCCGGAGACCAAGGTGCCGGTGCATTGCCTGATCGGTGGCAAGTGGACGACGTTCCGCGCCTTTGCCGAACTGGCCGCTGACCGGGTGCTGGGCGATCTGGGGCGGGCGCGGAAGGTTTCGACGGCAGGTCTTGCCATCGGCGGCGGGCGCGACTTTCCACGCGATGCGGTTGGGCGGCGGGCCTTGGCGGCACGACTGGCGGCGCAGAATGGGGTGACGGCGGAGCGCGCCGAGCTGTTGCTGTCGCGCTATGGCACACGGGCCGAGGGGTATCTGGCAACGCTGGCCGGGGCGACCGAGGCGATGCTGCCGAGCCTTGGCGACTTTGCCGCCGAGGAAATCCGCCACATCGCCCGGACCGAACGGGTGGGCCACATCGACGACATCGTGTTCCGCCGCACCCTGATCGGGCTGACCGGGCGCGACACGGCGGCGGTGCGCGCCGAGGTCGCCGACCTGATTGCATAGGGGCCGGGTCAACGCCCCGGCCCACCCGTTGGCCCCTCAGGACGCGGGCTTTTTCCCGAACGCGACCGCCAGAATGATGATGCCACCGGAAACCATCATCTGCTCGCTGACGTCCAGCCCCATGATGATCAGCCCGTTATTGATGGTGCCGATCAGCAGTGATCCGGCAAAGGTGCCAAGGATGGTGCCTTTGCCGCCGAACAGGCTGGTGCCGCCCAGGATCACGGCAGCAATCGCCATCAACTCGGCCCCTTCGCCAAAGTTGAACCGTGCGGTCTGCATCATGCCGGAATAGAGCATCCCCGCCAGAGCCGCCGCCGCCCCCGACATCAGGAACACCGCGAACTTGATGCGGCGGGTCTTGACGCCCGAATATTCAGCCGCCAGCCGGTTACCCCCGGTGGCAAGCACCGCCCGACCAAAGCCGGTGTATTTCAGTACGATATGCCCCAGCACCGCGATCACCACGGACCAGATCAACAGCGATGGCACCCCGCCGATATTGCCGGACCCGAACAGGCCGTTGAACGTCGGATTGGTGATCGAGATGGGGTTGGTATAGGTCACCCGCATGTCGACGCCGCGAATGAACTGCATCATTCCCAGCGTCACCAGAAACGACGGAATGCCGATCACCGTCACGAAAAACCCGTTCAGGCTGCCCACCGCCATGCCCGCCATCAGCGACGCAATCACCGCCGCAGGCCAGGGATAGCCCGCCTGCATCACCATTGCACAGGTCAGCGCCGACAGCGCCGCCGTCGATCCGACCGACAGATCAAGCTCGCCCGCCGAGATGACAAAGGTCATCGCAACGGCAATCACCGTGATCATCGCGGTGGTGCGGGCGATGTTGAACAGGTTCAGCACCGACAGAAACCCCTTGTCGCCGATGGTCAGCGCAAAGAACAGCAGCACGACGGCAAAGAAGATGTAGACGACATAGTTCTGCCACTGGATGTCACGCATGGATGCCCTCGGACGCGGGGCGGCGATGGCCTTGGATTGCATGGTGAAGCTCCTCTTCATTGGCGACGTCGCGGCGGTTCATCTGGTCTGCGATGCGGCCGCCATGCAGCACAAGGATGCGGTCGCTGATCGCCATCAGTTCTTCAAGCTCGGACGAGATCACCAGCACGGCGGTGCCGCGGTCGGCCATGGCACGGACGGTATCGACAATCTCGGACTTGGCACCGATATCGACGCCGATAGTGGGTTCATCGAGGATCAGCAGGCGCGGATCGCGGGCCAGCCATTTGCCGATCACGATCTTCTGCTGGTTGCCGCCCGACAACAGCCGGGCCAGCTTGTCCGGGCTGTCGGTCTTGATCGACAGATTGCTGATCGTGCGGTCCACCGTGGCTGCAGCGACCGCGTCGCGCATGAACAGAAAGCGGGTGAAGCGTGCAAGGTTTGGCAGCACAATGTTGTCGCGCACCGAATGGTCCAGCACGAGCCCCATCTTGCGGCGATCTTCAGGCACCATCGCAATGCCACGGGCAATCGCATCGGCTTGCCCGCGTACCGGCGCGCCGTCCAGCAGGATCTCGCCCGACAGCGCGGCACGGCGGCCAAAGATCGTCTCGGCAATCTCGGTCCGCCCCGACCCCATCAGCCCCGCCAGGCCGACAATTTCGCCCGGGCGGATGTCAAAGCTGACATCGACGATCCGTTTGGCCAGCGTCAGGTTGCGCACCTGCAGGATCGGCGGGGTGGTTGGTGCGGCCCCCCGGTCGTGCCAGACGAAAGACGCGGAGTTGCCCTCGCCCAGCATCGCGCCCACGATGGTCTGCACCGACAGGTCCGCGCAGTCGGCGGTCATCACCGCCTCGCCGTCGCGCATCACGGTGACGCGGTCGCACAGGGTCAATATCTCGGCCATCCGGTGCGAGATGTAGACCACCGAAAGCCCCTGCGCCCGCAACCGCCGCACCAGGGCGAACAGCGCCTCGGTTTCGGTTTCCGACAAGGACGAGGTCGGCTCGTCCATCACAAGGATGCGTGCCTTTTTCGACAGCGCCTTGGCTATTTCGACGATCTGCATATAGCCGACCGACAGGCCGGATACCAACTGCTCGGGGTCGATATCGACGCCCAGATCCTGCAACAGCGCATGAGAGCGGCGCACCATTTCCGCGTTGTTGATGAATGGGGTGCCGGGAATGTGCGGCTCGCGCGCCAGAAAGATGTTCTGCGCCACGGTCAGCGTCGGCACCAGCGAGAATTCCTGAAAGATCATCGCCACGCCGGCGCGTTCGGCCGACAGGGTGTCGTGGTAATCTGCGGGCTGGCCGTCGATCCGGATCGTGCCGCCGTCGCGCCGGTAAACCCCGGTCAGGATTTTCATCAGCGTCGATTTGCCCGCACCGTTGCCGCCCATCAGCGCGTGAATCTCGCCGCGCCGCAGGGTGAAATTCACCCGCTTCAGCACCGGGATATGGGCAAAGCTTTTCTGGATGTCGGACATGGCAAGGATGTCGGTCATGGCGCGCCTCGATCGGGAAAATGCGGGCGCGGCAGGAAGTGTGCCGCGCCCGTAAACACCGTTACTGCGCGAGGGCAGAGGCCATTTCGGCCGGCAGGTCGATCCGGTAGATCGTCTTGTAGGCTTCCGGCAGCGCGTCGCGGGTCACTTTCAGCGGCGGCACCACGACGTAGGGCGGCGTCGGCTCACCAATCAGCGCCAGCGCGCCCACCGTCGCCTCGGCCACGCCCTGATCATAGGGGCGCTGCGAGGAAATCCCGGCAATGAAGCCGTTCTGCGCCATGTTCAGGGCCACGATCTGGTCGAAGTTTTCGTTGACGATCTTGAAGTCGGCTGAAGTGCGGCCCGCGACCGAAGCCGCCGTGACAGCCCCCATCGCCGGGACGGACCAGCTGGCATACATGCCCGACAGCGTGGGATAGCGCGCAAGCACGGCCTGTGCCACTTCCTGACCCTTGTTGGGGTTGTTGTGACCGGCAGCCACAACCACGTTCAGGTCGGGATACTTGGCCATCACGCGGGCGATGAAGCCTTCGTAGCGCAGATTGGTGACATAGAAGTCATTGGCGAAATACATCGCCGCCACGTCGCCCTTGCCGCCGGTGGCTGCGGCCAAGGCATCAGCCAGATACATGCCCAAAGCCAGGTTGTCCGACGAAATGATCGAGGCATAGTCCTTGCCGGCATCCATCCCGTCGACCGCCTGGTCGATGAACACGATCTTGGTGCCCGCTTCGTGGATTTTCTTGAAAGCACCGGCAGTCGTCTGGCCGTTCAGCGGAATTGATACCAGCAAATCGGGCTTCAGTACCGAAATGGTCTCGATGTCGGCGATCTGCTTGGCGTCGTCCCAGTTCGCGTTGGTTTCGGCCACCACTTCGATGCCCAGCTTTTCGAACGTCTCTTTCAGACCGATCAGTTGCTGGCTCGCCCAGTCATCGCCCATCCACCCCATCGAGATGGCGACGGTGAACTTGCCGGCCTTGACCTTTTCGATCTGCTCGTCGGTCAGTTTCAGATCGGCGGCGGGAAAGCCCACCTCGCCGCGCTGGCCATCCGACACCACGACGCCGTCGAGGTTGTCGAGCTTGGCCAGTTCCATCGTCTTGTCCGACGGCGCCTTGTACCACAGCGGATGCTCGATATCGGCGGCAATCTCGGCGCTGCCGAGGCCGGGGACCAGCGCCACCGACATGGCAAGCGCGAAAGCCTTCAAATTGCGGATACTCATCTGTTTCTCCTCCTGATGATAGGTCTGCAGTCCCGCCCCTCGGGGATCGGGGTCTGCTGTGGGGTGGGGATGGCGCTGGTCCGCGCCAGCCCGGGGCTAGCGGTCCAGCATGAACGCGCGCAGCGTGGTGGCCAGCCGGTCGGGGGCTTCAAGGGCAAGGCTGTGGCCGCACTCCTCGAACACTTCCGAACGCTCGACCCCGGTTGCCACCTTTTCCATCTGGCCGCGAACAAGGTCGCCAAAGAACTCGGGCGCACCGATGGTCAGGATGGGCAGGGTCAGCTTTGTCTGCTTCAACTCGGCGTTGATCCGCGCGTTCTTCATGCCGGCGCGGTAGGTTTCAAGGCAGCCGCGCAGGCCACCCGGTGCCGACAAATGGGCGATCCACTCGTCGACCGCCTCTTTGGTAATGGCATTGGGGTTCCAGGTTTCGGCCTTGATCCAGAACTCCCAGAATTCGCGCTCGCGTCCGGTGATCAGCATTTCGGGCAGGTGCGGGATCCAGAAGAACGGGATGTGCCAGACCCAGACGCCGCGCAGTTCAAACTGCGCCGAGACGTTGGCGGGGGTAAAGGTGGACCATTCCTCCAACCCCTCGCCCGACAACAGCATCTCTGCAAACGACAACGTCTTGACCCGAGCGCGCTCTGTGGCGGCAAGGGCATAGGCAAATTCGGCCCCGCGATCCTCGCCATGCAAATGGAACGCGTCGTGCCCCAGATGCGTCATCAGTGCCGCCATGTCGCGCGCATTGGTCAGGCTGTCATAGCCTTCCTCGGCCGGGGGCTTGTCGGTATCGCCAAAGCCGCGCAGGTCGGGGGCCACCACGGTAAAGTGCGGTGTCAGCAGCGGGATCAGCTTGTACCAGTAGAAATGTGTCTTGGGTGTGCCGTGCAGCAGCAGCAGGGGTTCGCCCTGACCCGCCGTGACATAATGCATGCGGATGCCGTTGACCCGGGCCCGACCGTGTTTCACCGGCGCGCCGGTATGATCGAAGATTTCAGCCATGCCAGCCTCCCAACCTGCACATTTATTGTCTCATGATAGGCAATGTTCAGAACATATGTCAACAGAAAATTGAATTTGTTCCAGACGGGTGGCAGAGATTTTGCGGCTGTCCGTCCTGCCAACCGCTGCAATCCAAAGGGGCCACAGAGTTGCTGCCGCAGGTTTTCGCGCCGACGGGCGGGGTGAAAACGCCCCTGGCCCCCCTGGGGCAGGGGGGCCATGCAGCCGGTCCATCCAGTGTCGGGTCAGGTGATGTTGTAGATCCGCCGTGCATCAGCGTGGGTGGCAATCGGGCGACCCACCTCGCGGGCGATCTGTTGCACTTCTTGCAGCAGTTCCAGATTCGTGGGGTTGCGGTGCGGGCTGTAGGTCAGCTCCAGTCCGGTCTTGACGTGACCGCCAAGCTCGATGGTGCGGCGCACCAGCGGGCGATAGTCATAGTCGCCCTCGCCCCAGATCGAGATGAACCACGGCAACTTGTGTTTGGCCGCCGCAATCATGTCGAGGTAGTAATACAGGCTTTCCAGCGACGGCTCCATCCCGCAGGTGCCGATCGGCTTGGTCGAGGTCAGGCCATATTTGCCGACAAAATAGAAATCCCAGTTGGTGCCGGGGGTGAACATGCCGCGGTCGACATAGTGGCGTGCCACGCGCAGGTGACCGGGTTCATAGACGCCCCAGATCATGGCGATGTCACGCGCCCGGCAGAACTTTACCTGTGCCGCCACCTGCGTCAGGTCCCAGCCATAGGCCCGCCCCAACGAATAGCCTTCGGCATCTTCGTCGATCACGAACTGGTCGATGCCGGTATCGACGACAGCCACTTGCACATTGGCATGCTTGTTCAGAAAATCCACATGCTCCAGCCCGCAATCGCCCGCAGCGACCAGGTTGTTGTTGCAGGTGGTGGGATACCAGATCATGCCCGGCCGGGCTTTCAGGATGCGGTCCCAGACCTTCATGTAGTCATCGAACGCCGCCTTGCCCAACAGATCGAAGTTCGAGTTGTGGTCGTGAATCGCGGTCGCACCCGCATCCCAGCATCGGATGGCATCTTCAACCAGTTCGTCATCGGTGATCGGCGTATTCGGGTTCATCGCTTTGGTGCGGACCCCGTTCTGATGCGATTCGATCATCACCGGGTCGTCCCAATGCGGCTTCGCGTCGGCAAAGCGGTCTAGTGCAGTGGCCATGGTCTCACTCCCCAGTTGTTCGCGCGGTGGACAGGTTGTGGCCCCACGCCAGTGCTTTGCCCCACGCGCCTGCCGGTTTCACTTGATGATGGCGTCGCGTGTCCGCGCTGTCGTCAGCGCAACGACGATGATGATGAATATCCCGTAGACCAGACTTTGCGCCTGCGCACCAAAGCCCGATGCCTGGATCGCGATCGGCACAAAGGCCACCGTCAGCGCGCCGAACACCACGTTGATCGGGTTGGTTTGGCCGCCGGAAATGCTGGTGCCGCCGACCAATGCCGCAGCGATACCCGGCAGCAGCAGATTGCTGCCCAAGCCACTGGAAGAGGCAGAGCCCGACTGCGCCAGGATCGCCAGCGCCGCCAGACCCGCCGTAAAGCCCGAAATTGCATAGGCAATCGTCTTGATCCGCCGCACCGGAATCGCTGAAAACATCGCCGCAGATTCGTTCTTGCCAACCGCCGTCATGTTTTGACCAAGGATGGTGTGGCGCAGAATGACCCAATAGACCACCGCGCAGATCACCCCGATCCAGAAGGTCAGCGGGCTGAAGGCGAATTGCGTTTCATAGAGGACCGAGACGATCTCGCGGTTTTCGGTGATGTAGATCGTGTCGGAACCGCTGGTGACCAGAGCCGCCGTTTGCAGGATGCCAAGGGTGCCAAGGGTCAGCGCAAACGACGGCACTTGGGTAAAGGCGACGATAACCCCGTTGACCGCGCCGATCAGCATCAGGATCAACAGGACGCCGAAGATCGATGACACCCCCAGGGTTGGCAGCGTCAGGGCAATCAGGATGGTGCCAACCAGCCCGATCGCCGCGTTCGACAGGTCGATTGACCCGATGTTCAGCACCATCGCCTGCCCAAGAGCCACCAGCAAAATCGGGGCTGCGGTCGAGGTGACGACGGAAATTCCAATCGGTCCCAGATAGTTGGGGTTCAAAAGCGAGACAATCAGAAGCATGGCGCAGAACACCAGAAGCGGTGCGAGCGTGATCAGGTAACCGGACCGGGCCAGCCGGGCCGTCAGACCGGGTCTGCCGGTGTCGGCTTGAGGGATCACTGCGGAGCGGGAGGTGCTGTTGCTGGTCATACCATCCCCACCACGATGTCGTGCAGCGTCAAACCGGCATTCTGGCGCAGGTCATGGCGGGCGGTCACCTCGCCATCGCGCATCACGATGATGGTGTCTGCCATTTCCAGCGCCTCTTCAATCGTGTCGGGGATCAGGATGGCCGCCACCCCGGCCTCACAGGCCTGCTTGATCTGGGCATTCAGGGTGCGCGATGCGCCGACATCAAGCCCGCGCAGCGGGTGGTCGAGGATCAGAACCTTCAGGTCGGGTGAATGCAGCCACTTGGCCAGAACGACCTTTTGCTGGTTCCCGCCGGAAAACTGCGCCAGCGGGCGCACAATGTCGTTCGGTCTGACATCCAGTTTCTGCAACCAGGACCGCGCCAGTTGCGCCAGCCGGCGCGGGCGCAGCAGCGGGCCAGTCGCCACCCGGCCGGGATGCGACAGCGCGATGTTGCGTGCGGCAGAAAAGCCGCCGATCATCCCCTCGACCTTGCGTTCAGCCGGCGTATAGGCAAGGCCCGCGCGTACTGCCCCCCGGATCGACCAGCGCGAAACAGGTTTTCCCGCGACCTTGATCGTCCCGGTGTCGTGGTCCTCGGCCCCGAAAATCGTTCTGACCAAGGCCCCCCGGCCCGAGCCGCTGGTGCCCACCAGCGCCACGATCTGTCCGGGATGGACGGTAAACGAGACGTCGCGGTACTGGCCCTTGCGCGTCAGTGCCTGCACCTCAACCGCTGGTTCGGACGTAAAGGGCGCCATGGAGCGCGGTTTCGTGGTCACATGTGCGGGCTCATCGACCATCGCATCGAACAGAAATTCCTTGGTGATGTCGCTGGTGCTCACATCGCAGACCAGTTTTCCGCTGCGCATCACCACGACCCGGTCGCAGATGCGCATGATCTCGTCCAGACGGTGCGACACGAAGATGACGCTGGAAAATTCGCGCAGCTTGCGCACTTCGCGTTCCAGCACCGCCGTTTCCGCCTGTTCCAGCACCGCCGTCGGTTCGTCCAGAATGATCAGGGGCGTGATGTGGTCGGACTCTTCGACGCGGACGGCGCGGGCAATCTCGACCATCTGCCGATCCACAAACGACAGATCGCCCACCAGCGCCCTGGGGTCCAGCCGCACGCCGATCTTGTTCAGTACGGTAGTTGCCTCGCGGTTCAGGCGCGCCCAGTCCTGCAGGCCATAGCGGCTTAGCCCGCTGCGCCCCGGGTGGTGGATATCGATGTTCTCGGCGACGGTCAGGTTGGTGAACAGCGACTGCTCCTGATGCACGATGCCGATTCCGGCCTTTAGCGCATCTTGTGGCCCGTTGAATTTCACCGGTTTGCCGTTGATCTCCATCCGCCCGTGATCGGGCTGTTCTATGCCAGCCAGAATTTTCAGCAGGGTGGATTTTCCGGCACCGTTTTCGCCAACCAGCCCCACCACCTCGCCCCGCTTGATTTCCAGCGAGACTGAGTCCACAGCCTTGACCGTGCCGAAGGTGCGGCTGATTTTGCTCAGCTTCAGAACCGTGTCGTTGGTCATTTCGCCACCTTCAAACGTCCGCGCTGCGGCCAGGCGACGGCAACGATGGTCACGATCAGGATCGAGCCGAACACGGCCTGTTGGTAGTCCGGGTCCACTCCGGCCAGCACCAGCCCGTTGTTCAGCACGATCAACAGCACCACGCCAAGAGCTGAGCGCATCACACCGCCCTCGCCCCCGCTCAGGGCGGTTCCGCCGATCACGGCAGCCGGGATCACGGTAAAAAGCTGCCCATAGCCGATATCCGGCGATCCGGAGCCCAGTTGCATGGTGGCAAGGATGCCCGCGACCCCGCTGAGGGTTCCGGCAATCACAAATGCCGCGATCTTGTAGCGCGTGACGGGAATGCCGCTGTTACGGGCGACGGCTTCGTTGTTGCCGATGGCCAGCAATCCACGACCCAAACGGGTGTAGTTGGCAATCAGCACACCAATCAGGATGACAAACGCCGCCAGCCAGAACGAATTCGGCAGCCCCAGTGTCAGCCGCGTCGGCCAGCGGGCCAGAACCTTGTCGGTCAGGGTGGGTAACAGGTCGTTGCCATAAAGGATGATCGCGATGCCAAGGCCGACATACCAGGTGCCAAGCGACACGACAAAGGAGGGCACCCGCAGTTTGGCATACACGAGGCCCGACATCAGCCCCAGACCGGCGCCGATGCCAATGGCGGCAGGCCAGGCCCAGAACGCCATGTTGGTCTCCAGCCGCGTGTTGGGCGACATCAGGATCCACGTCATCCCTGCTGCCCCCATCACCCCTTGCACCGACAGATCGATCGACCCCATCTGGATCACCATTGTCGTCCCCACCACGATGATCAGCGGGACGGAAATCTGAAAAAGCACGTTCTGCAGGTTCTGCACGCTGGCAAACCGCGGGTTCAGAAACGCGAAAATGAGGAACAGCACGGCCATCGACAGGATGAGGCTTAGCGGTGCCTTGTAGGTCGCAATGAAGTGCCGCAGACCCTCGCCACCCGCCGAAGAGGTGGCGTGTGTGCCGTTGTCCTTGCCCTCATCGTTGCGGAGCGTCGTGCTCATGGCTTGCCTCTTTCAATCAGGCGCGTCCTGCTGGGTTTGCGGCCAGAACGCACTGTTCTGGCCGCAAGTGTTGGTGTCAGATCCGTCAGGTCACGGCATCACTTCCGGCCCGCCGGCGACCAGCGGCATCGGATCGGTTTCCCATGGGCCGCTGACCAGCAGGCGTTCCACGAACTTCGCCGGTGCATCCGGTTCATCATACTGCAGATATTCGGCGATGTTGCCAGGATTCACACAGCTGAGCGCAAACAGGCTGTCGCGCTTTTCCGGGGGCAGTTCGCTTGGCACGATTTCGCCGGTTGCAGCGAGGTAAGCCGTGTAAAGACCAACCGCAGACGCCATGTAGCCCCGGTGGAAGGTCTCGCCGACGATGGCTTTGTTGCCACGGCCCGACTTGATGTCTTCAATCGTGGTCGGATAGAGGCCGTCAGAGGCGAATTTCACGCTGTCCAGCATGCCGGCATTTTCGAACGACTGCATCGCGCCGATCTGCATGCCGTCATCCGCGCTCCACACGCCATTGATGTCGCTGCCGTATTTCACGATCAGGTCCTGCGCGTTGCGGGCGCCAAGCTGCGGATCCCAGTTCGACGGGCGCGATTCCAGGATCGTGATGCCGGGATAATTTTCCTTCATCTCGGCCTCAAAACCGGCAACGCGGGTCTGGCTGGTGGTGCTGTCCTGCACGCCGGGCAGCATCACGACATTGCCCTTGCCACCAAGCGCATCGCCGATCGCCTTCGCGCCGCACCGGCCCGAGGAAATGCCCGGGATCTTCTGGAAGGCAACGAAATGGTCGCCTTCGTCCTGCGGTTTGAAGTCGTCGGGCTTGTTCCACCAGATGGTGACAAAGCCGCCGGCCTGTTCAACCGCGTTCACGATGGTCGGCGCGTCAGAGCTGGCCACGGTGTTCACAAACATGATCGGCTTTTTGCCACTGGCAAGAATTGCCATGATGTTCGAAATCCCGGTCTGCGACGAGTTGTCGGAGTTCACGATTTCCAGCGGAATATCGAGCGCCGCCGCCAGCGCCTTGGCACCTTCGATGTTGGAAATCATGTAGGGGTTGGTGGTGTTGATCACCGACACAACCAGCACCATGTCTTCCTTGGCGATGATTTCGGCAAAAGCCTGCGACCCGAGGCCGACCAGCATGGCCGTTGTCATCAGCGCCGCACGAGCGGCCCGTTTCCCAAGCGACGTAGAAAGCCTCAGAGATTGCGAGAGATAGTGCATTCTTTCCTCCTCATTGAACGTTCGGTGGTGGTTTCGTTTGCAAGGCCCGCCTGTGCGGCGTGCCCCGAGATTTCAGTGATCCAGATGCCGCATCACATCCTTGATCAGCGGCCAAACCCGTGCAGCAGAGGTGTGATCCATGCTTTCCCGGGCTGAATGCAGGTCGTAGAGGTTGGTCCCGATGCCGATGGTATCCAGACCGGCGATCCGCTGGGTAAACATGCCAAGCTCCAGGCTGCACACCGAAACCAGCACATCCGGTTTCTTGCCCATCACACGCTCATAGCTTTGCCGTGCAACCGACAGCATGTAGGAGTTGGGGTTCCAGGGAAACTCTGGCGCATCAAGCCCGATCTGGGTTGCGGTCACGCCGTCGCCAGCCATCTCGGCAAGCTGGACGATCTGGTCCAGCACCGCATGTTTGCGCGAGGTGACGGCGCTGGTGATGGTGCAGGTGATCTCGACGCCGTTTTCGGTGGTGACCATCAGGCCGATGTTGTTCGAGGTTTCCCAGTTGCCGGGCACGTCCAGGTTCTGATGCAGGATACCGTCCGGCAGCAGGCTGATGGTCCGCACCAGATTGGCCGCCGCACCCTGCGAAAAGACCCGTGCGACCGAGGATTGGGGCCGGGTCACCGCGATCTGCATGTCGGGGTCGGCCAGACGATACTCATCCTTGATCTCGCCGATCAGGGTCAGCAATGCCTGTTCAACCGCATCTGCATCAGTTGACGGAACGAGGATCAGTGCCGCACTTTCCGCCGGGATCACGTTGTTCTGCACGCCACCCGACACGGTCGCGATCTGTACGCGGCCCACCTGCATCGCCCGGCGCAAAAGGCGGCCCAGAACGGTGATCGCATTGGCGCGGTCAAAGTGGATGTCGAATTCACAATGCCCGCCGCGCAATCCGCGCATGTCGATCAGCAAAGTGGTCTGGTCGGGTGCGGGTGTGGCCCACCCGGCGGCAATATCGGTGCGGCAGGACACGTCACCCGAACATCCCGCCAGAAGCTGACGCTCATCAATCCAGTTGAAGTCGATCATCCGCTTGCCCGACAACAGCGATTGATCAACCCCGGCGCCGCCGACCTTGCCCATCTCTTCCATCGCGGTCATCACGCATTCCAGCGGCGGATGCGGGATATCCGCGGAATCGAGCAGCGCCAGCATGTAGGAGATGCCCAAACCGTTGTCGGCCCCCAGCGTCGTCCCTTCGGCCCGGATACGGTCGCCGTCGACGATCAGTTTCACGCCTTGCGTGCTGAAATCATGGGTGACGCCCGGCTCGATCTTGCAGACCATGTCGATATGCCCGTGCAGAACGACGGCAGGCGCCTGTTCGTATCCTGCCGTTCCGGGCTTCTTGACGATGATGTTCTGCAACGCGTCGCGGTGATGAACCAGACCGCGCTGGGCCGCAAAGTCGGCAATGTAATCGGTGGCGTCCTTTTCCTGGCGCGAACAGCGGTGACGTTTGCTCAGCTCTTCAAAGAAGAACATCACTTCGCGAGGCTCGATATCTTTTAGAACGCGCATGTTTTCCTCCCCGAAAAGTAGCGCAGCCTGCGCCGGGCAAGCAGCCGTGCGCCTTGTGTTCAGTGCCTGTGCAAGACGTTTCTGTCTGGTTTTGGCTCACATGACTACTGCATAAGCATTTGTATCAAACCACGCTTGAAATGCAACAGAAAAGTGAACATTCTGAAGTTTCATTTTCCTTAAGTTCAAATCTCGGCAAGCACCTTTGCCCTGTCTGCCAGCAGAACAACGTTCTGCTGGCAGACCTACACGGGGCCAAAAATCGGGCTTTGCATCAGGCTGACCGATCGCGCGCGCAGGGACTTGCAAGATGCGGTTCACGCCGTCCAAGACCAGCCCGGCAGCAGGCCGCGCCTGGTTCAGACCGGTCCGGCCTTTCCCGCACAACCATACTGACGCATCTTGAGAATGGTCGCGTCGATCATCCGTGTCCTGCCTTCGGCCATCGCCTCTTCCAGTTGGCGGTCGCCGGTGGCAAACACTGATTCGAGGCCGGCCCGGAACGCGTGGCGCAGGTCGGTGTCGGCGTTGAACTTGTGCACCCCGGCGGCTTTCGCCTCCTGCACCTCGCGGTCGGTCAGGCCCGATGCACCGTGCAGCACCAGCGGAATCCCGGTGGCCGCCTTGATCTCCTTGATCCGCTGGATGTTGATCGGCTGCATCGGCAGACCGGGGATCACCCCGTGCACGATACCGACCGAGATCGCCAGAGTGTCGATGCCGGTTTCCGCGACAAAGCGGCGGGCCTCTTCGACATCGGTGTAGTAGGCGTCCCAGTCGACGGTTTCGCCCACATCCGGGATCTTGCCCAGTTCCGCCTCGACCGGAATGCCGAAGGCATGGGCGATGTCCACGATGCGGCGGGTGGTGGCGATGTTCTCCTCGAACGGCAGATGTGCTCCGTCATACATAACAGACGAAAAGCCAAGCCGGATCGCCTCCATCACCTCGTCCCAGGAGCCGTGATCAAGGTGGATCACATAGTGCGCGTTGGACTGTTCCGCGATACGGCGGGTCATCTGATAGGCCCGTGCCACCCCCATATGCGGGATCACGGCGCGGCCGACCTGCAGGAACACCGGGGCATTGGCCCGTTCGGCGGCCCAGACCAGGGCTTCGGTGGTCTCGTCATTGTGCATGTTGAAAGCGCCGACGGCATAGTTGCCGCCACGAGCGGCTTCGATCAGGGCGCGGGGATCTGCCTGCAAAGTCATCTGGTATCCTTCGGTTCCGGTTCTTGGTCTATTCCGCCGCACTGTGTGCGAGATCGGCGGTCACATGTCGGCCGGGCACATCAAATCGGCGGATGTAGGTCAGGTAATCTTCGATTTCCCGGGCCTTGCGCGCGGCGTCCCAACCCTGGTCTTCGGCCAGGATGGTGGCTGCACGCATCAAGGCATTGCGCCCGCAATTGCTGTTCAGCCCGACCATGATCCGGCGGATCAGCGCATCGGTCAGGGTTCGGCAAAATTCGGTTCGGAAGGTGTAGATCAGCTCGGCACTGATCGCGCCGGTTTCGGGATCAAGCACCTCGGCCAAGCGGGGATCGCGGCGCGCCATGTCAAGAATATCGCCGGCCCGTGCGCCGTAGATATCCACCAGCCGGTCAACCGTGTTGCGGCCCAGATCGGTGATTGCCGCCAGTTGGCTCCGATAGGCGTCCCAGTTGTTGATCCGCGCGCCGGGAAACAGTGTAGCTGCCGTGGTGCAGCGGGGCACCTTGCGGCCCAGACGGGTGAACACCTGATCCACGGTTTCCTGGGCCAGACTGCGATAGGTGGTCAGCTTGCCGCCGATGATCGACAGCAGGCCCGGGCAGTCGGGTGCGTGATCGTGGATCACATGGCTGCGCGGCACTTTCCATTCGGACTGCGCGGGCACGTAGGGCAGGGGGCGCACGCCGCTGTAGGTGTAAAGGATATCCGCC